>JAYODB010000012.1:0-31532 GCA_038106075.1 Cellulomonadaceae bacterium | reverse complement strand
GCGTTGATCACGATAAACACCGTCAAGATGGCGAGTCCGTCGTAGCCGTAGAAGAGAAACGACACGAGCATCGAAATGCCCCAGTCGATGGCCAGACCGCCGATACGACGCGACCAACTCGGGGCGCTTCTCGGGCCCTCTTGGGGCAATCCAAAGGCTTTCCCGGGCCAGTAGTTGTCGTCTGATGCCATCGCCTCTCAGTGTAGGTGGGGCAAGGCGTAACATCGCTGAAACATTTCAGATATCCCCGCGTTATGCCCTCGGCATACCCTGAGGGGGTGCTACGGACAGGTAGCCGATTTATTCATGAACACAGGGAGTGTAAATGTTTTCCAATTCGTCTGAGGTGCTCTCCTTTATCAAGGACACCGACGTCAAGTTTCTTGACATTCGATTCACCGACCTTCCGGGCGTGCAGCAGCACTTCAACATCCCGGCGAGCACCGTGGATGAAGACTTCTTCACCGTGGGCCAGCTCTTCGATGGTTCCTCGATTCGTGGGTTCCAGTCGATTCACGAGTCTGACCTGCAGTTGATCCCCGACGTCACCACCGCGTACGTGGACCCATTCCGCGCCGAGCGCACCCTGGTGATGCTCTTTGACATCTACAACCCCCGTAACGGCGAGATCTACGGTCGCGACCCCCGTCAGGTCGCCAAGAAGGCCGAGAAGTTCCTCGCCTCCACCGGTATCGCCGACACCGCGTTCTTCGCCCCCGAGGCCGAGTTCTTCATCTTTGACGACGTGCGCTACGAAGTGAACCAGCACACGAGCTTCTACTCGGTTGACTCCGAAGAGGGTGCGTGGAACACCGGCCGTGTCGAACAGGGTGGAAACCTCGCCAACAAGACCCCCTACAAGGGTGGCTACTTCCCGGTGACCCCGGTGGACAAGATGGCCGACATTCGTGACGACATCTGCCTCAAGCTCGCCGACGTGGGCCTCGAGGTCGAGCGCAGCCACCACGAGGTGGGTACCGCCGGTCAGAACGAAATCAACTACAAGTTCAACACCATGGTCCACTCGGCTGACGACATCTTAAAGTTCAAGTACATCGTCAAGAACACCGCCGAGCAGTGGGGCAAGACCGCAACCTTCATGCCGAAGCCGCTCTTTAGCGACAACGGTTCGGGTATGCACACCCACCAGTCGCTGTGGAACGACGGCAAGCCGCTGTTCTACGACGAGGCTGGCTACGGTGGCCTCTCCGACATTGCCCGCTGGTATATCGGTGGTCTGCTGAAGCACGCCCCCGCCGTGTTGGCCTTCACCAACCCGACCATCAACTCCTACCGCCGTCTGGTGAAGGGCTTCGAAGCTCCGGTCAACCTGGTCTACTCGGCCGGTAACCGCTCCGCTGCGATCCGTATCCCGATCACCGGAACCAACCCGAAGGCGAAGCGCATTGAGTTCCGTGCGCCTGACTCCTCGGGTAACCCCTACCTCGCCTTCGCCGCTCAGATGATGGCCGGTCTGGACGGAATCGTGAACAAGATTGAGCCGCACGAGCCGGTCGACAAGGACCTCTACGAGCTTCCCCCGGAGGAAGCGAAGGGTATTCCTCAGGTACCCGGCAGCCTCGAAGAGGCTCTGGTGGCTCTGGAGAACGACCACGAGTTTCTCACTCAGGGTGGCGTGTTCACCGAGGACCTCATTGGCGCCTGGATCGACTACAAGCGCGAGGCGGAGCTTCTGCCCTACGCGCAGCGTCCACACCCGTTCGAGTACGAGATGTACTACAGCGTCTAAACACAACCTGGCAGCAGGGCGGTCCCGTTGGGGCCGCCCTGTTTGTGTTTAGTCGAAGAAGTGACGCTCGAAGGCCTGGCGCGAGAGTCTTGTCGTGCGAAGGTAATGTTCTTCCAACCTGCTCGCGCTCCGAGGCGGGTAGCCCATCAAACGAGCCGCACCTTCGAGGACGTGTCGGTCAACGGGAAGAACATCGGGCGGCACCCGGAACAGCGTGAGGGCATTGCGCAGCTCGGAGGAGAGCAGCCACGCATTTCTCAACACCGTGACGTCTGCCTGGGGAATCACGTCTTCCTCGGCGAGTGCCTCGAGCGTGCCCAAGGTTTCCGCGCGTTGAATAGACGGCATCGTGCCCGCGTGGCGCAGCTGAAGTAGCTGCACGAGCCATTCAACGTCGCTCAGTGACCCGCGCCCGAGCTTCAGATGCCGGGTGGGGTCAGCGCCTTGAGGGAGCCTTTCCGATTCAACGCGAGCCTTGATTCGCCTGATTTCTCGGAGCGCGTCAGCCGGGAACGAGTCGGGGTATCGAATGGCGTTGGCCATGGCCATGAAATCGGCCCGAAGGCCATCGTGGCCCACCACGTCCCGAGCTCGAAGGAGGGCCTGTGCTTCCCAGCTGAGCGCCCAGCGGTCGTAATAGGCCTGGTAGGCGTCGAGGCTGCGAATCAGGGGGCCGTTCTTCCCTTCAGGGCGTAACCCGGCGTCGAGTTCGAAGGGAAACAGCACGTCTTCGGTGATTCTGGTGATCTCTTTGACCAGGGCAATTCCACGGTTGTGGGTCTCGTCACCGGCACCGGCGTCCCGCACGACGTAGACGACGTCGGCATCGGAGGCGAAACCGAGCTCTCCCCCGCCGAATCGACCCATTGCGATGATGGCGAACTCGACCCCCTCAGCCTCTGCGGCAAGAAGCTGCCACGCCCCCTCCAGATAGACCTCGGTGAGTTCGGTCAACGCATTGCCTAGAGGCACCGTCTCGATTTCTCCGACGATGCTCGCCATCGCGAGGCGTAAGAGCTCCCGGCGTCTGAGCTGACGGAGCGCATTCGCGCCGCTTTCTACATCACCTTGGTAGCGCTCGGCAATCGACGACACCTCGCCAAGGAGGGTCTCGCGGCTTCGGGGAACCAGATCGTCAGAGTTGTCGAGCCAGCCCGCCCCCTCGGGAACACGCTCCAGCAGGGCACCCACATAGCCACTCGTAGCCAGCACGCGTGTGAGTCGCTGGGCCGCACCTGACGAATCGCGCAACATGCGCAAAAACCAGTTGCTTTCTCCCAGGTTGTCGCTCAGCCGCCTAAAGGCGAGCAGGCCCCGGTCGGGGTCGGTGCCGTCGGCGAGCCAGCGCAAAATCACGGGCAAAAGATTCCGTTGAATCTGCGCTCGACGAGACACTCCCTGGGTCAGGGCAGTGATGTGAGTAATGGCGCCCTCAGGGTCGGCAAATCCTGTGGCGCGGAGACGATCGGCCGCCTGCTCGCTCGTAAGCTCCAGGCCTTCCTCTGACCCCAAACCGGCGATGGCTTGGAGCAGGGGCCTGTAGAAGAGTCGCTCGTGAAGCGAGCGAACCTGCCTCTGAATTCCCCGCCACGACTCAACCAAGGCCTCAGCGTTCTCGGCGAGTTTGCTCGCCCGCGCGAGAATGCGAAGGTCTTCGTCCTCACGCGGCATCAAGTGGGTGCGCTTGAGAAACCGCAGCTGGAGCCGATGTTCCAGGGTTCGAAGGTGGCGGTAGGCGCGGTCGAACTCTGCGGCTTCAGGTCTCCCGACGTATCCCTTGTGGGCGAGAGCGCGAAGAGCACCGAGAGTGTCCGCCACTCGCACATCCGGATCGGCGCCGCCGTGGACGAGCTGGAGCAATTGAATCGTGAATTCGACGTCGCGAAGGCCCCCGGGGCCGAGCTTCAACTGGATGTCGACCTCGTCCGCGGGGATGTGGTCGGTGACGCGCTCGCGCATGCGCTGGACTTGCTCGACAAACCCATCCCGCGTCGAGGCCGCCCAAATCAGGGGTTCGAGTGCTTCCCGATAGCGCGCACCCACATCCATTGACCCCGCCATCGGGCGAGCTTTGATGAGGGCTTGAAATTCCCAATCTTTGGCCCAGCGTTGGTAGTAGGCGACGTGAGAATCCAGAGTTCTCACGAGCGCGCCATCCTTTCCCTCCGGCCGGAGGTTCGCGTCGACCTCCCACAGACCTGGCTCCGCGCCGAATTCGCCGATCACTCGCTGCATCATCTGGGCAAGCGCCGTCGCGCCGCGCAGGACCGCATCTTGTCTCTCGGGGTCGGCCGCTTCTGTGACATAGATGACATCAACGTCAGAGAGGTAGTTGAGCTCCCTCGCTCCGGCCTTCCCCATCGCGATGACGGCGAGGGGTGCGTCGCTTTCTGAGAGTGAGAGTTCTCTTCGAGAAATCTCGAGCGCTATTTCAATTGCCGCATCGGCAAGGTCGGCGAGTCCCCTGGCCACAGAGTCCACCGCGTCGATGGGCGAGTGTTGAGTCGTGTCCCACAGGGCCAAGCGGGCGAGTTCCCGGCGGTACGCCACACGCAGAGCCGTCACGGTCGCGTCAAAAGAGAGGCCGTGGACGTCTTTGCGCCACAGCGCAATCAGCTCATCGCGCTCGAGGGGCCCCGAGAGCGGCTGAGACAGCGCGGGCCACACCTCCGGACGTCGCTTCAAGAACTCGGCGAGCCCATCTGACGACCCGGTCAGTCGAATCAGCGCATCAGACCACTGTTGCGACTTCGCGAGTGCGTCAAAGCGTGCAGGGTCAACGGTTCGCAGGCGCAGCCACCACTCCACCGCGCGGTCGGGGTTTGCCGCCTGGGCGAACGTCTCCGCGTCCAGCCCAAGTGAATCCAGGCGGGTTTTTGCTTCGGTGAGTTCCGCGAAACCGTATCGGGCGAGCTCACTGAGCCCCAAACCACGAGGCATGATTGTGCCTCCTCCAGCTCTAGAGGAGCTCCAGGTTTGACTCGAGTTCGAACGGCGTCACCTGGGCGCGGTAGCGCTCCCACTCGAGTCGCTTGTTGAGCAGCACGTAGTTGAAAACCTGCTCGCCGAGAGTCTCCGCGACGAGTTCGCTCTCCTCCATGACGTTCAGCGCGTGGTCGAGGCTCGTGGGTAGAGCTTTGTAGCCCAGCGCACGGCGCTCCTGGTTACTGAGCTCCCACACGGTGTCTTCTGCCTCGGGAGGGAGCTCGTAGCCCTCTTCGATGCCTTTGAGGCCGGCTGCCAGCAGCAATGCGAAGGCGAGGTAGGGGTTGGCGGCGGAGTCCATGGCACGGTATTCGATGCGCGCGCTCTGGCCTTTGCCGGGCTTGTACAGCGGCACACGCACGAGCGCCGAGCGGTTGTTGTGACCCCACGTGATGTAGTTGGGGGCTTCGTGACCTCCCCACAGGCGCTTATACGAGTTCACGAACTGGTTGGTGACCGCCGTGATCTCAGGAGCGTGAGTGAGCAGACCCGCGACGAACTGTCGGCCCACAGTGGAGAGCTGGTAGGTCTGGCTCTGGTCGAAGAAAGCGTTTGAGTCACCCTCGAACAGCGAAAGGTGGGTGTGCATTCCCGAGCCGGGGTGGTCGGCGAAGGGCTTCGGCATGAAGGTCGCATACACTCCCTGCTCAATCGCGACCTCTTTAATGACCGTGCGGAAGGTCATGATGTTGTCGGCCATGGTGAGGGCATCGGCGTAGCGCAGGTCGATCTCGTTTTGACCCGGGCCGCCCTCGTGGTGGCTGAACTCCACAGAAATACCCAAATCTTCGAGCATCCTCACGGCGCGGCGGCGGAAGTCGTGGGCTGTTCCCCCAGGAACGTTGTCGAAATAGCCGGCCTTGTCGACCGGTTCGAGGCCGTGGGGACCCGGTTCGCTCGATTTGAGGAGGTAGAACTCGATTTCGGGGTGAGTGTAGAAGGTGAATCCGCGTTCTGCCGCGCGCTGAAGGGTGCGCTTGAGTACGTAGCGGGGGTCGGCCACCGCCGGCTCTCCGTCTGGGGTGGCAATGTCACAGAACATGCGGGCGGTGGGGTCGATTTCCCCGCGCCAGGGAAGAATTTGGAAGGTTGCTGGGTCGGGGTGGGCCAGAACGTCGGCTTCAAACGCTCGGGTAAAGCCTTGAATGGAGGAGCCGTCGATTCCGAGGCCCTCCGCGAAGGCGCCCTCTACCTCGGCGGGGGCAATGGCCACCATTTTGAGCGTGCCGACGACGTCGGTAAACCACAGGCGAATGAATTTCACTCCGCGCTCTTCGATTGTGCGCAGAACAAATTCCTGTTGCTTGTCCATCAGGTGTAACCCCGCTCAATAGTTGGGACAACTTGGCCACTATTAGGCTACTGGTTATGCCGCAACTGAGGGTGGCCATCGCCCAAACGAACCCCGTCGTCGGGGATATTTCGGGCAACCTTGAGCGTCTGATGGGATTTGCCGGGCGCGCGTGGGATGCGGGCGCTGAAGTGATGCTGACCGGTGAGTTGGCGCTGAGCGGCTACCCGATTGAAGACCTCGCTCTCAGAGACGACTTCCTCCACCGCTGCCGGGAAGCAGTCGATAGATTCGCCACCGATTTGGAATCCCGCGGACTCGGTGATCTCGTGGTCATCCTCGGCCACCCCGATGGCCCCTTTCCGCCTCCGCCTGACCAGTACAACCCCGCCCATCCGCAGCAGGCCCATAACTCGGCGAGCGTGATCCAACACGGTCGGGTTGCCGGTCGTTACAACAAACACCATCTGCCGAACTATTCGGTCTTTGACGAATTCCGCACCTTCCTCCCCGGCACGGGTTACCTCGTCGTCCGCGTGGGTGATGTGGATTGCGGCATCGTGATTTGTGAGGACCTGTGGCGCGAACACGGGCCCGTAGCCACCATGGCCGCACTCCCCCTCGGCGCCCTGCTGGTGCCCAATGCGTCGCCGTTTGAGCGAGATAAAGACGACGTCCGGCTGCCGCTCGTGAAAAAGCGCGCCCAACAGATGAACTGCGCAGTGGTCTACACGAACCTGGTGGGAGGGCAAGACGACCTGGTGTTTGACGGCGATTCGGTGGCGGTCGACCGAGACGGCTCCGTTCTCACCCGGCTTCCTGTCTTTGACGAAGACCTCCAGGTGGTCACGATTGACGCCCCGGACACCCACGACTTTGATCTTCCGGAGACCTGTGAACTCGTGGTCGTCGACAAGCTCCACAAAGAGGGCACCACGGCGCATGCTCCGGTGATCAGCGAGGAGAAAGACGACCTGGAGTTGGTCTGGCAGGCTCTCGTCACCGGCACGAGGGATTACGTGAACAAAAACGGCTTCCCCGCCGTCATTTTGGGCCTCTCTGGCGGAATCGACTCAGCGGTCTGCGCGGTGATCGCCGCCGACGCGATCGGGCCCGAGCGAGTCTATGGGGTGTCTCTTCCCAGCAACTATTCGAGCGAACACTCCAAAGACGACGCCCAGCAACTCGCCGAGAACGTCGGCCTTCACTACCGGGTCGAGCCCATTGCGGAACTCGTCGCACCGTTTGACCACCAATTGGGGCTCAGTGGTCTCGCCGCCGAGAATGTTCAGGCGCGCGCCCGGGGCGTCGTCTTGATGTCGATTTCCAATATGGAAGGCCAGCTCGTCCTCACGACGGGTAACAAATCCGAGCTGGCCGTGGGCTATTCGACCATTTACGGCGACAGCGTTGGAGGGTTCGCCCCCATCAAAGACGTGCCCAAAACCATGGTCTGGGAGCTCGCGAGGTGGCGTAACGCCCAGGCCGCGACCCGGGGAGAAACACCCCCGATCCCCGAGAGTTCTATTGAGAAGCCCCCGAGTGCGGAATTGCGCCCTGGCCAAACCGACCAGGACAGCCTGCCGGACTACGACGTCCTCGACGAGATTTTGCAGCTGCTCATTGTCGAAGGGCTCGACCACCCTCAAATCGTCGCGAAAGGCTTCGATTCCGAGATGGTGGCCAAGGTGGTCACCTTGGTCGACCGGGCCGAATGGAAGCGCCGCCAGGGGGCAATCGGGCCACGAGTATCCAGTGTGTCGTTCGGTCGCGACCGTAGGCTTCCGGTGACCGCCCGGTCGCAAAGTGTGCGTCCGGACTAGTCTGTAAGCCATGGCTGAGCCCACTAAGCGCGTCCGTGTCCGTCATTTCGCCCAGGCGAAAGCCTCGGGCACCAAAATTGTCGGGCTTACGAGCTATGACTATTTGAGTGCCGGGCTGTTTGACCAAGCCGGTGTCGACTTCCTCCTCGTGGGAGATTCCGCGGGCAACGTGGTCTTTGGACACGACACCACCGTGCCCACCACGGTGGATGAACTCATCCCCCTCACCCGGGCGGTGGTGCGAGCGGCAAAGCGCGCCTTAGTCGTCGCCGACCTTCCTTTCGGCTCCTACGAGTCAGGACCCGATGAGGCCCTGCACACGGCGGTTCGTTTCATGAAAGAAACCGGTGCCCACGCGGTGAAACTCGAGGGTGGAGTGCGCTCGGTGGCGCAGATCGAGCGCATCGTCCAGGCCGGTATTCCCGTGATGGCCCATATCGGCTACACCCCCCAAAGCGAACACGGGCTCGGCGGCCACGTCGTTCAAGCCCGCGGTGAGGGCAAAGAGGCTTTTATGGCGGATGCGAAAGCGGTCGAAGCGGCCGGCGCTTTCTCCGTCGTCGTCGAAATGGTGCCGGAATCGGTCGCGGCGGAAGCGTCGAGGGCGCTCAGCATTCCGACCATCGGCATTGGTGCAGGTCGTGAGACGGATGGACAAATCCTGGTCTGGACGGACTTGCTCGGAGTGAACACCGGCCGTATCCCCCGCTTTGTCGAGCAGTACGCGACCCTGGGCGAGACCATGGTGTCCTCAGTGGAGCGCTGGCGAGACGATGTGCGTGGGGGGAAGTTCCCCAAAGAAGAGCACGTCTTCGAGGACTAGTCCTCCGCGTCTTCCTCAGCCCACGCCCTGGCGCGTTCTTTCGCGATCTCAGGAGCGCGCCTGGCTTCCTCTTCGGTGTCGTAGGGTCCGTCGCGGTGCATCGAGAGTGACTTGCGGCCGTATTCGACCTCACCGGTGGTGTGGTTGAACCACCACTTCTTATCCTCGTCTGACACGTTTTCACCGTCTCTTCGGCTCAGCTGCGATGCCTACACTCTAAGGGTGCCAAAAAACGCTGCGGGTGAGTTGATTCCAGGGGTGATTTCCCCGTGGCGCGAGGTTCCGCAGACTATTGCTCGGCCCGAATACGTGGGCAAGAAGACCCCCCGAGAGGGTTTTAGTGGCGACCACTACACGCCAGGGGAAATCGAAGGCATCCGGAAGGCCGGAAAAATTGCTGCGCAGGCGATTGTCGAAGTCGAAAAAGTCGTCGCACCGGGCATGACCACCGACGAGATCGACACAATCGTGCACGAGTTTTTGCTCGACCACGGCGCCTACCCCTCGACCCTCGGCTATCGGGGTTTCCCCAAGTCCTGCTGCACTTCACTCAATGAGGTCATCTGTCACGGAATCCCCGACGACACCGTCCTAGAGGAGGGCGACATCGTGAACCTCGATGTCACGGCCTACCTCGATGGCTTCCACGGCGACACCAACCGCATTTTTGGCGTCGGTGAGGTGAGTGAGGAGGCACGCCTGCTCATGCAGCGCACCGAAGAGGCACTCATGCGCGGAATCAAGGCGGTGAAACCTGGGCGCGAAGTGAACGTGATTGGTCGGGCGATTGAGGCGTATGCGAATCGCT
Organism: Cellulomonadaceae bacterium; assembly: GCA_038106075.1. Taxonomy (GTDB): domain Bacteria; phylum Actinomycetota; class Actinomycetes; order Actinomycetales; family Microbacteriaceae; genus Pontimonas. The sequence goes on along the minus strand of JAYODB010000012.1, from coordinate 22,052 downwards.
TCGGCTACGGCGTCGTGCGGGATTTCACCGGACACGGGGTCGGCAAAGAGTTCCACTCCGGGCTCATCATTCCCCACTACGACGCAGCCCCCCAACACAACGAGATTATGGAAGAGGGCATGGTGTTCACCATCGAACCAATGCTCACCTTGGGTACTATCGCCTGGGACCTGTGGGATGACGGCTGGACCGTCGTCACCAAAGACAAAGCCCTCTCAGCACAGTTTGAGCACACCCTGGTCGTGACGGCCACCGGAGCGGAGGTATTGACCGAGCCATGAGCACGCATCTCGCAATCGGTATCGACGTCGGTGGCACCGGGACCAAAGGTGCCCTGGTGGACACCGTCAAGGGTGAGCTACTGAGCGAACGCATCAAATACCCCACCCCCGAGGGCGGCTCTCCGAAAGACATTTTCGACACCATCGGCCAAATCGTCGAAGACATTGGGCCAGAAGCCAAAGGTCTGCCCTTAGGCGTCTGTGTTCCCGCCGTCGTGAAAGACGGCGTCACCACCACGGCCGCGAATATCTCTGACGAGTGGCTGGGGCTCGAGGCGGAGAAGATGCTGGAGGACCACCTGGGTCGCAACATTGTCTTTTTGAACGACGCCGACGCCGCGGGAGTCGCGGAGGCCCACTACGGCGCCGCCGTCGGTCAGGAGGGGCTCGTCATTTTGACTACCCTCGGCACGGGCATCGGCAGCGCGATGATTCAAGACGGGGTGTTGATTCCCAACACGGAGCTTGGCCACCTCGAGCTGGATGGTGAAGTGATCGAAAAACGCGCCTCAGCCATTGCCCGGATCAACTTGGGGCTCGAGTGGGACGAGTGGGCAAAGATTTTGGAGCGCTACTACCTCCACCTCATTCGCCTCTTCAGCCCCGACCTGTTCTTAGTGGGCGGAGGGGTGTCGAAAGCGCCTGAGCTGTTCATGCACCACATCAATATTCCGGTGCCGATTCGGACCGCGGCGCTTCTGAACAACGCGGGAATCCAGGGTGCTGCGTACTTGGCCGAAAGCACCAGGGAGACGGTCCGGTAAAGAGGCCGGCCGATACGCCGGGTTCTGTCCCAGGTTGCCCTGGTGGCGACCATCTCTCTCGAGAATGCGTTGCCGCATCCTTCTAGCGACCTACCCGGTGTCTAGGCGAGCAACCTAATCGACACCTGTTTGGTCTTGCTCCGGGTGAGGTTTGCCAAGCAGATGCGGTCACCCACACCTCTGGTGGTCTCTTACACCACCGTTTCACCCTTACCCCCGAGGGGGCGGTTTACTTTCTGTGGCACTATCTCGCGGATTACTCCGGGTGGGCGTTACCCACCACCCTGCTCTAAGGAGCCCGGACGTTCCTCGGCACTTGCGTGACGCGGCCGCCTGGCCGACCTCTTTACTGGACACACCAGGGTAGCGCTAAGCACCACTCGAGCTCTAGTAGTGGATGACGAAATCCCGGCACTCATCCAAGGCGCGGTTTGCTGCCGCATCGGCCAGCGCGTTGTCGTTTCGGGGTACCCACTCGAAGCGCACGGCCATTCCGTCGATGACGGAGTGCGCGTGTTTGACGAGCTGCTGCATATCGGGGTGTTTGACTTTCCAATTGCCCGACATTTGCTCGACCACGAGCTTGGAGTCGAGCCGGACAATGACTTCCCCTTCGGGGTTGAGTCCTTTGGCGACGGTGATGCCCTCGATCATGCCGCGGTATTCGGCGACATTGTTCGACGCGTGGCCGACGAGGACACCGATTTCGACCATCAGCTCGCCCGTTTCGGCGTGCAGGATGACCGCTCCACCGGCAGCTTCACCAGGGTTACCCCGTGAGGCGCCGTCAGCGTGGACGATGATCTTCATCAGATGCCCGACTCACCGGTGCGCACCAAGATTGCGTTTGAATCGGGGCAGAGCACCACGTCGTCGGGTGCGGCAGCGCGCACCTGAGCGAGGTCAGATTCGGTCAGCGCCACCCCACTGGCCGAGGAGATTCCCCTCTGCAGCAGCGACGCGCCGAAACCGTAGCGCTCACGCTGACGCTCGTAGAGCTCGAGCAAATCGGCGGGTAATTCTGCACACAGCGCCAGACGCTTCGCCGCGGTCGCCTGGTAGTCGGCTTCGAGCTCTGCTTTGGCGGCATCGAGCGCCTGGGTGGCTTCGTCTACTCGGCTCATGAGCTCAGTGACGGCCTGGTCTGCCCCCGAGAGTTCCAATTCGGCTTGTTCGAGCCGCTCCATTTCCTCGAGCTCCACTTCTTCCAGGGCGGAGAGGCGCTCACGCAAGCTCTGGATTTCGTGTTCGAGCCCCTGGGCGTCTTTAGCCGAAGAGGTGTGGTCGAGCCGTTCGGTGTCCTTCGCAATCCGGGCTTCCACCATCTCCACGTCGGATTCGCTGCGCTTCACTTCCGCCGCGAATTCATCGACGATACCTAGTTTCTCCCGCTGAGACTCTTTCGCTGAGGCGAGTTCAGTGCTCAGTTCCTCGAGGGTGGCCGCTTCAGGCAGGTTCTTCGACTTTTTTGTCACCTGCGCCAGGTGGTTATCGAGCTCTTGAAGGTCAAGGAGTCGCGCTTGATCAGCCGGATTTGCCTTCATTACCCCTCCAGGTCAGTTCTGGCGGCCAGTCTATTCGGGGCTAGCTGGGGTGGATGACGAAATCCCAGGGGTCGGTGACGACCTCGCTCACACTGATGGTGACTCCGGGGAGTCGCGCTTCGAGTTCGGCTTTCACCTGGTCGAGAAAAAACCATTCAGACGCAAAGTGGGAAACGTCGATGAGCGCGGGGCCTGATTCGTGCAGGCGCTGCTGCTGGACTTCGCTCACCGGGTGGTGGCGGAGGTCGCCGGTGATGTAGACGTCTGCCGCCTGGACGAGGGGGTGGTTGAGTAACGAATCGCCCGCGCCGGTGCATAGAGCGACCCGGCTCACCATCTGGTCGGGGTCACCCGACACTCTGATGCCCCCGGCGGTCTGCGGGACGAGGCGTCCCAGAGCGGTGGCGAGGTCATAAAGTCGAATCGGCTTGGGCAGGACTCCCACTCGTCCGATTCCGCTGTCCTCGTTGAGTCCCTCGGTGATGGGGCCCAACTCTGCGATGTCGAGAGCGCGCGCCAGCACTTCAGAGGTTCCCACGTCGACTGCGTCGGCGTTGGTGTGGGCGGAATACAGCCCCACCCCGGCCCGAATCAGCTCGGCGACGAGGGCGCCTTTGTAGTGGTCTTCTGCCACCGAGGTCACTCCACGTAGGAGGAGCGGGTGATGCGAGACGATCAGGTCGGCACCATCGGAAATGGCTTCATCGACGGTGGCGCGAACGACGTCGACCACGAGACGAATATGGGTCACTTGTTGGCTGCGCGCCCCCACGACCAGTCCAACGGCGTCCCACTCCTCCGCTCCCGCAGGGGGCCAGAGTCCATCGAGGGTCTCGATGACCGTGCTGAGCGGAAGCGAACTACTCACTCTGTGCGGCCTTCTTGGTCCCCAGAGAAATACCCGTCTGAATTCCGGCTAAAGCGTTGAAGGCAAATCCACTCAGCAGGGCAACAATCGGCCCCATGTTCCAACCCGATAGGTCGAGCGCAGGGGCGAGGGGCTCCACGAGGAAACCGAGCCATGCCCATCCCTGAGCCGACTCCAGAAGCCCGAAGCCAAGAATCACGGACACCACGAATCCAATGACCGGAGCGGCGCGCCATCGGTAGTAGCTACCGGCCTGGCCGGTGAGCAGGGTGGCGTCGAGGTGTACGCGTCGGGTGAGCGTTTCTCCCGCGACGGCCCCGACGAAACTCGCGACGACAACACCGCTCGCCAGGAGGATGTCGGGAAGGTACACGGTAATTCCTGGCACGAACACGACAACACCCAGGGCGGTCAGGGCCGCCAACCCGCTCACGACACTCACCGCGACGTAGCGGGGCATTTTTGCGCCCAAGCTCATCAAGGCGTAGCCGGAGGAGTGAAGGCCAAGAGACCCCAGAGCAATCAGCGGAAGGCCAAGGAACAGAATCGCGGGGATGACATACCAGTCGGGGGCAAGCTCCAACACGGTGTCAAAGAAGTCGACGAAGAGGGCGGCGCGGAATTCGTCGTTGGATGCGCCCAAGAGCGCTCCCCAGCTCAAGAGAATCAGCGGGGGCACGACTGCTCCCACGGCGGAGACGCTCGATGCGGCGGCCGTGCCGTAGCGCACGTGGAATCGTGCAAGATCTGAACCGGAGTGGGCCCAGACCACCATGAACACGCTCATCACCATGGCGATACCGGCGACGATGGTGGCCATATCGGCCCCTGGGCGTCCAAAGGCAGCGGAACTGACCGGTCCCGCGGTGACGAGAACCACTCCAATGAGTCCGAGTGTGGCGAGGGTCGCCGATACCCACAGCGTCAGCTGAACGATGCCCCGACCTACGACAGCGAGAACAACGGCGATCACCACCGACACCGCGCCCATCATCACGTTGATGATGGCGGGCTCGCCGTTCCAGTAGTTGGATTCGAGCAGGATGCCCGACATCATCCAGGTCGCTGCCCAGAGGAACCCTGCCGAGACGAGGATGCGCACGAGCGTCATCGCGATGGCAGGAAGGACGTTTCCGGATAGTCCAAAGGCGGCCCGCGACGCCATCAAGGCGGGAAGCCCGGTCCGAATACCAAGAATGGTGCCAAAGACGACGGGAATCGAGGCGAGCCCCACTCCCACAACCGAGGCCGCAATGGCCTGGCCGAGGCTGAGCCCGGTATCCACCAACCAGGCACCTAACAGCAGCGCGACGATAGGAGATCCGATCGCCCACCACGACCAAAACAGCTGAAGCGTCTTGTCAATGCGCGCGTTGTCGGGCGATATCTCTTCACCGACGTGATCGAATCCAAATCGCTTGGCCGGCGCGATACTCCCCTGCATCTCGGGCGTCACAATCGGCACCGACTGGGGTTGGGCGACGGGTTCTGGTTCAGCCACCACAGGTGCTGGGGTCGCCTCAGTGGCGACGAGGGGCCAGGCGTCGGTCGGTGGTGAGACCGCCGAGGAGTCGGCGAGCACACGCTCGAAATCACCCTCAGGCTCTGCTACTTCCTCGGCTTCAGGTTGTGGTGTCTCAACGGGCTCCGCCACGACGGGGGCGGGGTCGTGTCCGAATCTCGGAAGAACAATCTCGTCCGATTCGAGCGACGCGGGCTCATCGGGAACGACCAGAGAGGGGGGTTCCTCTTCGACAACCGGCACCGCCTCGGTCGGAACATCTTCCACGGCAGCCTCGCTGGGAACCTCGTCGACCTGAACAATCGGGGCGGGGGCAGTAGCGAGACCCCCAAATTCGGCACGCGCCTGGGCGATGGCGGCCTCGGCGGTTTCCTCGTCGACGCTCTGACGGACAAGCGTCTCCCACGTCTCAAAATCAGCATTCTCGATTTTCCGCAATGCCATCTGTTCTTGGAGGGCTGCGATTAGAGCTTTCGTGTCTGATCCGTGTCCCATCTGGACCATGATCTCGGCGTCGCTCAGCGACGTGCGCACTGGAGGTGGGGGAATCTCGGGCCCCTGGATCACTGGAGTCGGCATGGGCAGAGGCGTCGCCCGCGGCGCGTCGGGGACATCTTCACCAAGATTGAGGGGAACGTCTTGCTCCACCTCGGGCGGGGAATAGGTCGATCGCCTCGGCCGGTCGTCGTTGGTCATTCCGTCGGTGGGCTCATTCGCCTCAGTCATAGCCTTAACCTTAGGTCGAAGCAGGGGGTGTTCGCACAGTTCCGGTGAACGAACTCGCCACAACCGCCACCCCGATCAGGGCAATACCGATGAGCCCCGGCAGGTCAAACCGCTCCCCCACAACCACGATCGCCATCATGGTGGCCACCGCGGGTTCGGTGAGAGCAATCGTCATCACCGAGGACGAGCTCAACACGCGAAGCGCGCGCGAGTAAAGCAGATAGCTGAGAACCATGGGCCCGGCGACCAGGTAACCGAGCCCCCACCACGCATCACCAGCGCCGGCAAGGGTCGGGGAAAAGAACAGAGCAACCGCCAGCAGTGGGAGACTCCCCGCACCAAAGACCGAACCGGCCGCGGCAAGGGGACGATGCCCGGCGTCAATGACTTTGCCCATGGCGTAGGAATAGACGCCGTAGCCCACACCCGCGATGAGGGCAAAGGTGACGCCGAGTGAGAACGATTCGGGGTTCGCGGTGGTCTCACCGTGGTCGGCGAGGGACACCACGACCACACCGGCGATTCCCACGCCGGTGGCGAGAAACCAGCCCACCCCCGGTGGGCGTTTATCGATAAGCCACTCGAGCGCCGCTCCGACCAATGGGCCAGTTCCTAGGGCGAGGATGTTGCCGATGGCGACACCGGCGAGATCCATTCCGGTGTAAAACCCGAGCGGATAGACCACCACCCCGAGCCCTCCGAGCAACACCCAGGTTCGACTGTGGCCATGGAGCGTCGCGAGGGCACTTCGACCGGCGATGAGGGCAAGAATGAGCCCGCCGACGCCCATGGTGACCGCGCCGACAGCGAGCGCAGGAACGGCCCCGCCGATTAAATAAGCCACTGTTCCAGTGGTTCCCCAGAAGAAACCGGCTGCGACGACGGCCAGGGTTGCTCGGGGGTGTGCCACTGGTCTGGCCTCTCTCTCGGCATCCCGCTAGCCTGGTCGAGATCGCCTCGTTGGTGAGTGGAAAGGGATGACTGTGAATTCAAGCGAAAAGTTTGCGGCCTGGCAGCGAGCCCGGCTTCACCTCATTGTCTCTCAAATTGCCCCGACGACTCTGCTGGTGACGACCGTGGCGCTATTGCAGTTTGGTCTCGCCGATGCGTCTTTCATGACCCGCATCGCGGCGCTCGGCATTTTGCTCGCGAGTGGAATCCTGGGCGCACTCGTTCAGTTCCAGTCGGCAGCCGAGGCCGAACACATCGCGAAGGATCTTTCCGGCGGTGAATACGACCAAACGGTGAAGGGTTCTGCCGGTTGGCTGTGGGTGCCTAAGTTCCTTACCCCGGCGATTTTCGTGGTGATTTTCGTCGCCCTGGCCCTGGAGCTTCTGGCCTAAACCACAATCTGAAGGGTCACGCTCCCGAGCGAGGACGATGACACCTCAACGGCATCTCCCGCTTCGACGGGTACAGCTTTACCTGCGACGTTGCCCGTGAAAATGTGAAGCCCCTTCGGCACGTCAAGTCCCAGGCGTATGCGCTCGCGCACCGCATCGAGGGCGATGCCGAGCGGGCCTCCTTTCAGGGCAGAACCACTCCCGCCAACCTTCCTCTCTCCGTTGATACTCAGCGTGAGCTCTTCAGAAAACCAGTCGACCGAGTCGGCACTCACTCCCGCGTCGGCTACCACCCCGGCCAGCGCAGATGAGTTATCGGCCAGGGCGTCGGTGAGGATGAATTCGGAATCGTCGTAGCGGGGGTCGACCACTTCGATGCCCAGTCGCACGTCGGCCACATATTCGACGAACTCCTCTACGCTCTCGGGCGCCGAGGTCACGTCGCGAGCGAGGGTCACCACAATCTCTGGTTCCACCCTCGGTCGGATTCCGCAGGAGAGTGAGAGTTCACCACCCCCTGCAATCAGCATCGATTCGGTGAGGGTTCCGAAACTTGGGGCAGACCAGCCTGCGCGGTCCTGTTGGGATTGGTCGGTGAGTCCCAATTTGATGGCCGCAACCTTTCCCCCCGAGCTCGTCATCAGGCGAACCTGTTCGGCCTGGACGGCGTAGGCATCGTCGACCGTGAGGTCCCAGCCCGAGGCGGACGGCCGAGGGGCGTGCTGGCACGCGTTCCGCGCGCGGAGAAGCTCCCCGCCGAGCGAGGCCAGGTCCGAGTGGGAGTGGGTCACGACTCCCCCTTCAATGGCTTTTGTGGGCCCGGAGGGACTCGAACCCCCGACATCCACGGTGTAAACGTGGCGCTCTAACCAACTGAGCTACAGGCCCATGCCCGAGCATTCATCGTATACCGCGAGTGCGAACCTGGGGGCTGTTTTGGACAGTGTGGAATCGGTGGTCTCGGGTCTAGACTGATACGAACTTCCGCCACGGGCGACCCCCAGTTGGCGGTATCTCTTTTGGAGAACTCTCCCAACCGGAAAGGTCACCGATGGCTGTCAACGATCAAGACCCCTATTCGTTTACTCCGATGGATTCGGATCCCACCGAAACCGCCGAGTGGCGAGAATCGTTGGACAACGTGGTGGCGACCGCTGGTCACCAGCGTGGCCGGGAAATCATGCTCTCGCTGCTTAAGCGCTCGAAAGAGCTGCACTTGGGTGTGCCGATGGTTCCGACCACGGACTACATCAACACGATTGCGCCGGAGAACGAACCGCAGTTCCCCGGTGATGAGGAACTCGAACGCCGCTACCGCAGTTGGATTCGCTGGAATGCCGCCATCATGGTGCACCGCGCCCAGCGCCCTGGCGTTTCGGTCGGTGGACACATTTCCACTTACGCCTCGTCCGCGTCGCTCTATGAAGTGGGCGAAAACTACTTCTTCCGCGGCCCCGACCACCCCGGTGGTGGCGACCAGGTGTTCTTCCAGGGCCACGCCGCACCGGGAATGTACGCCCGAGCTTTCCTCGAGGGCCGTCTGAGTGAAGCTCAGCTGGAGGGTTTTCGTCAGGAGAAGTCCCACCACACCGGTGGCTTGAGCTCGTACCCGCACCCGCGTCTGATGCCCGGGTTCTGGCAATTCCCCACCGTATCGATGGGTCTCGGGCCCATTCACGCGATTTACCAGGCCCAGCTGAATCGTTACCTGCACAACCGCGGCATCAAAGACACCTCCGACCAGAACGTGTGGGCCTTCCTCGGTGACGGTGAGATGGACGAAATCGAATCGCGGGGTGCTCTGCACATCGCGGCCAACGACGACTTGGACAACCTCACCTTCGTCATCAACGCGAACCTGCAGCGCCTTGATGGGCCGGTGCGCGGTAACGGCAAGATCATTCAGGAGCTCGAGAGTTACTTCCGCGGTGCCGGCTGGAACGTCATCAAAGTGATCTGGGGCCGTGAATGGGACCCGCTGCTTCAGGTAGACCACGACGGTGCGTTGCGTGATCTGATGAACCGCACCCCCGACGGTGACTTCCAGACCTATAAGGCCGAGTCGGGCGCGTTTATTCGCGAAAACTTCTTTGGCCGCGACCCACGCACCGCGAAGATGGTCGAAGCCTGGACCGACGCCGACATATGGCGTCTGCGCCGTGGTGGCCACGACTACAAGAAGGTCTACGCCGCGTTCAAGGCAGCGGTGGAGCACAAGGGCCAGCCCACGGTCATCATCGCGAAGACCGTGAAGGGCTACGGCCTGGGCCCGAGCTTCGAGGGTCGCAACGCGACCCACCAGATGAAAAAGCTCACCATCGAAAACCTCAAGGCCTTCCGCGACGACATGCGCATTCCGATTACCGACGCGCAGTTGGAAGCAGACCCCTACCAGACGCCGTTCTACCACCCGGGCGAATCGGACGAGGCAATCCAGTACCTGCAGGAGCGTCGTCGTGAGCTGGGCGGTTACGTACCCGAGCGTCGCAGCAAATACGTGGACGTCTCGCTTCCGAAGTCTGAGGTCTACAAAGTTGCGAAGACCGGTTCGGGTAAGCAGGAAGTCGCTACCACGATGGCCTTTGCCCGCCTGTTCAAAGACTTGCTCAAAGACAAGGACTTCGGCGCACGCTTCGTGCCGATCATCCCCGATGAGGCGCGGACCTTCGGCATGGACGCCTACTTCCCCACCCAGAAAATCTATAACCCGCACGGACAGAACTACATCTCAGTCGACCGCGAACTGCTGCTCGCCTACAAGGAGAGCCCGCAGGGTCAGATTCTTCTGCCCGGCATCAACGAAGCCGGTGCCGTGGCACAACTGCTCGCCGCGGGAACGTCCTATGCGACCCACGGGCAGCCGCTGGTTCCCGTCTACGTGTTCTATTCGATGTTTGGCTTCCAGCGCACCGGCGACCAGTTCTGGGCTGCCGGTGACCAAATGGCTCGCGGGTTCATCATCGGAGCCACCGCCGGGCGCACCACCCTGACCGGTGAGGGTCTTCAGCACGGTGATGGCCACTCGCACATGATCTCGGCGACGAACCCTGCCGTGGTCTCCTACGACCCGGCCTTTGGTTACGAGATTGCCCACATCGTGGAGTCGGGGTTGGAGCGGATGTACGGCGGCTCGCACCCCGACCCGAACGTGATGTATTACCTCACCGTCTACAACGAGCCGATCGTTCAGCCGGCGGAACCGGAGAACGTCGACGTCGAGGGCATCGTGAAGGGCATGTACCTGCTCGAAAAAGCCCCCGAAGAGCACTCTTCTCACGCGCAGATTCTCGCCTCCGGCGTAGCGGTGCCGTGGGCCTATGAAGCCCAAGAGCTCTTGGCAAAGGACTGGGCTGTATCAGCGGACATTTGGTCGGTCACCTCGTGGACGGAGCTGCGCCGCGACGGCATGCGGGCTGAAGAGCACAACTTCCTCTACCCCGGTGAGGAAAAGCACGTCCCCTACGTCAGGAAGCGCCTTGAGGGCGTCAAGGGACCGGTCTTGGGAGTCTCCGACTACAACCATCAGGTGCCCGACCAGATTCGCCCCTTCGTTCCGACGGACTTTGCGACATTGGGTGCCGACGGCTTCGGCTTCAGCGACACTCGGCCGGCAGCTCGCCGCTTCTTCCACATCGACGGACCGTCAATTGTGGTTCGGGTGCTTCAACAACTCGCCGCGCGCGGCGAGGTCTCAGCAGAGCTCGCCGCTCAAGCGATTGAGAAGTACAAGCTCCACGACGTGACCGCGGGCACCAGCGGAACCGCTGGCGGGGACGCCTAGGAACGCTCGACTTGCCGGCTAAGAAGAAGCAGGAGGCACTCGAGAAGCTTCGCAGTATCTCGGGTGAACTGGCGACTCAGACGCTGGCGAAATTAGAGGAAACCCTCCCGTGGTATCGGCAGATGCCCCCTTCCCGGCGCTCTGCGGTGGGGTTGGTCGCGCAGGCGGGTATTTCCTCGTTTATCCGCTGGTATGAGGACCCCAAGTCGAGCCCCTGGATCGCCCAAGACGTGTTTGACGCCGCCCCCAGGGAACTTCTGCGCTCGGTGTCGCTCCAGGAAACCCTGCAGCTGATTAAGGTCACCGTTGAGGTGGTCGAAGACCACCTCAAGGACAATTCGGAGGAGCTGCGCGAAGGGATTTTGCTCTATTCCCGCGAAGTCGCCTTCGCCGCCGCCGACGTCTATGCCCGCGCTGCCGAGGCGCGGGGCCTGTGGGACCAGAGGCTGGAAGCTCTCGTCGTGGATTCGATTCTCTCGGGCGAATGGGACCAGGAGCTCCCCAGTCGCATCGCCGCGCTGGGTTGGGGCGGAGACGGCGACGTCAGTGTCGTCGTAGGGACAGCGGCGAGACAGCCCGAGGTCGACCAGATTCGTCGCACGGCCCGGCACATGAACTCTGACGTGCTCATCGGCGTTCAGGGCCAACGGATGGTGGTCGTCATCGGCCATCGCCTTCCCGAAGAGGGTCAACCTCCCGCACCTCCGACGTCGTTTAGCGAGATCGTGAAGGCGATGGATGAGTGGTTTGGCCCGGGTCCCGTCGTGATTGGCCCGGTCGTGCCGAGTGTCCTCGACGCAGTGCACAGCGCCAAGGCCGCTCTCTCGGCGTTCTCGGTGGCAGGAGCTCTGCGGGTGTCGAGTCGGCCGTTCCACGCCGATGAGGCGCTGCCCGAGCGGGCCATGGCCGGAGACCCTCTTTCGAAAGCGGCACTCATTGCGCAGGTGTACGAGCCCCTGCGCGACCACCCGCTCGATCTCTTGAATACGGTGTGGAGTTATTTTGAGACGGGGCACTCATTGGAGCTCACCGCAAAGGAACTCTTCATCCACCCCAACACCGTGAGATATCGGCTGAAAAAGATCGCCGAGTCGATTGACTATGACCCCTCCGAACCGCGGGATGCGATGATCATTCACTTGGCCATCATGCTGGGTCGAATCGCCGAAAAACCGGCAGCCAGAAAACCGACCAGCCCGGTTTAGTAGGCAAACCACTACGGTTTCTGCGTTTTGTGTGCCGTGGCTGACAATGGCCAGGGGGCGGGTGCTGACCACACTGGAGTGATGCGCATTATCGTCGCGCCCGGACAGGGCTCTCAAAAACCCGGTTTTCTCGCCCCCTGGCTCGAACGCCCCGGTGTGGCAGATACCCTCTCGCGCTGGTCCGAAATCACCGGCATCGACCTCATCGCCCACGGCACCACATCCGACGCCGACACCATCCGCGACACCAAGGTGGCGCAGCCGCTGATTGTCGCTGCGGGAATCCTCACCGGACGCGCCCTTCAAGGCAAACTCGCCGGTGAGCCTCTTCGATACGCGGGCCATTCGGTAGGCGAATTTGCCGCGAGTGCTCTCGCCGGGGTGTTTTCTGACGATGACGCGATGCGTCTCGTCGCTGCCCGAGGCCGAGCCATGGCCGAGGCGGCCGCTCAGGTCGCAACCGGAATGTCCGCAGTGTTAGGCCTGGACTATGACGTGCTCGCTCCCCAGCTGGAATCACGTGGCCTTGTGCCTGCGAATGTGAATGGTGGCGGTCAAATTGTCGCCGCCGGTGAACTCTCTGCTTTGGCTGAGTTGAAAGAGAACCCGCCCGAGGGGGCTCGCGTAATTCCGCTAGATGTGGCCGGAGCCTTCCACACCCACTTCATGGCATCTGCGGTCGACGCTCTCGCCGCCGAAGCGGCCGGTGTTGAGGTTCACGACCCCTCTGCTCCCCTTTACACGAACCGCGATGGCTCCCAGGTGACCTCGGGTAGCCAGATGGTGGAGCTCTTGATTGGCCAGGTGGCCTCGCCTGTGCGCTGGGATTTGTGTATGGAATCGTTTGCTCGCGACGGTGTCACCTCTTTGGTGGAGCTGGCGCCGGCTGGTGCACTCGTGGGGCTTGCAAAGCGCGCCCTGAAAGAGGTCGCAACCGCGAAGCTAGACTTGCCCGAGCAGCTGGATGAGCTCTAGAAAGCGAAAAACTCGATGCCCACTTTGAACCAGCCAACCGGCCCGAAGCACTCACGCATCTACTCTCTCGGCGCCGCCCGAGGAGACCTCGTCGTCCCGAACGATGACCTGGTCGGGCCGATTGACTCGTCTGATGAATGGATTCGTCAGCGCACGGGCATCATTGAGCGCCGCCGAGCCTCGGAAAAGCTCGACGCGATTGATCTGGCCGAGATCGCCTCGAAGGAGGCGATTGAGAAAGCCGGGATCCAGCCTTCAGACATCGACGCGGTGATTGTGGCGACCATTTCCAATACGGTGCAAACCCCGTCGCTGGCGAGCCTGCTGTGTGACCGGATCGGAGCGACCCCCGCACCCGCCTATGACGTCTCGGCTGCCTGCGCGGGCTACACCTACGGAATCGCCCAGGCTGATGCGTTGATTCGTGCCGGAATCGCACGATATGTCCTCGTGGTCGGCGCCGAGAAGTTGAGCGACTTCGCCAAACCCTCAGACCGCTCCATCTCTTTCCTCTTAGGCGACGGCGCCGGAGCCGCGGTGGTGGGCCCTGCCGATGAGCCGGGCATTGGCCCCACCATCTGGGGCTCAGATGGCTCAAAGTGGGGTTCGGTGGGTATGGACCGCCCGCTCAAAGAAGCGTTTGATGACCCCGAGGGCGAATTTCCCACCCTCCGCCAAGACGGACAAACCGTGTTCCGGTGGGCGGTGTGGGAGATGGCGAAAGTCGCCAAAGAAGCCGTGGAAAAGTCGGGAATCAAGCCCGAAGAGTTGACCGCGTTTGTGCCCCACCAGGCCAATATGCGCATCATCGACGAGTTTGCGAAGCAACTGGGACTGCCCGAGAGCGTCTTGGTCGCCCGCGATATTCAAACCACCGGTAACACCTCGGCGGCATCGATTCCGCTGGCAATGCACCGACTATTAGAAGAACACCCCGAAGCCTCCGGAGGTTACGCCCTCGAAATCGGTTTCGGCGCAGGTTTGGTCTTCGGCGCGCAAGTCGTCCGAATGCCCTAAACAGGCTGAGAAATCGGCCACAACCCTAGAATAAGCACGAGCTATAACCCACAACACACGAAAGAGGAACCCCATGGCCCACACCGCTGACGACGTCCTTGCTGGTCTCGCCGAGCTCATTAACGACGAGACTGGCATCGCCGTGGACCAGGTCCAGATGGACAAGTCTTTCACTGACGACCTCGACATCGACTCGATTTCGATGATGACCATCGTCGTGAACGCTGAAGAGAAGTTCGACGTGAAGATCCCCGACGACGAGGTCAAAAACCTGATCACCGTCAAGGACGCTGTCGACTTCATCGCGAACAACCAGTAGTGATCTTTCGTGGGGGCGTATCGCCCCCACGAAACAGTTTGGGAGGCTGTTATGACCACCGTGGTCGTGACCGGTATCGGCGCAACATCACCGCTCGGCGGAACGGCCCGCGAGAGTTGGTCGGCGCTTCTCGCGGGCGAATCCGGAATTCGCACCCTCGAATACGACTGGGTCGAAAAATATGAGATCCCCGTCACCTTCGCTGGAGAGGTGAAGGTCAAAGCGGCCGACGTGCTCGAGCGCGTCGAAACCAAACGTCTCGACCCCTCGGCTCAACTGGCCCTGATTTCTGCGAGGGAAGCGTGGGCTGACAGTGGGCTTGAGGGTGTTGACCCCGAGCGCATCCTGGTCGACTACGCCACCGGTATCGGTGGGTTGTGGACGCTTCTGGACGGTTGGGACACTCTCCGCGAGAAGGGTCCGCGCCGTGTACTGCCGATGACGATTCCAATGCTGATGCCGAACGCTGCTGCCGCGGCCGTCAGTATGGATCTCCAAGCCCGTGGAGGCGCCCGCACCGTGGTCTCAGCGTGTGCGTCGGGCACCGAATCCATCGCGAATGCTTATGAACACCTGCAGCTGGGCCTCGCTGACGTGGTCGTCGCCGGCGGCACCGAATCGGTAGTGCACCCGATGCCCATTGCTTCCTTTGCCGCGATGCAGGCACTCTCCAAGCGCAACGACGACCCGGCCCGCGCGTCACGGCCCTACGACGTAGACCGAGACGGCTTTGTTCTGGGTGAGGGTGCCGCCACGATCATCTTGGAGACCAAGGAACACGCTGAAGCCCGTGGCGCCCGGATTTACGCGGAGCTCGCCGGAGGCGCAGTGACGTCAGATAGTTACCACATCACCGCTCCCGACCCCGAGGGCTTGGGAGCATCCCGCGCAGTGGTTGCCGCCCTCAAGCAGGCGGGGGCACACCCCGACGATGTGGCCCACATCAACGCCCACGCCACGTCCACCCCTGTGGGTGACGTCGCCGAGTACGCGGCGCTCAAGAGTGTCTTTGGCGAGCGGGTCCACGAAATTCCCGTCTCCGCCACAAAGGCCTCGACCGGTCACCTTTTGGGTGGCACGGGTGCACTCGAGGCCGTGTTTACGATTTTGGCCCTGCACGAGCGCACGGCTCCGCCGACCATCAACCTTGAGAATCAAGATCCGGAGATCCCGCTCAACGTGGTGACGAAACCCGCCGCGCTTCCCGAAGGTGACCTGCTCGCGATTTCGAACTCCTTTGGCTTCGGCGGACACAACGCCGTGGTCGCGTTCCGCACGGTCTGACCCCCTCTGTCACTGAGGGTTCGCTGAGCACTGGGCTGAAATCTGACCGTGTGGTGAGTTTTCTGGCCTTCGTGTGAGCTAGCCCACCCGGTGGAGCCAGACCACTCTCTCGTGGTCTCCCGCGTGGCGGAAGGGCTCTAACTCTTCGTCCCAGGCGGAACCGAGCGCTAAGCGAAGCTCGCGCTGGACTTCTTCGAAATCTCCCTCGGCGATTTCGAGCGCGTAGTGCAGTCGCTCCTCTGACACGACGAGGTTTCCCACCGCGTCGGTGGCGGCAGAAAACACTCCCAAGTCGGGCGTGTGCATGAATCGCATGCCATCAACTCCCGGGGCGGGGTCTTCGGTGGCTTCAAAACGCAGGTGTTCCCAGCCGCGCAGGGCACTGGTCACTTTGGCTCCGGTTCCGATGGGGCCGTGCCAGGTGTATTCGGCGCGCAGGGTCCCCTTCAACACGGGCTGTTCGGTCCACTCGAGCGTGACGGGAGAACCCAGGGCAGTACCGAGCGCCCACTCCACGTGAGGGGCCAGTGCCTTGGGCGCAGAGTGCACAAAAATCACACCGGATGTCATCGGTGTTGCCATCGTCGCCTCCTTTTTCGTTGGTACGACTTCCCCATCGACCACGAAAAAACAGAAGGCTCTGTGCAGTTAGTACTAAAAGTGTGACAGATAGCGCCTGAAAATCACAAGTCTGTGATTTAGGGCGCCTACGGGTGTGTCGCCCTATTCGGGGTGGAGTGGCCCATTCGCCGCCATCACCATCTTCTCCCCCGCCTCGATCGCAAAGGGCAGGCGGTTATTTGCCGGGGGTAGAGGGCAGTTGTATTGGTAGCTAAACGCACAGGGCGGCAACACCGCGTAGTTGTAGTCCAGCGTGATGGTGCCATCGGGGTTAGGCGCACAAAAAAGAAACCGACCCACGCTATAGGTGTCGACACCGCTCGTCGCATCCGCAAAGACCAGCTGGAGGGCTTTACCAGCCTTGAAAGCACTGAGTCGGTAGGTCTCGCCGCCGTATTCGAGCACAATCGTGCCGGGCACGACCTCATCTCTCGCTTCACCGTCGTCTTTGAGATGTTCAAAGCCCACCAGTGAGCCCCCGGGAATTTCTTCCCAGCCCGCGACAAACATCATCTCGGGGTTGTAGGGGTAGCCATCGACGTGGCTGAAGTTCTGGTTGTCATCCGAATTCTGGTCAAACACGCGAAGCGCATAGCCCTCAGCACCAGAAATAACGGTTCCGGTGGAGGTCTCAGAGAATACGACCGAGGAGGGGTTTTCGTCGTCTTTGCCCCGCGCAATCGCCTCACCATCGACGAGTTCCCCATCGACCATGACGCCCTCGTCCGCAGTTGCCGTGACCACCAGGCCAGAGCCCCCGTCGGTTCGGGGTGCCCAGGTGCCCTTTGCCGCCCACACCGTGGTGGCTTCAGTCACCCACTGGGTGTTCACCAGTGAGAGAAAACCCTGGGGGCTCTTGGCGGCCTCTTCACGCCTCGATCGAAACGTCGCTAGTCGTTGCGCGGCCTCTTCGCTCACCAGTCATCCCTTCACTCCTGCCAGACGGATTCAGCGTAGGCGAGGGCGTGAGCTCTCTCCGGAGCACACGCGGATATCTCGCCTAGTTCTGCGGGAAACCGAGGTTCAGGCCACCGTGGCTCGGGTCGAGCCAGCGTGAAGTCACCACTTTTTGGCGGGTGAAGAAGCGGAATCCTTCTTCACCGTGGGCGCGGGAGTCACCAAAGAGCGAGTGTTTCCAACCGCCAAACGAGTAGTACGCCATCGGGACCGGGATGGGGACGTTCACACCGACCATTCCGACCTGGATGTCGTTCACGAACTTCCTCGCGGCACCACCGTCGTTGGTGAAGATGGCGGTTCCGTTTCCAAACGCTCCGTTGTTGATGAGTTCGAGGCCCTCTTCGTAGGTTTTCACCCGAACGATGGAGAGCACGGGGCCGAAGATTTCCTCCTGGTAGACCTTCGAGCTCGTGGGAACGTGGTCAATCAACGTGGGCCCAAGCCAGAAACCCTCTGCCTCACCATCGGGAGTGACGTCCCTGCCATCAACCACGACCGTGGCACCATTGGCCACAGCGACGTCGATATAGGAGGCCACCTTGTCGCGGTGGGCTTCGGTGACGAGGGGGCCCATGTCGCAGCTGCGGCGACCATCGCCCACCTTAATCGCGGACATCTTCGACTTAATCGCGTCCACCAAGGAGTCACCGATGGGGTCGACGGCCACCACAACAGAAATCGCCATGCAACGCTCCCCCGCCGAACCAAAACCGGCGTTCACGGCGGAGTCGGCGACGAGGTCCAAGTCGGCGTCGGGAAGCACCAGCATGTGGTTCTTCGCGCCACCCAACGCCTGGACGCGCTTGCCCGCTTTGGCCCCTGTTTCATAGACGTAGCGGGCAATCGGGGTGGAGCCCACGAACGACATCGACTGCACGTCGGGGTGCTCGAGCAGGGCGTCGACCGAGACTTTGTCACCGTGGACGACGTTGAACACGCCATCGGGAAGCCCTGCTTCCTTCCACAGCTTCGCAATCCACATCGAGGCAGAAGGGTCTTTCTCACTGGGCTTCAACACGACAGTGTTCCCCACAGCTATGGCGACGGGGAAGAACCACATCGGCACCATGGCGGGGAAATTGAAGGGGCTAATAATGCCCACGACACCCAAGGGTTGCTTCACCGAATACACGTCCACGTCGGTGGAGGCGTTCAACGAGAACTCGCCTTTGAGCAGGTGCGGCAAGCCGCAGGCGAACTCGACTACTTCCTGCCCGCGGGTGATTTCACCCATCGCATCGGAGAGCACCTTGCCGTGCTCTTCGGTGATGATCGCGGCGAGCTCAGACTTTTTCGCTTCGAGCAGCTCACGGAATTTGAACACGATTTGCACGCGTTTCGTCATCGAGGTGGCGGCCCACTCAGGGAAGGCGGCTTTCGCGATAGAGACGGCGTGGTCGACGTCGGAGGTGGTGGCGAGGCGCACCTGCTTGGTGGTTTTACCGAGGGCTGGGTCAAAGACATCGCCGAAGCGGTCAGATTCTCCGGGGAACTCGGCTCCGCCCACAAAATGGTTGATCACAGGCTGGCTCATGAACTATCACGATTCCTTTCGAAGACCCCACCATCGCCAGTGAAATGCGGGGTGATTGATGCTCTCTGAGGGTAGCTCAGATAGGTGTGGAGTTTCGGTCGTAGGTGACCCACTCCCCGGTCTTCTCGCCTTCGCGAAACGAACCCGAGCGCATGAGCGAACCGTCGCGTCGCCACCAGCTCCACTTTCCGTGCATCTGTCCCTCGCGATACTTCCCGCTCTGCTTGGGGTAGCCGTTGTCGTAGTACTCGAGGAAGGTGCCGTCTTTTTTGGGGTAGCGGGCATTGATCGAGTCGATTCCCGCTTGGGCAAAGGCCTTGACAAGGGCTGGGGAGAGCGGTGCGTCTTTCTCAAAATGGACGGTGCCTTTGGTGACGGTGTGGTCCACGAGCTTGTCAGCCACTCGAGAAATCGCGTCGGGGCCTGGGAAGATCGAATTGTGTGCGGTGAACCCCCACACGGACACCACCGCTGCTCCTCCCACTTTGATTGACGGCATTCCCCACGCGATGGTCACTTCACCGCCGGGGAGGGCCTTTACAAAGGCCTGAAAGGTGCGAAGAAGCGCGTCGCGCTGTAGCCCCTCGAAGGCATCAAAACTCGCGTCAGCCGCGTTCATCGGCGCTGCCATGAGGGCAGTTTATGGCGTGATCAGAAACGCTTCGAGCTCCGCCCGGGTCTTCTCATCCAACATTGCTTCCAGGCGGGTGCCCTGCTCGTCGTAGTCGGTGGCGAGAACATCGCCGTGTTCGTGCACCTGGGCCACGAGGTCACCCCGGTCATAGGGAATCAAGAGGTGACAATGGAGCGTGGGGCGGGGCAACACCTCAGAGATGACGTCGAGCAACCGGTCCACCCCCTCGCCGGTGCGGGCGGAGACGAATACGGCACCCGGCTGTGTTCCTCGAAGCTCCATCTCTCGCTCCGAGTCGATCAGGTCTGATTTGTTGAACACGATGATTTCTGGAAGGTGGTCTGCTCCGACATCTCGGATCACTTCCCGCACGGTGTGGATCTGCCCTGCCGGGTCGGGGTGTGACGCGTCGACGACGTGGACGATCACGTCGGCGTCGCCGACTTCCTCCAGGGTGGAGCGAAACGCTTCCACCAGCTGGTGGGGCAGGTTCCGCACAAACCCGACCGTGTCGACGAGGGTGAAGGGCCTGCCATCGGGGGTGGCGGCTTTCCGCACGGTCGCATCCAACGTGGCGAAGAGGGCGTCTTCAACGAGCAAGCCGGCGCCGGTGAGGCGGTTCATCAGCGAGGATTTGCCGGCGTTCGTGTAGCCCGCGATGGCGACCGAGGCAATACCGGTGCGCTCACGGTTTCGCCGTTTGCTCTGCCGTGCGGGTGCATAGCCCGCGATTTGCTTGCGAAGCTTCGCAATGCGGGTATTGATGCGCCTTCGGTCTAGTTCGATCTTGGTTTCACCGGGGCCCCTCGAGCCCATTCCGGCGCCGGCGCCACCGACTTGACCACCGGCCTGACGCGACATGGATTCACCCCATCCACGCAGTCGCGGAAGCAAGTACTGCAGCTGGGCCAGCTCCACCTGCGCTTTACCCTCACGGGTTTTCGCGTGCTGGCTGAAAATGTCCAAAATCACGGCCGTACGGTCAATGACCTTCACCTTGACCACGTCTTCGAGGGCGCGGCGCTGGCTCGGGGCCAATTCGGTATCGGCGACGACGGTGTCGGCGCCGAGCTCTTTGACAAGGTCAGCGAGTTCGTGCGCTTTGCCCTTACCGAAATAGGTGGAGGCGTCGGGGTGGTCGCGCTGTTGCAAGAGCCCGTCCAACACAGCAGCCCCCGCGGTTTCACACAGCAGCGCCAACTCTCGAAGCGAGTTTTCGGCTTCTTCGGCTTGGCCGTGGGGGTACACACCAATGAGCACCACGTTTTCCAGTCGAAGCTGGCGGTATTCGACCTCGGTGATGTCTTCGAGTTCGGTGGAGAGGCCTTGAACGCGGCGCAGGGCATAGCGCTCCTCCAAGTCGAGCTCACCAAGGGTGGGCTCATCCAGTCCCGTGTCACGAATCACCGTGGTCTTCGAGGCCCCGGGGGCGCGGGAGAGGATGCGCTCAATCGGGTCTTGGGCAGGGCTTAGTACCTGGTCGGTGTCGTCGCTGCCTGATGCCATCTCCCCTGAAGGGTACAGCCGATGGAGTCACCACTCCCCGTTGTTCGCCTGAGGCGTGGATGGCTACCGTCTCGCCCGCGCACGCAGGGCAATGAGCAGGGTCAGCGCCAGAATCAGCGCGAGTGCCACCGAGGCGGCAATAGCGAGCGCCTGCCCATCGAAGCCGGGGGTCACTGCTTCGGCTTCTTCGAGGGTGACCTCGCCATTCCGATCAAGGTATTCCCCATGGATGAAGTCCACGACAAGGGCAAGGTCGTGATTCGTCTCGACTCAGACCCCGAGGAAGAGTTCCGGGCTATCCGCGAGGCGTTTGGCGGGCAGTAAGGTTCCTAGTCACCATTGCCCGGGCTCGTAGCATCGAGTCCGAGCTGTCCGCAGGCCAAAATCATGCGCTCATCGTAGGTCACTACCGACTGGATGCTCTCCCCAAGGCTCAGGGCTGTGGCGAGATGAATGGCGTCCAGGCTACGAAGAGGTGAAGGCTCAAGAAAGGCCGCGAACCGAATCATCTCTGAATTGATGGGCTTGGTGTTGATCTTGTTGCAGACCTCTCGGGCTCGCATTGTCCCATCGGGAAGGGCACGCCTCAGTGCTCGGAATACCTCGACGACAATGAGTTCACTCGAGACGAGGTGCACTGTTCCGTGTTCAGACGCGATTTTGCCGAAGAAGTCGCTTAGCGCGGGACTCTCCGTCTCGGCAGCGCCGAGTTTCACAGCGGCAGAGGAATCAATGTAGAGAGCCCTCACCATTCTAGGTCTCGCATCTCTTTCAAAGCCTCCGAAGCCGTGATTCCCTCTGCCTCGGGAACCGGGCGCTCGAAGAGGTCCATCACGTTTCCTTGGGCCGGGGTGAGTTCACCGGCTGCGATGAGGTCTTCGATGCTCCTCCCCTCCGTTAGCGGGGCGATACGAGCGACGGGTCTGCCATGTTCTGTCACCACGAGTGAATGTCCTTCCTTGACGAGGGCAATAACTTGCGAGACATTTTGACCAAGTTCGCGCAGACCTACGCTTTTCTTATCCACAGTTCTACATTGTAGAACAGTTCGTGGCTCATGCTCTCGGAAGACTCGAAACTACTCCCAAGACGTTTCTCAGCCAGTTTTTCATAAGCTGGAATTGTTCAGCACCCCGTGTGCTGGACATCAAGGAGAACATCTCAGTGG
>JAYODB010000062.1:0-5011 GCA_038106075.1 Cellulomonadaceae bacterium | reverse complement strand
AAGCACCAGGCGATTGTCGCCAACGTCGGCCACTTCGACAACGAAATCGACATGGCAGCGCTCGAAGCCCTGCCGGGTGCAACGAGCATCGAAATCAAGCCGCAGGTTCACGAATGGCAGCTGCCCAATGGCCGCAGCATCCTGATGCTCTCTGAGGGTCGCCTGATGAACCTCGGAAACGCGACCGGTCACCCGAGCTTCGTGATGAGCACCTCGTTTGCCAACCAGGTGTTGGCGCAGATTGAGGTGTTCACGAACCTCCAGGCGTACCCGCTCGGTGTTCACATGCTGCCCAAGCACCTGGATGAGAAGGTGGCGCGTCTGCACCTCGCATCGCTGGGTGTGGAGCTTACGGAACTCACCGACGAGCAGGCTCGCTACATCGGTGTTCCGAAGGAAGGCCCGTACAAGGTCGAGCACTACCGCTATTAGGCGACTCTGTAGGCGCATGGGGCGTCGGTGTAGGCTTAGCGCTCAGCCGTCGGTCCGCGTCTGTGGAGGTGAGGGGTGAACCCAACAATTCTGGTCGTCGACGACGACCTGGCTCTCGCCGAGATGATCACCATCATGCTCCACGGCGAAGAGTTCGAGACCCATCACGCTGAAGATGGGGCCCAAGCGCTCGAAATGTTGGAGACCGTCAACCCTGACGTGGTCTTACTCGACGTGATGCTGCCCGGGATGGACGGCATGGATGTGTGTGCCCAGATCCGTGAGACCAGCGGAGTTCCCATCATCATGCTCACTGCCAAGTCGGACTCAGCCGATGTGGTCCAGGGCTTGGAGAACGGCGCTGACGATTACGTCATCAAGCCCTTCAACCCAAAAGAGCTTGTCGCTCGTATTCGCGCCAGGCTTCGCCCTTCACCCGAATCGAATGAACCGCAGGTGACGCTGATTCAGATTGCCGATGTGGAAATCGACGTTCCGGGGCACGAGGTGAGGCGCCAGGGTGTTCGGATCAACCTCACCCCCCTTGAGTTCCAGCTTCTGCTCACTCTCGCTTTGAAACCCCAGCAGGTATTTTCCCGCGAGGTGTTGTTGGAGCAGGTGTGGGGCTATCAGTACAAGGCGGACACCCGCTTGGTCAACGTTCACGTCCAGCGTTTGCGCTCAAAAATTGAACTCGACCCGGACAACCCGGTGATTGTTGAGACCATTCGTGGGGTGGGGTACCGCTCGGGTAAGGCTGTGACCCCGCCGGAGGCGACCCCAAGCGAATGATGTGGCGCTGGTGGCGGGAAGTCAAAGACATCCTCGCCGGACCCGTCCGATTCTGGCGAGCCTCCCTGCTCACCAGGACCGTTACCGTGACGGCGTTGCTCTCCGGTGTCGCCGTCACCGTCATTGGCGGCTATATGTCACTCACGATCCAATCGAGCCTGTTCAATTCTCGACTGGACCAAGTGGTGGCGGAGAGCGTTCGCACCTCGAGCCAAATCCAGGCGCTCTTTGACAACTCGGTCACCCCCGCGGGCACGATCGACGTGGAAACCGCGAATAGTTCTGCCCAGACCGCCATCCGGACGAACCAGTCGGTACCCGGTGCAGGCGGGTTCGCCATCCTCCGCACGCCCGGTCAGATCACCCCGCAGACGATGACGTCGACGTCGACGTCGGGGCTGGATCTTGACATCCTCACGACCCGGCTACGTCAAGCCGTCGTTCAGGCCCCAGAGCAACTCCACCAACAGTCGGTGGCTCTACCCGTAGACGGTGAAGAGGTGCCCGCCGTTGTGGTGGGTTCGGTGATCCAGGTCCCGACGGCTGGCAGTTACGAGCTCTATTTGATCTATGACTTTTCCGATGTGCAGTCGACGCTGAACCTGGTGCAGCAAACCCTCGTGCTCGGTTCGATTCTCTTAGTGCTCGTCATCGCTCTCGTCACCTGGTTGGTGGTGCGGCTTGCGATCGGGCCGGTGAAACGCGCTGCTCAAACAGCGGAGCGCTTCGCCCAGGGGTTCTTGGAGGAACGTTTGGCGGTCAAGGGTCGAGACGTGATTGCCACCCTGGCCCGGTCGTTCAACGAAATGGCTCAAAGTATCGAATCTCAGCTGGTGCGCCTGGGTAAGCTTTCTCGGCTCCAGCAGCGCTTCGTCTCTGACGTGTCACACGAGCTCCGGACCCCGCTCACCACCATTCGTCTCGCCGCTGATGTGCTCAACGAGCGCCGCGGGCAGTTAGACGCGGAGTCCGCGAGGTCGCTCGAGCTGTTGCTCACCCAAATCGAGCGGTTCGAGTCGATGCTCACGGACTTGTTGGAGATGAGCCGGTACGACGCCGGTGCGGTAAACATCGACTACGAGCCAGTGAACGTCGTCGAGATTGTTCAAGACTGCCTCGACCAACTGGCGCCCCTCGCCGAGCAAAAAGGCTCGCCGCTTCTTCTGGAAGTATTCGGCGGCTACGGCGATGTGGAAGCAGACCCGAGGCGTCTGCGCCGAATCGTGTTGAACTTTATTGGTAACGCCATTGACCATGGGGAATCACGGCCTATCGTCACCTTCGTCGATTCGAATGAGCAGGCTGTGGCCATAGCCGTTCGCGACTGGGGAGTCGGCATGGACGAGCGCGAGGTCGCTCGCGTCTTCGACCGGTTTTGGCGGGCCGACCCATCGCGCCAGCGCAGCACCGGGGGAACCGGACTGGGTCTCGCCATCGCGCAGGAAGACGCCCTCGCCCACGACGGACGAATCGATGTGTGGAGTGAGCCAGGTCTCGGCACCTGCTTCCGCGTCACCCTCCCCCGCTCCATCCAATCGTCGGTCAACGACTCTCCCCTTCCGCTCCCGCCAGAAACCGAATTGGTTGACACGCAGGGGAACCTCGTCGACGAGGTCAGCCGTGAGCAGGTGAGCCCGCGATGATCAAACGCCTCGTTGCTGTTATTGCCGCTCTCAGCCTCGCGGGCTGTACGTCGCTCCCCACCACGAGTGACGTGGTCGCCATCGACCCCGATGCGGTGACCATCGACACCGAAGTGGATTTCCTTCCGCCGGGTCCCACAGCGGGCGCGAGCCAACAAGAGATCATTCAAGGGTTTATCGCTGCGGGTGCGGCGGCCCAAAACAACTTCCGAGTTGCCCGCAGCTACCTCACCGATGAATTTCGTGAGGTGTGGAATCCCAACCAGAGCGCACTGATTAGCGGTGGCGCGTGGACAATTAGCTCCATTGAGCCGGGCCAGTGGCTCTACACCGCCTCGGTGGTGGCGAGTGTCGACGAGGCGGGGCGATATGAGGATGTCTCTCCGCTGAGCACCCAGGAGCTGGTGTTCAAGGTGAGTGAGGTGGATGGCCAGTGGCGCATCTCGGAGGCCCCAGACGGCATCATGCTGAGTGAACTGGCCTTCCGCGAGTCTTTTGAGTCGGTGCGTCTCTATTACTACTCCGCGGACTATCGCGAGCTCGTACCGGATGTGCGGTGGTTTGCGTCACGTGGAGATGTTCTGACAAAAGTGATTCGAGGGCTCCTCCAACCTCCGTCCTACTGGCTCAACCAGGGGGCGACCGTCTCGGCATTCCCACCCGGAACGCAGCTGGCCCTGTCTCCCGTGCCCGTGGTCGAAGGTCAGGCTCAAGTGGACCTTTCTGAATCGGTGCTCGATGCCGATGAGGTTCAGCGAGAGCGCATGCTCTGGCAGCTCATCACCACATTGCAGCAACTCTCCGATGTTTCCGACGTCGCTGTGACGGTCAACCAAACACCACTGGCGATTCCCGTCGACGACGAAGATCAACCCGTCTTGACCTCCGGGCGGGACCCGAGAGTGTTGGTGGTCCGGGGTAGCGAGTTTGGCTACCTCCAATCGGGACGCGTCGAGAGCATCGAAGAGTTAGAAGCCCCGGTCTTGAGCTTGCGCCCTCAGAAGGTGTTTTTCTCGGCACAGTCCGAGCAGGCGGCCGTCGTAGGAGAGGGTGGGCTGTGGAGAGTCGATGCCGATGGCGTCGATCAGCTGCCGCTCGACCAGCGGGAGAACCTTGTTCGACCCATCATCGACTCGTGCGGATTCACCTGGTCGATGAATTCTGCCCCCGGGGACGGCGAGTTGCGGGTGTTCCCGCCGACCGTGATTGACCCTGAAGTCGACGTGATTCCAATTGAGGTCGAGCTTCCGGCGGCCGCCCAGGTGGTCTCGTTTGAGCTCGCTCGAGACAACACAAGGCTGATGCTGCTCGTGCAGGGAGAGGGCAACACCAGGGTGCTGCTCTCGGCTGTGCAGCGGCAGGCCAGTTGTGAGCCTGTGGCACTTGGGGAGTTCCTCGAATTGAGTCCCCTGGTCGGCGATGCCGTCGACGCCGCGTTTGTTGATGAATCTCAGGTCGCCGTGGTGGCTCGGCAAGACTCCGCCGGCGAAGTGGTCGTTCAGGATGTCAGTGGACGGGTGTCAAACGCTGGACGGCCGGTCGACCCGGTAGCCCTTGTGGGTGGGGTAGGCGGGGTTCCCGGATTGAGATTGATGACCGAGCTGGGGCAGATTTATCAGCCCCGCGGAAACGGCTGGCAGGCAACTGGCGATCGCGCCACAGTCCTCGTGACTCAGCGATAGTCCACACCACCAGGAACTGGTCGCTTATCCCCGAATAGGAATGGCGGGGGAGTCGCAGGCTCGGGTCTCGATTCAATCCAGACATGGCAACCGCTGTGACCGTGTTCTCTGAGACCCTTTCGCTCCTCTCACCCATTGCCTGTCCGGGTTGCGGTGAGCCCGACATTTCGCTGTGTGACGACTGCCGGTCACTGTTTCACACCGGACCCCGCGAAGCGAGCCTCGCGATTCGCCGGGAACTTTTCGCTGTGCCTGTTCTCGCCTGCGCAAATTACTCTGGCCGCGCCCGCGCGGTGATTCTCGGCTTCAAGGACCATGGGCATACCCGGCTGGCAGCGAGCTTTACCGAGCCACTCATTGCGGCCCTTGCGAAGCTATACGAGCGCTCTCCACACGCCACCGTTGTCCCTGTGCCGTCGTCGTGGCTGGGGAAACTTCGGCGCGGAGTGGAACCGACACAGC
>JAYODB010000061.1:0-5046 GCA_038106075.1 Cellulomonadaceae bacterium | reverse complement strand
GCGTCCTCGTCGCTGTGCAGGGTCATCCAATACGCCATCGCCTCGTCCCAATCAGCACCTTTGGGCGCGTGGGGCTTGTTCTTGAGATAGGCGAAGGTGGTCTCATCGGGAGCGACCATTCCCGCTCGCGCCCCGGCCTCAATCGACATGTTGCAAATCGTCATCCGGCCATCCATCGACAGCGAGCGAATCGCGCTTCCGCGATATTCGAGCACGTAACCCTGACCACCCTGGGTGCCGATCTTGGCGATGACGGCGAGGATGATGTCCTTCGCGGTGACGCCGGGGCGCAATTCTCCTTCGACGGTGATGGCCATGGTCTTGAAGGGCTGGAGAGGCAGAGTCTGGGTCGCGAGGACGTGCTCCACTTCGCTGGTTCCAATTCCGAAAGCCATGGCGCCAAAGGCGCCGTGGGTGGAGGTGTGGGAGTCACCACAGACCACGGTAATCCCGGGCATGGTCAGTCCCAGCTGCGGCCCCACCACGTGCACGATGCCCTGTTCTTTATCGCCCAGCGAGTGCAGCCTCACCCCAAACTCTTTTGCGTTGTCGCGCAGGGCCGCGACCTGGGCGCGCGAGTTGGGCTCGGCAATCGGCTTATCGATGTCGATCGTGGGGGTGTTGTGGTCTTCCGTCCCGATGGTGAGGTCGGTGCGACGAACGGGGCGGCCTGCCTGACGCAAACCGTCGAATGCTTGAGGACTGGTGACCTCGTGGACGAGGTGGAGGTCGATATAAATGAGGTCGGGCTCGCCGTTGTCACCCTTTTTGACCAGGTGATCAGCCCAGACCTTCTCGGCCAGGGTCTTCGGGGTCGAATCGCTCATGGTGTGGTGTCCTTGGGGGTGTGATGCCTGGTGCCCGAGGGCACAGCGCTGGATGGTGCTCGACGGCGCTGGCGCACCCTTTAGGGTAACACCGCCGGCGTGAGGGGAACCTAGAGTTTCTCCCGCGGAGGCAGTGTGATTGCGCCGGTTTGCACGTCTCTACGGAGCTTCCACAGGCTCGCCACCACCGAAATTGCCATCGCCACCACAATCACGGAGAGTGACGTCCAGGTGCCGATATCGGGGGCCCACAGCACGTGCTCGCCCCCATTAATGAAAGGCAGCTCGTTTTCGTGCAGGGCGTGGAACACCAGCTTCACGCCGATGAATCCCAAGATGAAGGCGATTCCGTAATGGAGGTAGTGCAATTTGTCGATGAGGTCTCCCAGGAGGAAGTACAACTGGCGCAGCCCCATCAGCGCAAACACGTTCGCGGTAAACACGATGAATGGGCTCTCGGTGATGCCATAAATCGCGGGGATGGAGTCGATGGCGAAGACGACGTCTGCGGTGCCAATCGCGACAAAGACAATGAGAATCGGAGTCCACTTCTTCGCCCCATCCACCGTGACGCGCAGTTTCATACCGTGGAACTCGTCCGTCATGTCGATGCGGCGACGGAGGAAGCGAATGACCGCGTTTTCGCGCTCCACATCGTCTTCTCGACCGCTGAAAGCCTGCTGCCAGGCCACCACGATGAGGAATGCCCCAAAGACATAGAAAATCCAACTAAAGCTCGCAATGAGGGCAGCGCCCAAGAGGATGAAAATGCCTCGGAAAACAATGGCGAGCAGGATTCCCACCATGAGGATCTCCTGCTGGAACTTCCTCGGAACCGAGAACGAAGCCATGATGAGCACAAAGACGAAGAGGTTGTCGACCGAGAGGCTGTATTCGGTGACCCAGCCGGCGAGAAACTCGGAGCCGTATTGGGGCCCGGCAAAGATAAACATGAGGCCCGCAAAAACGAGTGCGAGCACGACGTAAAAGCTCACCCACAGCGCCGACTCCCGTGTCGAAGGAACATGGGGCCGCCAGACGACCAGCGCCAAATCGGCAATGAGAACGAGGGTGAGTACCGCGAGCGAACCGATTTCAAACCACAGCGGCAGTTGGACACTCACCTAGGTCACCCACTTTCCTGACCCCACAAGGCTAGGCGCCAAGACATCCGCTGTGGTCGATTGACCCGGAAGATGTGGACGAAATGGTGACCCCAGCGGGATTCGAACCCGCGTTACCGCCGTGAGAGGGCGGCGTACTAGGCCGCTATACGATGGGGCCCAATTCGCAACGTCGTCTAGTATCGCACGCCAAACCGCTGCTACCAAACCCTCTAGGCGAGGATCGGGAGAGCCGAAGAATTCACGCGCAGAGAAACGGGAAGTGAGTGGTGCCTCTCCCCGTCGACGTAGCCGACAATTCCCTCGACATCGACGCTCACCTCACGCGCCCGAATAATTTCGACGGCGGGGTGGCTCACATGCGTGCCGGAATAAACCTTGGGAAAAATCCGCAAGAAAGTGCGGCGAGGGAGCGGTCGCAGAACGAACACGTCGAGTTTCCCATCGGTGAGTGACGCGTCGGGGGCAACCCGCATTCCTCCACCGAAGCTCGGGCCATTGGCCACCGCCACCAGGAGTGCATCCTGCTCCCGGGTTACTCCATCAATGGTGAGGCGGTATCGGCGTGGCCGGAGCGAGGCGAGTTCAATCAGGAGGGCGAAGATGTACCGGCTCGAGCCTCGGGGGAACCGCATGGAGTTGGCTCGCTCGTTGACGATGGCGTCAAAGCCCGCGGAATACACCGCCCCGAATAGCGTCGTGGTCTCGCCTTTTGTGATGACCCCCACGTCCACTTTTCGAGGGTCACTCTTGAGTGCCGCGAGGAGACACTCGAGCGCCTGATCGGTGTCACGGGGAATTCCCCAGGAGGAGGCGATGTCGTTTCCGGTGCCGATGGGAATAATGCCCATCGGACACGGTGGCGCCTCCCCAAGCGCGTTGATCACGAGGTGGACGGTCCCGTCTCCACCAAGGGCCACTACCCCGTCGGGCACGCTTTCTAACTCTCTCGCGAGCGTCTTCTCGAGCGCTTCGGCCGACTCTTCCCGGCAGAGAACCACCTCAACACCCGCGCTTTCGAGTCCATCAATGACCCGAGGAATCGCGGTTCGGGCGCTGCCACCCCCGGCGGCAGGATTCGCGACAAGGACGAGGCGTCGGCGCTGACTCACGGCTCAAGGCTAGACCCGGATAGAGCCGAAGCCGATACCCTCGCACCATGGCCAGCGTGGTGATTGCTCCCGACTCTTTCAAGGGGTCGATATCGGCCCGCGGGGCAACGGAAGCCCTCGCGAAGGGCTGGCGCCACGCCCGCCCACAGGACAGGATTTTCTCTCTCCCGATGGCCGACGGCGGCGAAGGCCTTCTCGATGCCATTCATTCTGTTCGCCCCGACGCCACGATTCATTTCGAGGAGGTCACTGGCCCGCACGGACGGCCGGTGAAAGCCACCTGGCTCCAACTCTCCGATTCCACCGCGGTCATCGAAATGGCGCAGTCGACTGGGTTACCCATGATGGACACGCTCGACCCGTTGGGAGCGACCTCCAGGGGATTAGGCGAACTCATCGGTCGAGCAATCGAGGTGGGATGTGAGCGGATCCTGGTCGGAGTCGGCGGCTCAGCGACCACCGACGCCGGGATAGGAATGCTCGAGGGGTTGGGGGCAGTGGTGAGACGGGATGGCGCAACGGTGGCAGACGTCAACAGCATCGACGTATCCGCCTTGCCGACTCCCCCGCGCGAAGGCATCACCGTGCTGGCCGACAGCAAAGCGGTTTTCTTAGATGCCCCCACGGTGTTTGGCCCTCAAAAAGGTGCCAGTGAGGAGCAGGTGACTGAACTGACCACCATTTTCCAGCGCCTGGCCACCAACGGCCCTTCTCCTACCGCCGCACGGTTGCCCGGCTCTGGGGCGGCGGGCGGGGTCGGGTGGGCACTCGCCAGTTACATGGGCGCCGTCATCGTGGAGGGCTCTCGCTATGTGGGAAATCTGCTGGGCATTGGGAGGGTGCTCGATGGGGCCGACTATGTCATCACGGGCGAGGGGCGCTTCGACAGTACGAGCGTGAGCGGCAAAGTCGTAGGACATGTCCACGCCCTTGCTCAGGCATTCGGCGTTCGAGGAGTCGTCGTCACAGGACAATCAGCGAGCGATTCACTGAACGATTGGCGCGTGGTGCCACTGAGCGATGTCGCGGTCAATAACGACGACACGTTCACTCAGGCGAGCGAATTGCTCACCAGGATGGGCGAGAAGCTCGCTGTCGAGTATCGATGATGTTGCTGGGGTGCCTGGACTCGAACCAAGAACAACTGAACCAGAATCAGCCGTGTTGCCAATTACACCACACCCCAAAAAGGTGGTGAGGCGGGAAAACCGCCTGGGCTACTCTAGCGCACCTCTATAGCGTCTGGCGGAGAGCAGAGAGCCGGGCCAGCGTCGACTCTCGGCCCAAAATCTCCATCGACTCAAAAAGCGGGGGGCTCACCCGACGACCGGAGACAGCGACCCTCACCGGGGTGAAGGCGTGCCGGGGAGAGAGCTCGAGCCCTTCAACGAGAGCAGTGCGCAATGCGTCTTCGAGCGCCGGGGTCGTCCAGTCCGACACCCCCTCGAGGGCGGCCTGAGTGGCGTCCAAGACCTCCGCAGCACCCTCTTTCAGAGTGGATCGAGCGTCTTCTGAAATGACCAACTCGTCATCTTTCGTAAAGAGGAAGGCAACCATGTCGGGCACCTCTCCCAACAGCCCCACCCGAGGTTGAACGTGGGGCAACACGGCCGCGAGAATCTCACGCTCCTGGTCTGACGCCGGCGAGCCAATAAGGCCGGCCCTCTCGAGATAAGGAAGGGTGCGGTCTAGGAAATCGCCCGGTTCAAGTGTGCGAAGGTGTTCGGCGTTGATAGCCTCGGCCTTCTTCAGGTCAAAGCGCGCGGGGTTGGGATTCACGTTGGCAATATCAAACGCCTGCGCCATTTCGGGAAGGGTAAAGACATCGCGGTCTGGCCCGATCGACCAGCCGAGCAGGGCCAAGTAGTTGAGCAAGCCTTCGGGGATGAAACCGCGGTCGCGGTGGTGAAAGAGGTTCGATTCGGGGTCACGCTTGGAGAGCTTCTTATTGCCCTCACCCATCACGTAGGGAAGGTGACCGAA
>JAYODB010000011.1:0-32548 GCA_038106075.1 Cellulomonadaceae bacterium | reverse complement strand
TGTACTAAATAGTGTTATTTGTACAAAGTAGTTCTCAATTCCCACCAATGGTTGCGAATGTGAGAGGTCGTGGACCCGCGGCCATTTGTGCCCTACACTGACTAAGTCGGTCTGGGATGTGCTTGGAAAGCGTTGTTGTGATTCCTAAGCCCGGTGTGTCTCGCAATCTGCGAGCCAGGGCCACAACGAATGTGTGCCACTTCTCCTACTGAATCGAATAACTGATGTCTTCACGCGCGCCGCGCTCACAATCCCCTGCCCGCTCGGGCCGGAAACCCCGCCACGGAAACACCGCCGTGGGTAAGAAGCGTTTCTCCGACGACCCCCGCGCGGGCCGTCCCCGTCGTCCCCGCTCTGACGCTGCGGGATACCCCCGCACCCGCTCGGAGGAGCGCCCGCCCCGCGCCGAACAGCGCGGCGAGGGCTCTCGCCCTTCACGTCCGTCTCGCCCGCGTCCTGAGCGCAGCGAGCGTACTGACCGTGGCGAACGGTTTGAGCGTCGTCACGAAAGCGGCGGCCGCCGACGGCCTGAGCACTCGAATTCCCGTCAGGAGCGGAGGAACTCTCGCGCCCCCGAGGTGTTGCCCGAGCGCTTCCGCGGCACGGTCGTTGAGGCCACCGCCCACATCGACCAGTCGTTTGCGTCGCTGGGCGTGGGAAAGAGTATTTGCCAGGCTCTGGCCGAATCGGGAGCCCACTCCCCCTTCGCCATCCAAGCGGCCACCATTCCTGCGGGTCTTCAGGGCCGTGACCTGTTGGTGCGAAGCCACACGGGCTCAGGCAAAACCATCGCCTTTGGTGTGACCCTGGTCGAAGCCGTGCTTCGCGCTGGGTCTGGCAAGCGCCGCGAGTTTGGCCGCGCCCCTAAAGGCTTGATTGTGGCTCCCACGAGGGAGCTTGCGCTTCAGATCGACCGGGTGGTGCAACCCCTCGCCCGCGCGGTGGGACTGTTCACCACCCAGGTCTATGGCGGTGTCCCCCAGGGCAAGCAGGTGGGAGCCCTTCGCCGCGGAGTCGACATCGTCATTGGCACGCCGGGGCGCCTGGAAGACTTGATCGAACAGGGACACCTCGACCTCTCTTCAGTCATCGTCGCCACGATTGACGAGGCTGATCACATGGCCGAGCTTGGCTTTATTGAGCCCGTGCGTCGCCTGCTCGAACTCACTGACCCTGAAGGCCAGAGGCTCCTGTTCTCAGCGACCCTGGATAAGCAGGTGGCGAGCCTGGTGGATCAGTTCCTCACTGACCCCGCCATCTTTGAACTGCACGACTCACGCGATGACCACACGTCTGTGGAACACCGGGTGATGATGATCAACCCCCGCGAGCGGATGGAAACCGTGGCGGAACTCGCGAGAGACGCCGGTAAAGTCCTCGTGTTTAGCCGCACCCGCCGTGGTGCGGAAGAAATGCGCGACTTCCTCGACGACAACGACATTCGCGCGGTTGACCTGCACGGTGATTTGAACCAAAGCCGCCGACAGAGAAACCTCGAACAGCTCACCTCGGGCCGAGTCAACGTGCTCGTCGCCACCGACGTCGCTGCTCGCGGTATTCACGTGGACGACATCGACTTGGTGATCCAGGCTGATTTGCCCGATGACTCCAAAACCTACGTGCACCGTGCCGGTCGCACGGGTCGTGCCGGTAAACCCGGTGTCGTGGTGACTCTGGCGACCAACAAGAGCAGCTACCGCCTCGGTGGCATCTTGCGCGACGCCGGAGTGCAGGCAGAAGAGGTCGCCTCGACCCGCTAGATCCGTAGGCGTGGGGCGTGTGAGGCCTTAGGGAATCTTCACGCCCACCTGGCGCCGGATTTCTTCACCCGTGCGGATCACGCTCAGTGTGTCGTGGTGGGTGTGAAGTGGGGACTCCTTGAGGCCTTGGCCGACGTAGTGGGCGAAATGGTCGACTTGGTAACACAGGCCCGCGTGGCCCTGAATGGGGCCCTCGTGGGTCCAGCGAGGGCCGTGGGCGTTGAACAGAGCTGGTCGAAGCTCGAGGGCCGTGGGAACAAAGAACGGCCCATCGACGAGAGCGACCCCGAGCGTGCCTGACACTGAGGCCACCGTGGGTAAGTGCGCTTTACCCAAGACGGTAATCACCGCTCTGGCGCCTGAGTCGTATTCCAACACCGCCGAGGCAAAGGCTTCCGAGGTTCCCTCGTGCAGGGTGCCTGTGGCAGAAATCGACGCGGGGTCCCCCAGGAGCATCTGCGCAAAGGAGAGGGGATAGATCCCCATGTCGTGCATGATGCTCGATTGCCCCGGAATCCACAGCCGCTCAATGGTGCGGTTGTCTTGGCCGAAATCGGCCTGCAACACCTCAATCTCACCAATAGCGCCTGAATTTACGAGCTGTCGCAGGATGCTCGCCTGTGGCAGATACCGCGACCACATCGCCTCCATCGCGAAGACACCCGCGTTTTTCGCTGATGAATAGATCTCTTCGGCGTCTGAGGCGAGGAGGGCAGAGGGTTTTTCGATCAGGACGTGTTTTCCCGCAGCAATCGCCAAGAGGGCGTCGGGTTTGTGGGTGTGGGGCAGGGTCGCCACATAGACCGCGTCTACCTCGGCGTCATCAACTAACCCCTCGTAGCTCGTATAGCTGCGCGGAATGCCGAAGCGTGCGGCAAAGCCTTCACCCTTACCCGGGGTCTTCGACGCCACCGCCACAATCTGCTGGGTAGTGTTCTTTTGAACCGTGTCGGCAAAGACGTCGGCAATATCGCCCGCCCCCAGGATGCCCCAGCGCAGTGAGGGAACCGACTGCGGGTCAATGACCTCGGGAGTGGGAAAGTCCGATTCGGAGAAGCTCTTGGGGGCCTGCGCGAACATCGCCATAAGCCAACGCTAGTGCTTTAGCCTTCCGTCGAGTACATCTCCCACCGCTCCGCCGGTCTCGCCAACAGGGGTGTGAGGGTCTCTTTGAGCCGGGCAATTGCAGCGGTGTCAAAATGTGCCTGCCAGGCGTCGCGGTCTCGCCAGCGCTCAATCAACACCACCACTCCATCGACACGGCGATACACCTCATACAGCTCACATCCGTCAGCTCGGCGGATCTCATCACACTCCTGCACCACGCTCTGCGCCACTCGATCCGACAATCCCTCGAGGGGTGTGAGGGTCACCACGACAGTGCAGGGGTGGGGCATGGCACCAGCCTACAAATCCTGCCCCGTGTTATCCGTGGCGGTAGAGACGGAACTCCGCATTGACTTTGAGCAACACGACAATCGCCGCCACAATCAGGATGCCTCCGAAGAGCGATGGCGCCCACAGGGCGACGGCGGAGGCGAGAATACCGGCGTAAAGATCGCCCAGTCGAGGCCCGCCCGCCACGACCGAGAAGAACACCCCTTGGAGCCGCCCCCTCATCTCATCGGGCGCTGCGGTCATCAGAATGGTCATTCGAAAGATTGCCGAGACTTCGTCCGAAGCCCCTAAACCCAGAAAACACAGCACGGCCAAGAGCAGCGGCACCACGTTGACCTCTGACCATTGGTCGGCCGCCGGTCCCCACACACCGGTCAGCGCGGAGAAAATCACGACACCAAAGAGGGCAGTGCAGACGCCATAGACCATGACCGCCCGTGAAATGGCCACGCCATAGCGGGTCACACCCGCCACCGGGCCACTGAAGATACTGGTGAGAAAAGTGCCCACGGCTGCCGAGGCCGTCAGTACTCCTACGGTGGTGGGCCCGCCACCGATGGCCACTGTAGCCACCGCCGGGAGTAGCGCGTAGGGTCGTCCCAGGCTCATCGCGATGACGTCGACAAGAAATGACGAGCGAATCACCGGAGTGGCCACGAGGAATTGCAGGCCCTCTCTAATTCCCCGCCAACCCGCCAACACGCCCTCCGCGCGGGGCGGGATCTTCGGGAGTGTCGCCACGCCCAAGAATCCGGCTACCGCCAGGACCAAGTCGACCGCGAACGTCGTGGGAAAGCCGACCAGGGGAACCAAGATGCCGGCCAGGGCCGGTCCCACCGTGAGTTGCATCCCCATCGACATCCCGTTGAGCGCATTCGCCTTCGGCAGGTTTTCTGCGGTGAGAACCCTCGGATAGACGGCCTTCCGGGCCGCGCCCGCGACGATATACGCCATCGAACTAATCGTCGTGAAGACATAGAACGGCCACAGCGGAGGGTGATCACCGTGGGATTCGGCCTGCGCCACCATGATGGCGAGGACGAGCAACCCCAACGTCGAGAGCCAGGCGAGACTCAGCGCGCCCAACAACACTGTTCGACGATCGTGACTGTCCGCCAGCATCCCACCCCAGGGTCCCGCGACCAGCATCGGCAGAAGGGCGACGCCGCCCACGAGACCGACCATCAGGGTGCTGTGAGTGAGATCAAAAATCTGCAGCCCGACCGTCATTACGGTCATCTGAATGCCCACCCCGGAGAGCGCGGCGCCCAACCACATCCTGGCGAAGGCGGGTGATTGACGAAGCGGAGACAAATCGACCAGATGTCTTCGCGATGGGGGCACGTCGCGATTGTATCGCCGGGCGAGCTTCGCGGGCGCGGAATAAAGGCGAAGGGCCGGCGGACATCTCCGCCGGCCCTTGCCCTTGCGAGCAAATCTCCCCTAGCCCGCCTTGGTGAAGTGTTCGTAGTGAGGTCCACGCCAAAGCGGGTTCACCGTGAAGTCCTCCAGCCAGGTGCGATACGGGAAGGCCAGGCCTTCCTGAGCCGCGTAGACCCACATCGGGTCTTCGTAGAGCAGCTGCTGCAACTCCGAATAGATTGCCTTGCGCTCTTCGGGGTCGACGGTTGCTTTACCGGCGTCGATGAGGTCCGCGATCCGGTCGGGATCCTCATAGGCGTCGCGCATGCCGTGCTTCTCGCCCCAGTCACCATCCGGGTGCTGGTGCGGGTCGAAGAACTGGTGCGGGTCGGCGCCCGGGTCAGCGTTCTTCACCCACAGCGCGAACGGAACCGGGTCGGCGCCCAGGTTCTCGTCGAACTGGGTCTCCGCCTGGCTCACCACGTTGACGCGGAAGTTGGGGTTGATTTGCTCAATCCCGTCCTTCATCAACAACGCGACACCCTCGAACTCGGGCTCTCCGGCCTGCACCAGGATCGACACCGTGAAGCCGGACTCCCAGTAGGGGGTTTGCTCCATCAGTTCGGTCGCCTTGTCCAAGTCGTACTCGTACAGTGGAGCGTTCTCGTCATAACCGAACACACCCTGGGGGATGTAGGCGGTGTAACGAGCGCCGTAGCCGTCGAGGAATGAGTTGATGTAGGTGTCATAGTCGAAGGCGTAGTTGAACGCCTGACGGATTCTCTTGTCGGCAAAGAAGTCCGCCGGGATGGTGTCATCCGCGGGCAGGTCATCTGAGCGCATGTTGAATCCGAGGTGGATTGGCTCCAGCAGCAGACCACCCTCGAAAATGGCCACACCTTCAACATCTTCCACGTCGCTCACGTTAGAAGGCGAAATGTCGATGATGTCGGCGTCACCAGCCTGAAGCGCGAGAACCCGGGAGCTCTCCTCAGGAGTGATGTCCCAACGGACATCGGACTTCGCCGGCTCACCCCAGTAATCGGGGTTCACGATCATGGTCAGCGATTCTCCACGCTTCCATTCTCCGAAGGTGTACGGTCCGGTTCCCACCATGTTGGTGTCCATCCACTCGTTTGGAGTGTCGGCCTCGACACCGCCGTTCGCTTCAACCGCGTCGGGGCTCACAATCGACGCCGCCGGGTTGAGCACGACCGAGTAAAGGAACGAAGCGTCGGGCTCGATTAACGTCACCTGGAAGGTGAAGTCATCGAGTGCTTCCATGGATTCAACCGAATCCACGAGGGCCGCCGCTTGGCCTTCGGGGAGGTTCATCTCCATCGCACGCTCCCACGAATACACCACGTCGTCGGCAGTGAAGTCGCTTCCGTCGTGGAAGACCACGCCCTCGCGCAGCGGGAAGGTGTAGGTCAAGCGGTCCTCGGACACGAGTCCGTTCTCCGTCGTGGGAACTTCCGTCGCCAGCGACGGAATCAGGTCGGGTCCATCGGGGCCCACGTCGACGAGGCGTTCGTAGACGTTGTCGATGAATGCCTCACCCTTCTCACCCTGTTCGGCGCGAGCCGGGTCGAGGGTGGCCGGTTCACCGTTTTGTGCGTGCACGATGACGCCGGCGTTGCGAACTTCTGTCGCACCCGAGCCGCCGGTTGCTCCACCGCTGCACGCTGAGAGAATCAGCGCAAAGGCGGCCGCAACAGCGGATGTCGACGTCACACGAAGTCGCGTGCGTCGCGAGGGGCTATCGCCCCAGCTGTGCAGTCTCATGATTGCCTTCTTTCTTTCTCTTGTGTCGCTCCCTAGGAACTAGGGAGAACCCCTTGTTGTTGCGTCCTGAGGCAGGCCGACGACCTCAGCTCGCGAATCGGCAGCAGTTCGGCGTCGTCCACCTGGCGGAGCGTCAGCGAGACGACCTTTCCGTTACTGATCGCGGGCTGCGTCAACGCGACGCCCGCGGGCGACGAGTTAATCTCACGAGCCATCAGGGCGGCCGACGCGTCATCCGACATCGCGACCTCGGCCAGAAAATCAGTGGAGCGATTGACCGCGTCGATGTGTTCAAACACGGCCGGAGCAGCCGTTTCCACGTGCTCCAGAGCGTCGGTGACCGACCAGCCACACAGGTCGGTCGCTACCGGGCAGCGAGGGTGCAATCGGCACCCGCGCGGCGGATTGATCGGGTTAGGAACGGTTCCTGAGAGCTCCCACCGCTCACCGACCTCTTCGTCTTCGAGCGAGGGGTTGGAATCCCGCAGAATCCGCGAATAGGGGTGCAGGGGGTCAAAGAAGACCTGGTCGGTCGGTCCATACTCGGCAATTTGACCCAAATACATCACCGCAATGTCATCGGCCATGTGCTGGACCACACCGAGATCGTGGGTGATAAACAGGTACGTGAGCCCGAGGTCCTGCTGCAGTTCAACCAGCAGGTTGAGAATCTGTGCCTGGACCGACACGTCGAGTGCGCTCGTCGGCTCGTCCAAAATGACAAATTCGGGGTTCAATGCGAGGGCTCGCGCTATCGAAATTCTCTGCCGCTGGCCACCCGAGAACTGGTGAGGATAGCGCAGCAGGTGTTGGGCACCGAGACCCACCCGCTCGAGAAGTTCGACGACACGCGCGTCCACCTCAGACCCTGACGCCTCTCGGTGAACCCTCAACGGGCGGCCCACGATATCGCGAACGAGTTGGCGGGGGTTGAGCGAGGCAAAGGAGTCTTGGAACACCACCTGGCAATTTCGCCGGTATTCACGATGGCGTTCCTTCGTCATCGACCCCAGGCGGTGCTCGCGCTCGAGCTGGCGCCACAGGGCCTGGTCCTCCGCGCTCCTCTCTCCGGGGGCAATCGCTCGAATACGGTTGACGTGCTCGTGCTGGTCAGCAGTGAGCCCAAACCACAATTCACCACCCGTGGGCGCGACCAAACCTGCGACGACACGGCCGAGGGTAGTTTTCCCGCAACCCGATTCACCTACCAAGCCAAGTGTCTGACCTCGCGGGATGGTGAGGTCGACGCCATCTACGGCCCGGACGTGACCTGAGACGCGCTGGAGGAGCCCTTCCTTCACCGGGTAGTGAACTTGCACGTCGTGCAAGGTGACGACGGAGTCGACGGCGACGGACGCGTCCGCCTGGCTGGTGCTGGTCATCGTCTTCCTCCCCCGATGGCTTCGGCGGGCTGGGGCATCTCCTCGGCTGACACGTCGAGCTCCTCCGCACGGGAGAAGCGGAAGCACGAGACGAGGCGACCTTCCGACACCACGGTGGGCTGCGGGATGTGACCGTGACAGGCCTGAGCCGCAAAGGCGCAACGCGACGCGAAGTGACACTGGGGCGGCGCGTCCACGAGCTGCGGGACTGTTCCCGCAATCGCCTCGAGCTCACCTCGCGGGGTGTCTGCTCGGGGAATCGCCGCGAGGAGGCCTTGGGTGTAGGGGTGCTGAGGCGACTTCAGCACCTGGTCCGAGGGGCCCATTTCGACGATTCGTCCGGCGTACATCACCGCCACCCGGTCGGCGAATTCCTTCACCAGTGACAAGTCGTGGGTGATGTACAAAATCGCAGTGCCTCGACGCTGCTGAAGATCGTGAATCAAACGCAGGATGCGGGCTTGGATGGTCACGTCGAGCGCGGTTGTTGGCTCATCGGCAACGAGGAGATCGGGGTCACAGGCGAGCGCTTGCGCGATCATGACGCGCTGCTTCATTCCACCCGAGAGTTCGTGGGGGTAGCTGCCCATAATCTTCCGGGGGTTGGCGATTCCCGTGTCGGCGAGCGCCGAGGCCACTTCATCATCCATGGCCTTTTTCAAAGCCCGTGCCGCGTCGCGCCTGAAGAGCTGGAAGAGGCGAACACTGAGCCAGCCGGCTCTCTGCTGCGCAATCTTGACAAGGGTCCCCCCTGGACGGGAGGTGGGAAGGCCTGCCTTCTCGAGGACCATCCCCAGACGGTGCTCGCCAAACACTTCAGCGAGCTGACGACCCACCGTGAGTGCCGGGTTGAGCGCTTTACCGGGGTCTTGGAAAATCATCGAGACTCGATTTCCTCGGATGTTCCTCACGACCCGCTCGGGCGCGCTCAGGATGTCAGTGACGCTACCGTCGTCGTTTCGCAACTGCACCGAACCCGATGAGTACTCCCCCGGTGGCTGAGCGACAAGTCTGAGGATGGAGCGGGCGGTGACGCTCTTGCCACAGCCGGTTTCTCCGACGAGGGCGAGCGTTTCGTGGGGTTTCATCGTGAAACTCACTCCGTCAACGGCCTGTGATGTGCCCCGAGGAGAATGAAATTGCACCCCGAGGTCATCGACCTTCAACAGCCAGTCCTCAGTCACCTCAGCGCCCTTCCGTCTTCGGATCGAGCACGTCTCGGAGCCCATCACCCACGAGGTTGAACGCGAGAGCCCACAGCACAATCGCGAGCCCGGCAAAGGTGGACACCCACCACTCGCCGGCCAACAGACCCGACTGACCCGCGCTGACCATGGCCCCCCACTCGGTGAGACCCGCCTGAGCGAGTCCGATGAAACTCAGGGTGGCGCCGATGAGCACCACGTTGCCCATATCGAGGGTGGCTTGCACCACCATCGGAGTCACCGAATTAGGAAACACGTCTTTGCGGAAGATATTCCACGTCGAATCTCCGACCACCCGTGCCGCCGCGACATACTCTGACTGTTTGATTCGGATGATTTCCCCTCGAATGATTCGGGCGTATTTCACCCAGAACACCGCGGCCAGGGCGAGGATGATGTTGCGGAAGGAGGGGCCCAAGACCGCCGCGATTGCGAGAGCAAAGATGAGTTCCGGGATCGCCAAGAACACATCGACGATGCGCATCAACAGGTTGTCCAGTCGGCCTCCCCGCATGGCCGCGATACTGCCCACGATGGTGCCGATGACGACCGTGGTGAGAACCACCGTCAGAGAAAGTTGGAGGGACAGGCGTGATCCCCAGATCACGCCGTAGAGAACGTCGCCTCCTTGCGAATCGGTCCCCAGAACGTGGCCGGCCTCACCGGGCGGCGAATCGATATTCGCCCAATCGCGGGGGCTCTGATAGGGGTCCGGCTGGTTGGGTTCGGTGAGTAAGGGCGCGAAAAGTGCCATCAACAAGAACGCCGCGATGATGACAAAACCCACCACCGTGAGCGGGTTGCGCAGGACCTCGGCGATGACTTCGCGACGTCTCGCCCAGCGCACGCTCCCCGCAGACTCGGGGGCAGTTGCCTCGGTTTCGATCGTGCTCATCCGCCCAACACCACCCTGCGGTCGAGGTAGGCGTAAGCAATATCAACGGCCAGGTTCACGATCATGAAGATGGCAGCAGTGATCAGCACATACGCCATGATGGTCGCCTGGTCTCCCGAGAGAATCGCGCTGGTCACCCATTGGCCGAGGCCTGGCCATCGGAAGATGAGTTCCACGGCCACGGAACCCTGGAGCAGGAAGCCGAAGCTCAACCCAATCACTGTCGTCGTCGGCACGAAGGCGTTTCTCCGCGCGTGACGCCGAATCACGACACCCTCGGGTAATCCCTTCGCCCGGGCTGCATCGACATACTCTTCCGACATCGCTTCCACCATCGATGAGCGCATCATGCGCACGATGATGGCCATGGCTCCAAACCCCAAGACGACGGCGGGAAGAATCAGGTGCCGAAGCGCATCGCCGAAGGCCACTATGTTTCCCGCAAGCAGGGCATCGATGGTGTACAACCCTGTCGGATGTTCGATCGAGGCAAATACCGCGTCGGTCGATCGGCCCAAAGGGAACCAGTCGAGCCACAGGTAGAACGGAACGAGAAGAAGCAGGCCAAACCAAAACGTCGGTGTGCTCGCGCCGAGAATTGAAAACAGGCGCGCCGCGTGGTCTGGCCCCTGGTTTCGTCTCACCCCGGCAATCGTGCCCAACGCGATTCCCGCGAGAATGGCGATGAGACCCGCCGCCACCGCCAGCTCTAGCGTGGCCGCCATTTTCACACCGATGACCTCGGTCACCGGAGCGACAGAAACGCCCGACCAGCCCAAATCGCCTCTCAGCAGGCCGCCGAGCCACGCAGCGTATTGCACCGGAATCGGCTGGTCCAGCAAATACCTCGCCTCGAGCGCGGCCACCTCATCGGGCGTCATATTTGGAGTGGCATAGATGCCCACTGGGGACCCGGTGAACCGGGTGAGGGTGAACACAATGACACTCACCCCGAGCATGATGAACGGCAGGAGCACAAGGCGACGAATGAGATAGTCGCGGACCTGCATCGATGCTCTCCTCGGTGAGACTAAGTCCCCCGACCCTAATACAATCGGTTGCAAGAATCAAGTCTGCTTGTCTGAAAAATCCCAGAAAGAACTATCCAAATTTGCTGAAATGACATAGATTGAGACCGCGCATCACCTGCTACAACCGTTCGCGAAAACGGGGCGGAGTGCAGGAGCAGAGACCTCATTATCGGAAGGACGCTCATGGCATCGGCGCCAGCCCACAAGACCAGATGGTCATCGATTATCGACGGAAAAGCCGTCGAGCCCAACAATCCCACGACGTTTTCGGTTCATGAGCCGCCCACCGGGGCGGAAATCGCCCAGGTGGTCAACGCCGACGCCGACACCGTGGCGAAGGCCGTCGCGTCGTCCCGCGCCGCCTACGAATCGACGTGGGGCGACATGTCTCCCCGAGAGCGCGCCGGTCTGATGCGCCAAGTCGCGCGAAAACTTCAAGAGCACGCGGAGGAACTCGCGGACTTAGAGTCAATGGAAGTCGGTAAGCCGAAGCGCGATGCGGGTCGGTTCGACGTCGCGTTCAGCCACACCTGTTTCGACTATTTCGCCGGCCTCGCCGATACGCTCCACGGCGACATCCTCGACCAAGGCCCCATCGAAGCTCGTATCGTGTATGAACCCTATGGCGTGGTGGCCGCCATCCTTCCGTTCAACTGGCCGCCGATCCACTTTGCGAAGAAGGGGGCCCCTGCACTGGCCGCAGGAAACACCGTCATTATCAAGCCGGGTGAGCAGGCTCCCCTGTCGGTGTTGCGGATGACGGAAATCGCGAACGAGGTCCTCCCACCCGGTGTGCTCAACGCCGTCACAGGCATGGAGGCTGGGCCTCACCTGGTGGGAAATAAGGACGTGGAACGCGTCACCTTCACGGGGGCGACCGCTACCGGCATCAAGGTACTTAAGGCGGCGGCCGATAACCTCACCTTCTCCACCATGGAATTGGGTGGGAAGAATGCTCTGATGGTTCTCGACGACGCTGACCTCACCGTCGCCGTGAATGTGGCCATCGAAGGCATGTTCTACAACCAAGGCGAGGCGTGCACGTCGACCGCCCGGATTCTGGTCCACGAGTCGATTCACGACGAATTCCTCGCCCTCTTCGCGGCCGCCGCCGAGAAACTCGTCGTGGGAGACGGTCGTGACCCGCGCACGGACATCGGGGCAATGGTCGACGCCAAACAGCGAGACCGAGTTCTGGGCTACCTTCAGTCCGCACTCGACGAGGGCGCGCGAATCGTGACCCAGGGTGCACTACCCACCGACGCGAAGTATGCCGACGGCTTCTGGGTGGCTCCCACCGTCCTCGCCGACGTCACCCCCGAGATGACGGTGGCCATGGAAGAAATCTTTGGGCCAATTGCCTGCGTCATGAAGTTTTCCGACATCGACGAAGCCGTCCGAATCACCAACGACACCGAATACGGCCTGACGGCGGCGATTGTTACTCGAAACGAGGACTTCGCGTGGAAACTGTCTCGGCGCCTTCGGGTCGGAATGGTCTTTGTCAACAACTACATGCGCCGGTCGTTCCTCGGAGCTCCCTTCGGAGGAGTGAAGGGCAGCGGATTCGGAAGAGAGAATGCGATCGAGACTCTGCACGAGTTTGTCCGATCGAAAAACGTCCGCTTCCCATCAGGCAAGGGCGTGATTCCCCTCTGGCCTCCCGTCGATTAGGGCGTCGAGGAATTCCCTGTGACCATCGAGCTGCGGGCTGAACCCCCTCCCGTCCCCCCACTGGGGCTGGGACTGTTCAAGGTTCCCGCTGAAGCGACGCAATCATTGGTCGAGCAAGCCCTCGAGGTGGGCTACCGACATTTCGACTGCGCGAGCGCCTACGGGAACGAGGCGGAACTGGGACGCGCACTCTCCCAGTCTGGCCTTCCCCGAGACTCTTTCAGTGTGACGTCTAAGGCGTGGATTGACGAGCTCGGGAGTGATGAGATTGGCCCAGCGCTCGGGAGGTCGCTCGATCGTCTCAACCTCGACTATGTGGACTACTACATGATCCACT
This sequence comes from Cellulomonadaceae bacterium, assembly GCA_038106075.1. Taxonomy (GTDB): domain Bacteria; phylum Actinomycetota; class Actinomycetes; order Actinomycetales; family Microbacteriaceae; genus Pontimonas. The sequence continues at coordinate 19,719 of JAYODB010000011.1, read as the reverse complement.
GGCCCGCCCCAGCGCTCGATCTTTACGTTGAGTCGTTCGAACGGATGCTGGCGTTGCGATCAGAGGGTCTGTTGCGCCACGCCGCGGTGAGCAATTTTCACCTCGACTATCTCCAGCGGCTCAAGAACAGCACGGGTGAGCTTCCCGCCATCAACCAGGTCGAACGCCACCCCTACCTGCAGCAAAAGGAGCTCATCGACTACCACCTGCGGGAGGGAATCGGTACACAAGCATGGGCTCCCCTGGCTCGCGCCGAAATCCTCGACGACAGCGTCCTCACGACCCTCGCCGAAGAGGAAGGCGTCACGGTGCCCCAACTGGTGCTGGCGTGGCACCTCTCGTCCTCAGTGAGTGTGATTCCGAAGTCGAGCAACCGAGACCGTCTCGAGGAGAACCTGCGGGCCAGCCAGGTGACGTTGAGCGCTTCGACCATCTCCGCCTTTGGCGCGCTCGATCGCGAATATCGCGTGGGTCCAGACCCTCGGGAGAAGAACGCCCCCTAGGCAGAGGGACTCGCTCCCCCCACGACTCCCGTCTTTTCATCAGCCATAACTTCGAAGTGATTGAGCTGGAGTGTCTTGATCCACCGCTGCTGGCCGGAGGTGAGAGCGATAAAGAATCCCAGCTCCACAAGTTCCGGTTCACGAAACTCCTCGTTGAGAGCCGTCCAATCGTCTTCGGTGGCAATTCCCGCGTCCCAGACAATCGCGTCGGTGTAGGTCAGAGCCAATTTTTCTCGGTGAGAAAACTTGTCGGAGGTGCGAAAGTTGATCAGGTCATCGAGCAGCGCCTCGTCGCGACGCTCAGCGAATGACGAGCGTTGCGCGCCGCAGTATCCGCATTCGACTGTCTTGGTGACGTAGAGGCGACACAGCTCCTTGAGTTCGTGTTCAACGACTCCCTCAACGAAAGTTCTCTCCCACGCTTGCGAAAATGTCTTGAGCACATCGGGAACCCAGGCGCGGATCGCCTGGCTTTCAGGTCGTGGTGTCCCTACTCGTCGCGAGCGTTCGAGAGCAGCGAGCATTTCAGGGTCAGAAATGTTCTCCAGGTTCGGGTAGGCGATGCGTCCCATGATGTTCTCCTCTTCTCTGAGGTTGTTGACTCAACCGGTGTGGCTGCTCAGCCTCGGTGTCGCTCATTATTCTCGAATTGATAGGGCTCTTTCCACGTCGGCAGGTGCGGGCGTGAAGGCACCTGCTCGAGCTCGAATGTCGCACAAGACACTCAACTGTTCCACGGAGATATTGGGGTCGGTCAGCACTCCGAACTCGGACGACTTGAGCAACTCGACGTAGGGTCGTTCAGCCAGCGCTGGCGCGGCCTGAGAGAGCAGGGACATTACCTCTCCCGCACTCGAAGACGCGATGGCCTCTGTGGCCTCCCCCCACATCCGTACAAAGGCCTCTGTCGACTCCGACAGTGGGCCGGCCATCGTGGCCAACACCGTGCCCAGGTAGTTGGGGTGAATGTCGGCCGATGAAATCCACCGCTTCAGCCCTGCCGCATCGGCCCCAACCGCGGATTCAGCGTTGAGGATGCTGCCGTCAATTTCCCTATCGAGGATGGCCTTCAGCCTCAGTGGCGTTGCCCCGCGGGCGTCAAAAGTCACCTCCGAGGGATCAACCCCCAGTCGCTGGAGCATGTTCAACAGAAGCAACGCGAAGCCCGAGCTCATCACGTCAACTCCGAGAGAGGCCCCGCGTAATTGGTCCACCGAGGCGAGCTCGGGAGAGGTGTATAGCGCGAGCCCAAGGCCCCGGTCGATGGCCCTCAAGAGTCGGACCTCCAGGCGGGCCCCGAGCGGATTCTTTTCGGTGGAGGTATACAACAACACGTTGTCGGGGCTCGTGATGACGATGTCTAGTTCGCCACCTCGCAACGCGTCAAATTGCCCCGGCGAGGAGGGCACCCGCGACGTCTCCCAGTCAATGCCGTAGTTGTCACCGAGCGATAGTGCCCGAGCTACAGCGAGGACGGGCGATTCGCTGAATTGCCCCACTCGGATCACATCAGGTGACTGCGCCACGCACTCTCTCCTTCACGTTAAGCCACCCGGCATCGCTGCAGGAAAGGCTTTGGGGGGACCTAGTCTGCCTCTTCCAGCCCCGTCGTGATGTCCGAATTCTCTGACTCGAGGACCAAACCTGCACCCTCAGCCACCGTACGAATCAATGTGGCGAAGTCCTCTTCGGTGTTTCCCGATCCCACAGCCTGGGCGACAATCTGGCGAGTCGCCGACGTGATCGGCATCGGGGCGCCGAGCTTGTTGGCGGCGTCAAGGCCGAGGTCGAAGTCCTTTTGCAGCAGCGGCATGGTGAACGTCGGCGTGAAGTCGAGGTTCACGAACGCGGGTGACTTGTAACGCGAGAACACCGAACCCATCACCGACTGGTTGATGAACTTCATGACCGCTTCTCGGCTAACGCCACCCTTTTCGGTGAGAACAAGGATTTCGGCGAGGCACTGCGTGACAACGCCGAGCAGGATATTGTGCGCGATCTTCACCAGACGGGCCGCTTCACCGTCGCCCACGTAGGTCACTCCTCGGCCGAAGTGCTGCAAGACCGGTTCAACCGCGTCAAACGTTTCACGCGGGCCCGACACCGCGACGGTCAGCTTTCCCGCTTCAATCACCGAGGGGTTACCGCTGACGGGAGTCGCCAGGAATCCTGTGCCACGCTCTGAGGCGACGGCCCGAACCTTCTCCGACATTTCCACAGACACCGTGGACGAGTCGGCAATCACGCTCGGCACGACGTCTCCGGTGAGAAGTCCTCCTTCGCCGAGCATCACCTGCTCGAGGTCCTTCGACGCCGAGACCATGCTGAAAACGAGGTCGCGATCGGCGAGCTCGACCGGGCGGTCGACAATCGTCGCACCTAACTTGGCCAGCGGCTCTGCTTTGGCCTTCGTGCGGTTGTATACGGCAACGTCGTAGCCCGCCGCTAACAGACGCGTGACCAGCTGGGCGCCCATTCGGCCCACTCCGATCCACCCAACGGTCAACACATTCTTCGCCATCTGGCCTGTCCTTCCCAATCGTTGAGGCAATTCCCTCGATTGAACTGGCGCGAGAATAGTTCGCCAACTCGCAATCGATTGCACAAGTTTAGGGAGATAGAGCGTCAGAAGTCAAGCCACGACCTCTCGCGTGTCGCCGCAATCGGATGCGAGCTATCGTGACGACGCCGGACCGGTGGACTGCCTCACGATGAGTCTCACCGGCAAAGTCACCACCCGAGGTGAGTTTTTGCCTTCCTGCAATCGCGTCACCAACAGTCGCGCCGCTTCCGCCCCGATTTCATCCAAAGGAACCTTCACCGAGGTCAGGCCCGGAGAAAACTCGGCAGCGAAAGGCATGTCATTGAATCCGATGACGGAAATGTCCCCGGGGCAGCTCAACCCGTGGGCACGAATACTCCGCAGTGCGCCCAGGGCGAGCAAATCGGTACTGGCCTGAATCGCGGTGAAACTCCAAGGCTGATCAAGCAACCTGTCCACCGCAGAAGTACCCGCATCGACGCGCAAGTTCTCGACCGGGACGACGTCGCAAGTGATTCCAAGATCACCGCAGACCCTGACGATTTCACGCGCTCGAATTCGAGTGGTCGAAAAGTTCTCGGGGCCCGCCAGGTGAACGATGTGTCGGTGGCCGAGACGGTGAAGGTGTTCGACTGCCTGGCGCATACCGTCCTCATCGTCACCGGTGACGAGCGGATAAGGGACCGCCCCCGCTCCACGGTTCGCCAACACCACGGCAATTCCCTGATCAAACATTCGCGGAATCGTTTCGTGATTATCCGCACCAGTGGCAACGATGAAGCCGTCGACGCGCCTCTCGGCGAGAGAGCGAATCGCTTCCTTCTCCTCATCTTCCGACTCGTCCGTGTCGGCGAGAAGGACTGTGTATCCGTGTTTCGCGAGATAGTTCTCGATTCCGCGGACCATCGGCGGAAAAATTGGATTGGTCAAGTCTGGAATGACGACCCCGACGGTCATCGTGGACTGAACTCGAAGGCTCCTCGCGGTCAGATTCCGCACGTAGCCCAGACTCTCCGCGACGCGAACGATGCGGCGCACCGTCTGCTCGTTCACAACCGATTGTGTCTCGGGGTTGAGCGCACGGGAGACGGTGGCCTTGTGCACACCAGCGGCCTTCGCGACGTCCTCCAGGGTGACTTCGTTTCTCACGCGCTACCCCCTAAACCCCAGTATTTCCCGCACGACTCCGTCGTCGTACGTGACCTCCATGTTATCGAGATTGGGCCCTTTTTCCACAGATTTTGTGTGGGCAGAAATGAACTCGCCCCGTGATGAGGTGGGTGAAAACAGGTCGTTTTATGCAACCATTTGCACCTACACTGGCTCACGTGAGTTCCTCTAGAGAAGCAGACATTGTCGTCGCCGGAGCCGGACACAACGCGCTCATCACCGCCGCCTACCTCGCCAAGGCCGGCAAGAGCGTCATCCTGGTCGATGCGAGGCCCATTCCCGGGGGCGGGGTGGCCACCGAAGAGTTCATCCCCGGATATTTCATGGACAGTTGCTCCACCGGCCACACCATCATCCAAGACAATCCCGTCATCGCGCAGGACACCCTCGGCTTGGTCGCCGGGGAGGGGCTTCGCTATGTGGACCCTGACCCCGTTGCACGGGTGGCGATGCCCGACGGCGAGCAAGTCGCGATGTACCTGGACAAGAACAAGACATTTGACGAGTTTGCCCGATTCAACCAGCGCGATGCCGATCGATACTTCGCAATGCTGGAGGATTGGGACCGCGCGAAGGAAGCTTTTTCGCTCTCCAACAACAACCCCATCGGATGGGCAACCCCGATTGATCAGGCGCTCGACAAACTGCCCAATGGGGGAACCTGGCGCCGTCGGCGAGCAATGAGTGCGCTTGACGTGATCATGCACGAGTTCAAGAACGAGCACATTCAGGCTTTTCTCCTGTGGGAAGCATGTCAGACCTTCGGTTCCGTCGATTTGCCGGGCACGGGAGTCCTCCCCTACTCGATCATGGCCGGTCGCCAGGCGCGCAGCTGGTCGATTCCGCTCGGCGGCTCAGGCAAGCTCACCGACGCCCTCGTGAATGTCATCGTGGCGCATGGGGGCGAAGTCATGTGCAATCAGCAGGTCGAGTCGCTACTGCTCGAGGATGGTTCGGCTCGAGGATTTGTCACGGCCGACGGGAGTCAGTTTGTCGGCCGGGACGCCGTGCTATCGACAATCCACGTGAAGCACCTGGTGAAGATGGCCCCGGCTGAGGCATGGGGTGAAGATTTCATCTACGGGGTAGACACCTACGACATTGGCATCCCCCTCTTGGCCATGTTCCTGGCGATGAACGAAGTTCCCACTTTCGTGGGGAAGAACCCTGAAGACACCGCCGTGAGTAGCGGGCTCGGAGTGTGGCCGCAGGAAGTGGCAAATCAACTGCGTGATATCCGCGATCGCAAGCCCGTCGAGGGTTCCGCGTGGACCCTGGTCGCTACTCCCAGCCTGGTCGATTCGTCTCGCGCGCCCGAGGGCAAACAAACCGTGAAGATTCTGGTCCCTGCGTCACACGTCGCCCCCTACGGTGCGGCCAACTGGGACGAGGCGAAAGAGGAGCACGCCGATCGCATCGTCGAATATGTCCGCACCGCAATCCCCAACATCAACGACGACACGGTCGAAGAGCGAATCGTCAAGAGCCCGCTCGACATCGAGCGAGCCAACCAACACATGATTAATGGCTGCGCTCACGGGGGCGACAAGTCGGCTCCCTTCGCCGGCCCCCTCCGCCCCGTTCCCGGTTGGGCCTCCCACGCGATGCCTATTCCCGGGCTCTACCAGACGGGGGGCACCACCCACCCGGGCGGGTCCATTACGGGATTCCCCGGGCGAAACGCGGCGATGGTGATGATGAAAGACCTTGGACTCTCGTTCCCAGGCTAACCAGCCCCGCTAGGCGGCGATCCGCTGCCACTTCACGTCAACGGTGACCCCCGCGTCAATCAAGAGATTCATCACGGGGCAACGGGCTTCCGTCTCCTCAATGACCGCTGCGAGGTCCTCCTCGCTCGACGAGGTCACCACAGAAATCAAGACCTTCACCGTCTGGAAATGCGGCCTCACCGCGCGATCACCCATGCGGCCACGGATATCAATGGTGAAGGCCGCCTCAAACTCAAGCCGGTCGTACTCGAAGTTCATTTCCGTGGCCGTCCGGCGGAACGTTACCGCCTCACACCCACACAGCGCGCCCAAGACGGCCTGCAATGGAGAAGGTCCGGCGCTCTCGCCACCGTGGGCCGCCGGTTCGTCGGTGACACCGATTCCAAATTCGCCGTAGTCGATGACCGTTTTCATCGTGGCTTGAGTCTGGGCGGTCAGGGTCTTTCGACGCAGAAAATCCTCCGGAACAGGAGAGAGTACTCCAGCCATTGTGGTTCAGTCCTTTCGTAGGGGCTTTTCTCTTTAGTTCGCCAGTTGGCGCGCCATCCAGTCGGCAGTCTTATTGCGGTGTTTCGCTGCAACATTCATGCACCCGTGGTTGCCGTCTTCGAGCATCAACAGCTCCGCTCCCGTCTCAGCAGCTAAGCGTTCAGCGCCGTCTTTCGGAATCAATCGGTCCAGAGCGCCAAAGATGATGAGTAGCGGGCACTGGATCGCGTCAGCCTTGCCCTCGAGCGTCAACGCCTGGCCATACTCCCTCGCCTCGTCTTGCGAACTCAAATGAGAACGAAAAGTAAACGTCCGCCTGGTCAGTTCCGGAAGCTGATCCCAAATGTCTCCCCAGGCATACGGGCCGGCGAGGGCGGCGCACGCCTTGATCCGATGCTCACCGCTGACCATGCGTGGTGCGTAATAACCTCCCAACGACACCCCCCACACGCCGATGGCCTCAGAGTCGAGATCATTGCGGGCCTCGATCCAATCGACCACGGCGCGGCCGACTTCCTCCCACTCGGCAATGATCGGAAGCTCGTATTCGCTCTCACCCTGCCCGGGCCCATCAATCGCCAGCGTCGCCAGTCCCCGGTCGAGAAAGAGTTGCTCGGTGCTGCGAAGCTCCTCCTTTGTGGAGTCCAGCCCGCTCACCATAATGACGACGGGGGGCGTTTCGACATTGTGCGGACACCGCAGAACACCGGGAAGCCGCGTTGACCGGAACGGGATTTCCACCCGCTGCCCAGCGGGATTGAGAAAGGGAAGAGCGGTATTCAATGCCTCGACCGCGAGTTCGTGAGCGGCCTTCATCTGCTCGGGGTAATCGACGAAGACAAATTTGGCGAAGTGGTAATACACCGCAGCGGTCGAATAGTGCTGACCGGCGGATAGTTCGCGGCCCTCAGCCAGTGCTTCTGCGCCGAGGTCACGATGAACGTGTCCAGCCCGCACCCATTCGTCGCACCAATCGGACCAGCGTTGAATTTTTCTCGTCAGATTGGTGAAATCTGACACCGCGACCCCGTTTGTCGTGAATCGAGGAGCCCAATGGGCGGTCGCTTCCTGGACCAAGAAATCTTGCTCGGTCGACGCCATTGTCGAGCCCTTTCGTCAGAGAAATAGGTTCCTCCAGTCTAGGTCCGAGCCCGGTGGATAATGGCCCAAAAAATCGCCGAAAAACCGGGATATTTTGACAGATTTTCCTCGTCTGAGAGCCGATGAAATCGGCGTAATCTTGGGATAGCGCTTTCGACGATTTTCACCCTCAAGGAGGAGCTCGTGTTTCAGTTTTCAGACTCGGAGCTCATCCGGCGACGCCACCAGCTGCTCTCCCTCGCAGACTCACACGGGTGTGCCACGGTGTGGGCGTTTGGCGAGAACCGAAGCGGCGTCGCCGTGACCTACCTCACCGAGTGGCCGGTAACTCGCGGGGCCGTCTTCGCGCTTACTGCGGATAGTTGTGAGTTGTGGGTGTCGTTTCACAATCACGTGCCGGCGGCTCGACGTCGCGCGCGCGTCGACTCGGTTCGGGATATGTACGAGGGCTACATCGACGAACTGTTTTCCACCACGAATTCGGGGGCCTCAGTCGGAACGCTCGGCCCCATTCCCCCCGCAGTCGCCGCTCGGGCCCGAGACCGTCAGGTGGCCTTCGTCTCGCTCGATCGGGACCACGCACTCCTGCGCCAGCGAAAATCAGGCGAAGAAGTCGCCGCGTTAGAACTCGGGGCAGCCGTGAGCGATGCTGCGGCAGAAGCCCTGATCAGTGCGTGCATTCCGGGGGCATCCGATTGGGACCTCCTCGCGGCGGCAAAGAACGCTTACACCAAACGTGGTGGGTTGGATCACATTTGCTATATCTCGGTCACCGACATAGCCCACCCCGACCGGGATGTTCCCAGCCAGTTTCCGGAGGGCAGAGTCCTCACCGCGACGTCCATGGTGACCTTTGAACTGAGTGCCTCCATCGCTCCGGAGTATCCCGGTCAGATACTTCGCACAGTACTGTTGGGGGACCCGTCCGACCAGGTTCTCGAACTTTCTCGCATCGCTGAGGAATGCAAGGCGGCCATCAAAGCCGCGATGCGGCCGGGGGTCAACGCTCGCGAGTTAATCGCCCACTCGGCGCCCATCGAAGCGGCGGGATACTCGACGACTGACGATCTTTTCCATGGCTTCGGCATGGGCTACCTGGAACCTATCGCCACGTCTGCCTCCCGAGTTCCCAACCACTCCCCCGACATTCTTCTTGAAGAGGGAATGGCAATTGTGGTCCAGCCCAACGTCACCACGAACGATCACACCCTCGGCGTTCAAACCGGCGAGCTCGTCATCGTCGAAGCGGAAGGTATCCGCGACCTACACCGCCTCCCGACGGGTGTGATTCGAGCGAACTAGCGTCTACGACCCCGACTTGGTCTTCCCCAGGTACATCGATGCCACCTCAGGATTGTCGGCGATGCCCGCCGCGTCACCCGAGATTCGGTCTTTGCCCTGTTCCATCACGACGCCATGGGTCGCCAAGTTCATTCCCAGCCGGACGTTTTGCTCGACCAGCAGAACGGTGCGACCATCGGCGGCCATCGCGCGAATCACTTCCGCCACTTTCGCCACCGACTTCGGGTCGAGGCCAAGTGACGGCTCGTCCATCAACACCAGGGAAGGATTGAGCATGAGAGCCCGGCTGATTTCCACCATGCGTCGCTGGCCGCCCGAGAGGTTCCCCGCCTTATCGTTTGCCCTCTCTTTCACCACCGGCATCATCTCTTCGACCATTGCGATGCGCTTAGCGAGGAGCGAGCGGTCTTTCCGAATGGGGTATCCACCCAGCAAGACGTTTTCGCGCACCGACATCTCCGGAAACAGTGCGCTGCTCTGTGGAACCTGTGCGACGCCCATTCGCAGAATCTCTTCGGTGCCCTTTCCCACAAGCGATGCCCCATCGAGGACGACCTCTCCGGAACTCACCTTGAGCAAACCACTGATGACCCTCAGCACAGTGCTCTTTCCCGCCCCGTTGGGCCCCACGATGCAGGTGATGGTGCCCTTATCGAGTTGGAGTGAGAGCCCTTGGAGCACGAGGCCCCCACCGTAGCCTGCTTCGACGTTTCGTAGTTCGAGGACTCTAGTCAACGGGGGCCTCCAATGACGCGTCAGGGCCCAAATAGGCCTCAATTACCAGTGGATCATTGCGGATTTCATCGGGCGTTCCCGACGTGAGCACTTGACCCCCAGCGAGAACGTGGACGGTTGAACACAAGCTCAACACCAAGGGAATGTTGTGCTCCACGATAAGGAACGTCGTTCCCTGCTCGTTGAGGCTTCGAATGACATTCGAGAGTTTCCCGATCAGCGTGGGGTTGATACCACTAGCGGGCTCGTCGAGCAGCACGATGCTCGGTCGCAGCATCAACACCTGAGCGAGCTCCACGAGTTTTTGCTGGCCAAAGCTCAGCGCTCTCGCTTCCTGCTTTTCGAAATCCTGCAGGCCCATGAACGCGAGGATTTCGCGCGCACGCGCAACCTCTTCACCCGAATATCGCCCGGCCACCATTTCCTGAGGAGACGTTCTCTCCAGCGGCGCCACCAGGTTGTCGAGCACCGTCATCGACTTGAACAAGCGTGTGATCTGGAAGGTTCGGCCCAAGCCCTTGTGGGCTCGCGTCCACACGCGATTGGTCGTGATGTCGCGACCACTGAGCGTGACCACCCCCGAGTCAGGGGTGTAAATCCCGGTCATGCAGTTGAACAGAGTGGTCTTGCCCGAGCCGTTGGGTCCAATGAGGCCGGTAATGGAACCCCGCTCAATTCCCAAGCTCACGCCATCGACTGCACGAACGCCACCGAAGGTCTTGACGACGTCTTTCACCTCTAGCAGGTACTTGCCCTCCAGGCGGTCCTGAATCACGCGCGACTGAATCGCGGTGGTGTCGACCCGCTCGGTCGCCGTAGCAATCGACGTCTGGTCGATGAAGTTCACCGCGGTCGACTTTTCCCGCCGCTTCTTCAACCATTCCCTCACCGTGGGAAGGAGGCCCGCCGGGAGGAACATGACGACCACGACGAGGACCAGGCCCAGCACCAGCACTCGGGCCGCTGCGCCGCTCGCGACCACCGTGGAGAACTCGTTCGCAAAGCCCACGATGAATCCTCCGATGACCGGGCCCCACAGGGTGCCTCGGCCTCCCACGAGCGCAGCCAAGACCAAAATGACACTGGCCAAGATGTTGAACGCTCCCAAGGGATTGACGAAGGACAGGTACTGCCCGTACACGGCACCCGCCACCCCAAACGGAACGGCGCTCAGCGCGTACGCGGTCACCTTGTACACCGTGGTGTTGATACCGATCGAGGCAGCCTTACCCTCATCGTTCCGGATGGCGACCAGACCAGCTCCCAGTCGCGAGTTCATCACAAACCGGGCCAAAAGGATGGTCAGACAGAGGATTCCGAAGAAGATGTAGAAGTACGGAGTCGTGCCGAGCTCGTTCGCCCACGACGGTGGCTTGATGACGATTCCGTCGGCTCCGCCGGTGAAGGGTTTAGCGATTTGAGCAATGAGCTGAATGGTCCACAGCGCGGCAATCGTAATGATCACGAAGGCGTGAGAACGTGCTCGAAGCACAATGGAGCCGATCAGGATCGCGACCACGGCGGAGACCAGTCCTCCGAGGGGCATCAAATACATCGGGTCGATTTCCCAGTTCTTGCCCGCAATGGCACCGGTGTACATCCCGATACCGAGATAAACCGTGTGTCCAAGTGAGACGTAGCCCGCGAGGCCGCTGATCAGGTTCCACCCAGACGCCATGATGGCGAGCAGCATGCAGGCAATCAGCACCGATTCTTCATACTGGCTATCCGGCAGAATCACCGGGATGAGCGCCAAGACGCCCAGAAGAGCAAGAGGTATGTAGCCCTGGGGGGTCTTCAATTTCTCGATCACGCGACGTCCTCTCTCGTCTTCACTCCCATGATTCCCTGGGGCCTAAACACCAGGATGAGGAGGATGGTTCCGTAAAAGAAAATGGGAGCCCACTGCGGGATAAACGTCGTGGCAAACGCTTCCATGGTGCCCAACAGCAACGCCGCGATGGCCGCTCCGGGGATACTGCCGAAGCCGCCCAAGACGACTACTCCGAGCAAGCGTGCGATCCACTCGTAGTGGGTCGCAGGGAAGATGGGATACATGATGGCGAGAAGAACCCCGCCGATTCCGGCCACTGCCGCTCCCAGCGCGAAGGCATAGCCAGCGGCCTTCTTCGCCGAAATACCCACCAGTGCAGCACCGTCTGCGTTCTGCGCTGACGCTCGAAGTGCTTTGCCAGCCCAAGAAAATCGCAGGTACGCCCACAACCCCACAAGCACAAGGAACGCGATGATTCCGGAGAGCAGCTGCGGGTAGGGCAAGACCACACTGCCGAACTTCAGCGATGAGGTGAAGTAGTCGGGCGTGACCGACTTGAAGGTGGTGCCGAACACCACGTTGAGGATTCCCTCCAGGATGAGAGCGACTCCGAACATGAGCAACACCGTCATACCGGGCCCTTGAGGTACGACCCGCACGAGAAGACCTCGATAGATCGCCCATCCGATCGCCCCCATCAGCGCCCCCATGACCGGAATCAGCAACAGCGGCTCCCAGCCGGTCACCACCCACACCTGCCAGGTGAGATAGGCGCTAAAGACCAGAAACGCTCCCTGCGCCACATTCACCACATCGAGAACACCAAAAATCAGTGTGACGCCCGACGCGAGAAGCGCATAGATGCCACCGATCAATACGGCGTACACCAGGACTTGAAGAATAAGCATGACCACTCCGTCTGCTCGAGAAATACATTCGATTAAGTCTGCGGTGTCGACAGGTGGTGGCTCCGGATAGCCGAAGCCACCACCTCCCGACTTATTGCTGGATGATCACTACAGCGAGTGAGCCGTTACTTCCAGCCCGGCTTCGGCATCACGAGGTTGTCAGAGGTCTTCGCGCCTGCCGGGGCGACGATCTCGACGGTTCCTCCCTGCCACTGGGCGAGAAGGAACTCACCCTGAGGCCGGCCGATTTCATCCCAGGAGAGGTCTCCAAGGATGGTCGTGACCGGGTTAGCGTGTAGCCATTCCATGATGGCAACGTTGTCGAGGCCACCAGTGGCTTCGACCGCTGCCGCGAGGACCTCAGCCGCTGCGTACGCGTTGGCCGCATCCTCTGCAGGAACGCCGGGGCCGTTTTGGGCCTCGTAGGTTGCCAGGAACTCCGCGTTACCCGGGGTCGGAGCCTTCTCCGACCAGGACACCGCGTAGAAGACACCCTCTTCGTTGCCTTCACCGACCGCGTCGGTGTACTGCGACCCGTTACTCGGGGCAGAGGTTTGGAACAAGATGTCGGGTGAGAAGCCAACCTGCTGCAGAGCCTTGGACAGGTTCACACCGTCCTCGAACACTGCACCCTGCGCGACCAGGTCGGGCTGGGCAGCGGCGATCGCGCTGGCAAACGGCTGAAGGTTGGTGGTCTCCGGCGGATACATCTCTGAGTACACCGTCTCAACACCCATTGCCTCCAGCTGCGCTTGCATTGACTCGATTACGGGGGCCGCAAACGGGTCATCCTGGATCGCGTAGGCCGCGGTCTTCGGCATCTGGTCCTCAGGCAACGACGCAATCATCTCGACAAACGGGTTTGCCTGGTTGGGAGCGGTCGCCTGCTGGGCGAAGAAGTAGTACACGAACTCCTGCTCGAAGATCTTCGGAGATCCACCAGCGGGGGCTACGAGCACCATTTGGTTGTTTTCCGCCACTGCAGAGGCTGGGTAGTTCAGAAGCGACGAGAAGGTACCCAAGAGTAGGTCCACCTTTTCCTCATTGATCAGACGGTTGTAATCCGTCACGACCTGCTCCTGGCTGCTCGCGTCGTCGAGGATGACCAACTCCACCGGACGGCCAAGCATGCCGCCTGCGTTGTTGACGTTTTCTGCCCACGCCTCGTATCCGAGCTTCGCCGCACCACCCGGCTGAGCGAACTCACCGGTCAGTGGAAGCGAAATTCCAATTCGAATGGGGCTAGCCTCGGCGGCCTCTTCGGTGGCTGCGGGGGCCTCCGATTCGGCCGGAGCCGACTCGGACGTGGCCGCAGCGCCACAACCCGTGGTGAAGAATGCCGCAACTGCGATGGCCGCAATCGATAGCAGACTTCGCTTACGAATAACTTCAGTGTTACTCATATCGCACCTTTCTATTGTGGACTGTCGATTGCTGTGACAACTCTCGAACAGTCGCCCCTAACAATACGCCTGTCTGGGAAGATCATGTCAAATTGCCGAAAAAAAGTTGTCACAACTTGACAAACGGCTGCTCTATGAGATTTCCCGAATTTCTGCTAATTTAGGGCCCTTGGCTCGACCTCTCCGCCGGGAAAACAGTCGCTCGCTGAGAATATCTCACTAAATCCTTTAAGCAGTATCGGAAGACGAGGAGGGCGCGGCGTGAAGTGGTCGATGGATGGCATCGTGAAGTTCCTTCCCTACGCCGTTTTCGTTGCGACTTTCGATCGGGCCGTCGTCACCCCCATGCTGGTCGGAATGGGCCTCGATTTCGGTGTAAACCTGCAAACGATTACATTGTCCGCGAGCGCTTATTACATCGCCTACGGGCTCGCCCAACCCGTGTGGGGAATCGTGTCCGATCACATTGGTCGGATTGCGACCCTGCGGCTGGCACTTGTCCTCGCCGGGGTATTCGACTTAATCAGCATCATCCCCATGAGCATTGAGTGGTTCATCGCCTCCCGCGCGGCAGCCGGCGGGTTCATGGCGGGAGTATTCCCAGCAGCGGTCATTTTCCTCGGTGACACCATCGACAACCGGGCCAAACGGCAGTCGGCCATCACTCAACTACAGACGGGGGTCGCCCTCGGTCTCGCGTTTGGGACGGCCCTTGGAGGAATTGGCATATCGACAATTGGCTGGCAAGCGTTCTTCGTGGCGACCGCAGTTGTTTCCTTCTTTATGGCCTGGTTCATCCGAGCATGGCCGAATCCAAAACCCGGCGATGAGCGGCTCTCACTCGTCGAGTCGTATCAATCGGTCATGACGAATGGGTGGGCCCTGCTGCTCTTTACCCTGGTCTTCGTGGAAGCTGGCGTGCTTCTCGGAGCCTTCGCCATGGTGCCCGCGTCGTTAGAGACGAGCGGCTCGAGTGCGGCGATCGCAGGGCTCGTCACCGGAGCATACGGTGTGGCCGTCCTCTTTACCTCTTTCGTCGTGCGTAAGAAAGCAGACACGGTGGGACCAGATGCCTTCCTCTTTTTCGGAGGCCTTTTTGCCACTCTCGGTTTCATTGCGGTCGCGCTCCTGCTGAATGAAGCCACCGTGTTCGCGTCGGTTGTTTTGCAGGGAGCCGCATGGGTGCTGATGCACACCACCCTGCAAACCTGGGTCACAGCCGTTACCCCTCGTGCGCGCGCTACCGCCGTGTCGCTCTTCGCCGGTTTCATGTTTCTCGGAAATGGAGCAGGCGTTTACCTGGCCAGCCATCTCCTGACGGATTCAGGATCAGCCGTGATGTTTGGACTCGCCGCGCTGATGACCGCGGTTCTCACCGCAGTTGCCGTCGTGACCCAACGGCGTTACCTCCGTCTCACCGATGGCTAGCGCACCCAGCGCCGATTTCCCTAAGCGGGCCTCTGGTTCTTCATCGCTTCGAGAACGTCAACCGCAGATTTGATTTGTCGATCCTCCGCCAAATCCGAAAGCCCAAGGTCTGACAAAGTCTTGTAGGCCATCTCGCGTCGACCAATAACAAACCAAATTCCCTTGGCGACCTGATTCGAGCGGTTGTGGTACATATGAGGCCGGTTCGCATCGAAACAAAACGAATCACCCGGGTTCATGACGTGCTCTTCAAAGTCAATCTTTAACACCAGCTGGCCTTCGGTGATCACCCCGTACTCCAAGGCCGAGTGGCGCATCAGTTTGCCCTCGACGGAGCTCGATGCTCCCGGAGCATAGGTCACGATGAGGGGGTCGGCTACGTCGCTGCCACCATCGGCTAGGCGCTCCCAGGTCACCCCATTTTCCATTTCAATGACTGGGTTATTCGGGGACCGCTGGACCACGCCGTTTCCGCCACTCGTGCCATTCGTCGGCGCCGGAGTAGCCGGCGCCGCATCGACCACACTGGGTCGGTGTTGGCCCATCAGGCCATCGAGTGAGACGCCGAGGTGGTTCACCAATGCGTAAAGCGTCGACACCGAAGGCTGGGTCTTTCCCGTTTCCACCTGCGAGAGCAAGCTCGGGGACACACCTACGGCGTTGGCAACACTCCGGAGCGAAAGCTTCTTAGATTCACGGATACGACGTAATTCGCTTCCCAGGTCCAAATGCACGGCACGCTCCGACACTGTAGTGACCGGGAAGCTGGTCGCGGCTTCACTGCTCACGGCTACTACTCCCCTCTATCGTATGGTCACACGCGGTCAATCCCGCGTTATTCGAGCGCATAGAGCGCGCCCTATCGCCTGCGCGAGCGCGCAACCGAATACACGATCGCGGCAATAAGAATGAGCAACCCTTGCAGGATGTACTGCCAGGTCTGGTCAAGACCCAAGAACACGGTGGCGTTCAGTACCTGAATGAGCAGCAGCGAGCCAAATAGGGTTCCGATGAAGCTTCCGCGTCCACCGAGCAGGCTAGTACCCCCCAAAACGACCGCCGTGATGCTCGAGAGGGTGTAGCCGATTCCCTGAGAGGGGTCGCCAATACCCAACTGAGCCATCAGCATGATGGCCCCGAAGAAGGTGAAGAACGAAGTCAGCATGTAGCCCACGACCACGGTGCGGTTCGTCGGCACACCCACGCGCCGCGCTGATTCTTCTTCTGATCCAACAGCGCGCAAACGCCACCCCCACGGGCGGTAGCGAAGCAGCCACTCCATGAAAACAGCAGCCACAACGAGCAAGATGAAGGCCACGGGAATGGGGCCGAGTTTGTAAGTGATTGCGGCCGTAATGTCGGTGTTGATAAAGCCATCCGGCGCATCCCGCAGCACGAAGCTGAAGCCCTGCAGGGCGATATAGGTTCCCAGCGTCGCGGCCACCGCGGTAAAGCGAACAAATCGAATAAGGGAACCGTTCACAAATCCCACTGCCATCGACACCGCGAGCATCGCGAGCGCACCGAGCAAGAGGGAGCCCACGGTGAATCCGTCGTTGGCAAAGAACGAAATCACTACAACGAGCAATCCCGCCAATGGGCCCACGGAAAGGTCTAACCCGCCGGTCAAAAGCGCGATGGTTTGGCCTAGGGCGATGAAGCCCAGCGCTGTTGCCAGAAGCAGCATCGATGAAATGTTGAAGGCGTTGAGGTACTTGTCGTTGGTGCTCAAAATGTAGGCACCGAGACCCAGCATCACCAACACTAAGAGCGCTGATGGCGCGTAGTCGCCGCGAGCGAACCGCCACGCCTTGGCGGAGAGGGAGTTGCGCTTCCGCCGCTTTTCTTCTTCCTCGGCCTTCCGCAGGTCAACCACCTGAGTGGTTGAGGTGACCGCTGCGCTAATCATGTTTTTCTCAGTGATGGCATCGCCACGAAGCTCACTGACCACGTGCCCACGCGACATCACATAGACCGTGTCACACAGGCCTTCAAGCTCTTTCGCGTCAGATGAGGCGATGACGACCGGAATACCAGAGGCTGAAATGGTTCTCAGGATTTGGTAGAGCTCCGCTCGAGCGCCGACGTCCACACCCTGGGTCGGCTCATCGGCCAAGACAATGAGGGGGTCGGACAAAAGCGCCCGAGACATGACGACCTTTTGCTGGTTACCGCCCGAGAGCGACGACACTAGGGCCTCGTTCGAAGCGGTCTTCACCGAGAGCTGTTGGAACACTTTGTTGACGGCTTCGTCTTCCTTCTTGCGCGAGAGAAAGAGCCCATTCTTGAACTTCTTGAGAGCGGCGACGGCAGCGTTTTCACGCACCGACATACGCATCATGACACCCTCGTGCTGCCTGTCAGCCGGCATCAACGCCGCGTCGCTCAAGAGCTCGCGAGACTTGCGGGGGGTGCCACCAATGTCGACACTGCCGTCAAACGTTTCCAAACCACCGAGAGCCTTCAACAGCGCACTCTGGCCGTTGCCCACGACGCCGCCAATACCAATGATTTGGCCCGGATAGGCCTCAATAGAGACGTCGGTAAACCCGTGGCCGGTCAGGTTCTTGACGACGAGGTTCGGCTTTTCACCGGGCTTCAGGACGTGTTTTGCGGGGAAGGTTGACTCGAGTTCGCGCCCGATAATGAGCGCCAGAAGCTCGCTGTCACTCACCTCACTCACTGGAGAGGTTTGGCGGTGGAGGCCGTCACGCAAAACGGTGACTCGAGTGGCCACCTCACGCACCTCCGCGAGGCGGTGGGTGATGTAGACAACTGATGTACCGCCAGCAACCGCCTGGCGCACCAGGTTGAACAGCAGGGCCACAGAGTCTTGACCAAGCGGTGCAGTCGGTTCATCCAGAACCAAAACCTTGGGGTTGAGCGCAAGAGCCTTCGCAATTTCGAGCAGGTGTTTATTGGCGACTGAGAGGTCCTGCACCCGGTCGTTGAGGGGAACGTCAAGATGGACGGTGTCGAGAAGTCCTTGAGCGAAATCACGGTCTGACATGCCCTTGGGGAAAATCGATCGTGGGAGGGCAACCTGAATGTTTTCGAGCACCGTCAAATCGGGCATGACCGCGGGGTGCTGGTGCACGAAGGCGATACCAAGCTCGGTGGCACTCTGAGGGTCGAGATCGTCGATCACTGCGCCCTCGAAGCGAATTTCTCCCGAGGATGGCGGCAGTGTTCCCGTTGCAATATTCATCAGGGTTGACTTACCCGCGCCGTTTTCTCCCAGGAGAGCGTGCACCTCGCCAGGGCGGATGTCGAAGGTGACATCGGTCAGGGCGGGGACGCCCGAGAAGCTCTTCGAGATATTGCGAAGCTCAAGAATCGGAGAGTCAGTGACCGTGCGGGTTGCCATCAATTCAGCCTGTCTGTGAAAAGAAAACTGTGAGGTGAGTTCTGGGGCAGGGCGAACCCCGCCCCAGAACTACCTAAGGGGTACTACTTGAGCAGTGACGCCTGAGTGTCACCGTCGAGCTGTGCCGAGAGGTAGATGTCACCCGGCAGGTCGTCGCGGCACTGGACCCCAGACGGGGAGCCAGAGATGGAGTCCTCGAACTTGGGGTGGACGAATCCGTCACCCTTCTCGGGGACCTCACCACCGGTAGCGAGCGCAATCGCGGTCTGGACAGCCAGACGCACGTTGTCGTTACCGGTCGCAACGCTCATCATCTCGAAGCCGTTTCCAGCGTCCTGCTGTTCCTGCCAGAAGCAACCAAGGAGGTTACCGTCGGAGGTTGCGAGGGCGGGAATCGGACGACCGCTCTTGGTGAACTCAGGAAGAGCTCCCACGAGAGACGGGCCGAAGTCGGAGAAGATGATGTCGATCTCCGGGTGCTTCGCGATGGCAGCAGTAAGAACCTGCTGGGTCAGAGCCGGGTCCCAGTTGGTGACTTCGAACGGCTGCTCGCCGATGAATTCATACTTGGGGTCGCTCAGGAGTTCCTTCGCACCAGTTCCTTCGTCTTCACCCTGGCTGTTTCCAGCAGGACCGCTCAAGAACAGGATCTTGGCGCCGTCAGGGAAGTTGTCGAGAGTCCACTGCGCCCAGTCACGACCGGACTGGAAGAAGTCGGCTCCGATCCAAACGTCGTAGTCGACACCGTCTTGTCCACCCGGGTTCACACGGTAGGGAACGGTGACAACACCGGCTTCGTAGGCGCTACGGAGCGCAGGCAGCATTGCCTCACCAGCGTCCGGGAACACCACGATGGCGTCCACACCGGTGGCAACCATCGACTGGATGTCGGAGATGGCCTTCTGGGTGTCACCCTGACCATCGGCGTACAGGTACTCAGTGACGCTGGGGCACTTCTTGGCCTCTTCCTCACCACTTGCCGTGGTGACCAGACGCCAGCTGTTACCACCGAAACCGTCGAGCAGACCGAAGGTGATTTCGTTCGGTCCACACCACGAGGGCACATCACCAGCGGCGGCGTCAGTCGACTCCTCCGTGGCAGTGTCGGTGGCTGCGTCGTCAGCTGCTTGGGTTCCACCATCTCCGCCAGCACTGCAGGCGGTGAGGGCCAAACCAGCAATACCTGCGGCGGCGAGCGCCTGCAAGATTTTGCGTTGACGTGTGATCATGTGATCTTTCCTCCATTGTTGGTTACACAACACGGTGT
>JAYODB010000060.1:0-5113 GCA_038106075.1 Cellulomonadaceae bacterium | reverse complement strand
ACGCATCGTGGATATTTGCGGAACTGACGCGACCGAGGCGTTTCGCAACCAACACGGACAGCAGGGTTCCCCCAACCGCACCTTGGCGGGGTTGGAGATCCGGTCTTTACTGAACTAGATCGAGGAGCAATTACTTCGATGGAGGGAGATGCTCTAACTCAGCAATCCTATTGCGTCGTCGGATTACGTGTGCCTGCCTACCAGTAACTTCCCGACTGGCCTGCAGGTGTTCGATAAGAACGGGCCCGTGGAGAAAATACCAACCGACTCGGTCGAAGATAAATGTGAGATTGACGGGGAGGCGCTGAAAGGTGAAAGGGGCGTGCTCTACTTCAGAGAGCCGGACGATTTCCGAGAGCACGCCTTGGTCGCCATGATCTCCTGAAGGTAGCAGGTTCCCTTTGTCCTTGTGGAGCCGCATTTGAGAGGAATCCTCCCATGAGAGGAGAAGCTCCCGAGCACCCACAGAGTCGGCAATCAAAATGGTGCCACTGGCGAATTGACCGTTCGGAAGCACCAAAGCGGCGACGTCGGCGTCGAATTGAGAAAGGTATGGCCATGGATCACCATGGACGATTGCATCCACGTCGATGTATAGAAGGGGTCCTGTGAGTTCATTTCTGGCTTTGAGGATCCAACTTGGTTTGAGCAGGGTGGTCCGCACCCAATTCTTTTCCGGGGTGACCTCAAAGAACTGGTAGTCGAGTTCTAGAGCATCGAGTGTCTTCTTCAGTCGGGCCGCTTCTGCGCGATACACCTCATCGGGAGTGTGAAAAGCGACAATCGTGCCGCGACGTGCCTTTGGCGCCTGGGCTTGTGTGATTGAGCCCAGAGCGGGATAGCCGAGCTCTACCGCGAGGGTCTCGAGCTTAGAAGCAAGAGTCACCTGCTGTAAGACGCGTTTTGTGGTCTCTTTCGAATCAGACCAGGAAAGAACGTGTGGGAGAGAGACGCCCACAGAGGCAAGCTCCTTCGCCAGCGCGCCAAGCGCGGAGGGTAGAAGTTGGGCTATACGAGCCAGGGCACTGGGGCCATCGCTTGATAGCTCTGCTCGGGAGATGGTGACAACGTTGGTCGAGCGGAGGGCTTTCCATTCGTCTAGTCCGGTATATCGAGGAAGTACGCCCGGTTCTGTGAAGCTTTTCGTGCCCTGGGGGCCGAAGAGAAAGCGGTAGTCAAAGCCATCTGGCCACTGGTGGGGCAAACGGGAATCTCTCGCGCACACCATGTCTCGGGGGTCGGCCGTTGCTGCCACCACCACAATCCGGCGAAACCTGCCCACACTTGCCATCACTTCTGCCGAAGCGGTGAGGTCTTCAAGCGACGCGCTGATGACCACCCGCCGAAAACTGTTCGCGGTTTCCTTTGCCCTGCCCGAATGGACCTTGAGAGATGAAGATGACTCCGCAAGGCCGTCCGTGATTGCCTGCATTCCCACTGCGTCTGGCCCGGTAAGCAGGATGTGAATTGCGGGTCCACGCACAGCACCGAGGAGTCGGTGGAGCGCCACCGTAACGGTGTCCAGAAGTGTCACCAGGGCCGCACGCAAACGTGTCATCGCCCCCTCACACTACCCGGCCTAGCCTTCGCAATAGGGCTAGGGCGTTAGTCTCGACGGGCCATGACTTTCACGAAAAACCGGTTTCGCGCGCACCTTGTCACTCTTTCAGTTGCCACGGCGCTGGCTCTCACGGGCTGCGTGAGTGCGGTCGTTGATGGGGCGATCCGAGGCGCCATTGAGGCCTTGCCCCCGGGCGTTCAGGAGTTCATCGCTCAAAACAGTGATCTGTCTCTCGAGATGCCAATCAGCACCGAGGTTCCGAACGAGTGGCCTCAACCGGTCGTCATTCCCGACGGCGAGGTGGTCTTCTCATACGCCGACTCCGATCTGTGGAGTCTCGCCCTCAGTGTCGCCGATGAGCAAACGGCCACCTTAGGAGCAGAGCGTCTGCAGGCCAACGGATTCGGTGTGGTCCGAGAGGAAGACATTCAGCAGATGTCACTTGTCCAGCTCACCGATGGAGAGTGGGATGTCGACTACGCCTGGATTGCAGACGGAGACACCGTGGTGGTGAACATCACCGTTCGAGCCGCCAGTTAGGGAACGAGAAGAATCTTTCCCGAGTACTCCCTCGACTGAAGAGCACGATGGGCTTCTGCCGCCTCGGAGAGGGGAAACTCCCTCGCCACAGAAATATCGAGCGTTCCCGAGAGAATGGCGTCGAAGAGCTCTCCTGTGCGCCAACGGAACTCAGCGGGGTCGTCGATGAAGTTGCCAAGACTCGGCCGAGTGATCACAAGCGAGCCCAACGGACTCAAGCGTTGAAGGTCGAAGGGGGGAACCGGCCCACTCGATGCGCCAAACAGCGCCATCACGCCACGCGGCCGCAACACCGAGAGGCCTCCCTCAAACGTGTCGGCTCCGACGCCGTCGTAGACAACATCAACTCCGTGGTGGCCGGCAATCTCTCGCACCATGGCGACCCAGTCTTCTTGGTCGTATCGAATGACGTGGTGCGCGCCAAACTCTTTCGCTTTTCGCGCTTTCTCTTCGCTCGAGGTTGTGCCGATGACAATCCCACCCCGAGCGGAAATCATTTGAGCCAGAAGAAGGCCGACTCCGCCGGCGACCGCGTGCACGACGGCCACCGTGCCCTGCTCTACGGGATAGACGCTGGTGGTGAGGTAGTGGGCGGTAAGGCCCTGTAGGAGCGATGCGGCCGCGGTGTGTGTCGTCATCCCATCGGGTATCGCCGCAAGACGGTTTGCGGGAACGCGAGCAAATTCGGCATAGCTTCCCCCCGACATGGACCAGCACACACGATCACCGAGCGACCAGTCGGAGACACCCTCACCCACGGCAGAGATAGTGCCGGCTCCCTCTTGCCCAGGGGTGAAGGGAAAGTCAATCGGATACATGCCCCGGCGATGGTAGGTGTCGATGTAGTTGACCCCCGCACACTCGAGTTTCACCACGACCTCGCCCGCGAGGGGCATTGGGTCGTCAACGTCGCGGAGAACAAGGACGTCGGGGCCGCCGGTCTCGTTCATGGAGATAGCCTTCATCCCGCCATTGTGACAGCAGAAATGTCTGGGGTGTACTGGCCTACCCTGGTGAGGTGACCCTGCTCACCCGCCCCGCTCAACTCTCCCGCGTTGCGCTGATTGTGGTGCTCGTGTTGGGGGGTCTCATTGCGGCGGTCTGGGGGTTGCGATTTGGAGGTGGCGCAGACGTTCCGCTGCTGGTTGATCCAGGAGCGCTGGTCAGATGGGGGCTACCCATCGACATGCTCATTGTTCGGTTGAGCTCCAGCCTCACCCTGGGCGCACTATTGCTAGCGGCCTTCGCGCTACCCAAGACACATCCCGGCTACGAGAGGGCAATGAGCGTTGCGGGCTGGTCGGCTGCAGTGTGGACGCTCTCGAGCGTGACCGCCGGATTGTTCACTTTTTCCTCGGTCTATCTCGAGCCGATCACTCTCGATGATCGGTACGGAAACTTGTTGGCTCTATTTTTCGCTCAGACCGAGATGGGCCGGGCGTGGCTCTGGTCGAGCGTCTTGGCCGGCGCGACGACTATCTTTGCCCTCGCGACTCGCTCCTACACCCCTGTGTTCTTTACCGGAGTAATCGCCGTTGCCGCTTTTTGGCCGCTAGGAGAGTTGGGGCACGCGGCAGGAACCGCCTCTCATAACCAGGCCGTGACCGGCGCTTTCCTCCACAACGTGTTTGTCGGCTTTTGGCTCGGCGGACTCGCCACTCTCGCGCTGGTCTTCGTTCACCTAAGAAGCGACCATGCTCTTCTCACGTCTGTGGTGAGGAGGTTTTCAACGATTGCCCTGGTCTCGGTCGTTGTGGTTTCGAGCTCGGGGCTACTCAACGCCTGGATTCGGGTGGGCTCTCTCGACGGACTCGCCACAACTTATGGAGCACTCGTCGCCGCCAAGTCGGTGATTTTGGCAAGCCTCATCGGCTGGGGTGCGTGGTACCGCCTGCGGATTATTCGGAACCTCAGTGCCGCTACCTCCTCGGTTCACGCGCTGTGGCGATTGTTTGTGGGGGAACTTCTCGTCCTCGGCGTTGCCGTGGGACTCGCGGTCGCGCTTGCGAGAACTGCGACGCCGGTGGAAGAAATTCCCCCGAGCGAGCTGTCGTCGCCGACGCCCGCAGAAATTCTCACCGGCCGGGAGCTGCCTCCCGAGTTCACCTGGTCACGGGTTTTTACCGAGTGGGAAATTGACCTCATGTGGGGGCTGATTGCGGCCTTCGGAGCGTTCTTCTACCTCGCCGGTGTGGTCAGGTTGGCCAGAAGGGGTGATCGGTGGCCGGTGTGGAAGGCCGTCAGCTGGGTCACGGCGATGGTGATTCTGTGGTTCACGACGAGTTCGGGGCTATACGTCTACGGCACGTTCCTTTTCAGTATTCACATGGTGGCCCACATGATCCTCTCCATGCTGATTCCGCTGCTGATGGTGCTCTCCACTCCGGTCACGTTGGCGGCGCGGGCGATTTCGGCTCGGACGGATGGCTCACGCGGGCCCAGAGAGTGGATTATGGCCGTGGTGCACTCTCGCTACCTCGGTGTTCTGGGACATCCTCTTGTCGCTGCTCCGATTTTTGCGCTCTCCCTGATTGTCTTCTACTACTCGCCACTGTTTGAGTGGGCCCTTTCCGACCACTTGGGGCACCAGTGGATGACGGTTCACTTCTTACTCTCGGGGTATCTCTTCGCTCTCGTGCTTCTCGACGCAGACCCACACCCCCACCGCCCGAGCTATCCCCTTCGACTGGTGATCGTCCTGGCAACCATGGCCTTCCACGCCTTCTTCGGTTTGGGTTTGATGGTGGGTGAGGGGCTCCTTGTCCCCGAATGGTTTGGGGCCATGGGCCGTGAGTGGGGCTTAGACCCACTGGCCGACCAACAACAGGGCGGTGAGCTCGCATGGGGTCTAGGTGAAATTCCCACCGTGCTGCTCGCCATTTTGGTGACCTGGTCGTGGAGTAGGGGTGATGATCGGGAACAGAAGCGACTCGATCGGCAAGCCGACCGTGACGACGAGGAAGCCCTCCGCGCCTATAACGAGATGCTGCAGCGTCGCGCGGACGCCGACCG
>JAYODB010000059.1:0-5134 GCA_038106075.1 Cellulomonadaceae bacterium | reverse complement strand
TTCACCGACGCCCTGGTCGAGATGGGCGCTGACATCAAGGTCTATCGCGAAGGAATCGCGAGCATTACCCGACGGGTCCCGCGTCGCCCCCTCGAGCAGGCCGCCGTCATCAACGGTCCCACTCCGCTCAAGGGTGCCAACATTCGCGTGCCTGATTTGCGCGGAGGGTTCAGCCACGTCATTGCCGCGGTCGCCGCGGAGGGTGAATCCGTGGTCACCAACGTGGGCATCATTTCCCGCGGATACGAACACCTTCTCGAGAAGCTTGAATCCCTGGGAGCGACGCTCGAGCTGAGAGACTAGAGGGCGTGTCGATGAAGCGGAAGGGCCCCGGCCCCTGGTGGCGACTCGCCGAAGTGGTGATCCTTCCCCTCTTCACCGCTTTCGTCACGATGAAGATTCGACCCCAGTCATCGATTCCCCAGCAGGGCCCTTTCATTGTGGCTCCCAACCACTACAGCGAAATCGACCCCATCGTGATGGGGGTTGCGGTGTGGAAACTCGGTCGCACGCCACGATTCCTCGCCAAAGCCTCGCTGTTTCGTATTCCCGTGCTTGGGTTCTATTTGCGCAAAACAGGTCAGATCCCGGTCGAGCGTGACGCGGGCGGTAGTAGCGCGATCGACGCCGCCCATCGTCTGATGGAGTCGGGCCAGGGCGTCATCGTCTATCCCGAGGGCACCCTCACGAGGGAGCCCGACCTGTGGCCGATGCGGGGAAAGAGCGGGGCGATCCGGATGGCGCTCGAGGCAAACATTCCTCTCTACCCGGCGGCACACTGGGGAACGCAGATGTTGATGCCGCGTTACGGCAAAAAAATCTCTGTCCGACCCAGGCCCCTCATCGAGGTCATCGTGGGGGAACCGATGGATCTCTCCCGCCATCAGGGCAAACCCGTCACGAAAGAACTCGTCGACACACTCACCAACGAGTTGATGCTCGAGATTCAGCAACTCGTCGCTCAGTTGCGGGGTGAGAAGGCGCCAAAGAGTATTTTTCAACCAGGAGTGATTAACCCGGGGAGGTCGTCGTGAGCACAGTTGCCGTGGTGGGTTCAGGTTCCTGGGGCACCACTTTTGCCAAGATTCTTGCCGACGCCGGAAACGACGTCACGCTCTGGGCGAGAAGGCAAGAGCTTGCTCGAGAGATTAACGAGACGAACCGAAACAGCGACTATCTGCCGGGAATCAACCTTCCCCCGAGCCTCTCGGCCACGTCTGTCCTCTCTGATGCTCTCGGGGGTGCGGAGCAGATTTATCTCGCCGTCCCCAGCCAAACCCTTCGAGCCAACCTCGAGGAAATGGATGGCCTCGGTGACGCGATAGTGGTGAGCCTGATGAAGGGCGTGGAGTCGGGAACGGGTCTTCGCATGTCCGAGGTCATCGCCGAAGCCGGGGGAGTAGACCCAGCCAAAATCGCTGTCGTCAGTGGCCCCAACTTGGCGCTTGAGATTGCGAAAGAGCAGCCCACCGCTGCCGTCGCCTCCTCAATCGACAAGAACACCGCGGCGGCCGTCGCCAAAGCCTCCACCACCCACTACTTCAAAACCTTCGTCAACTACGACGTCGTCGGAACCGAGTTCGGTGGGGTGCTGAAAAACCTCATCGCGGTAGCCGTCGGCATCGCCGACGGTGTGGGTTATGGGGAGAATACGAAGGCGTCTATCATCACTCGTGGCCTCGCCGAAATGAGCGCCTTCGCCGCCACCTTCGGCGCGGAAGAACAGACGATGGCGGGTCTTGCAGGACTCGGCGACCTCATTGCGACGTGCGAGTCGCCGCTGTCGAGAAATAACACGGCGGGTCGGCTTCTCGGTCAGGGATATCGCCTCGAAGATGTGGTTCGCCGGATGAACCAGACGGCAGAGGGTCTCCAAGCCGTGACGCCCGTATTAGAACTCGCGAAATCGAAAGGCGTATCGATGCCGATTGTCCAGCAGGTGGGTGGGGTGCTCGACGGGTCCCTGGACCCTGCCGAGCTCGCGCCTCACCTCGCCACCGATTCAGACGAGCCGGAAGGCGAATAGCGGGTGCTGGGATCCCTCGCAGACGGCGCCGTCATTGTCGAACGATTCGGCGATGGCCCCGTTGACGTGGTCGCGTTGCACGGCTGGGGGCGCTCCGCAACAGACTTCAACAAGGTTCTCGAGGGATTAAACGCGGCCTCGGTGTATCTGCCTGGCTTCGGAACGATTGACCCGCCCCCTAGAGCGTGGGTTCCCGCCGACTACGCCAACTGGCTTCTTCCCGCGCTGGACCCCGAGCGCCCGCCGATTCTGGTGGGCCATTCTTTCGGAGGCCGCGTCGCCGTGAGGCTCGCGGCGCAGCACCCCGAGCGGGTCTCCGGTCTTGTCTTGACCGGTGTGCCGATGACGAAGTTGCACCAGGCGAAAGGACCCGACTGGCGTTACGCCCTCATTCGCTCCCTCCACGGCATGGGTGTGGTGAGTGAGAAGCAGATGGAATCCGCCCGCCGCCGGTTTGGTTCTGCTGACTATCGAGCGGCCTCGGGCGTGATGAGGGACATTTTGGTGCACACCGTCGGCGAGGACTATTTGGACGACGCGTCGGCGCTGTCGATGCCGGTCGAGTTGGTGTGGGGGGAGTTCGATCGCCCGGCGCCTCTGCAGGTGGCGAAGCTCGCCCTCGAGCGCATTCCGCGCGGGCGACTCACCGTCGCTGAGGGCTCAGAACACCTGCTCGATGACACACTGGTAAGACACCTTCGAGACGCCATCGAAAGATTGCGCGTGGGAGAGAACGGAAGCTAACCGACAGTGAGTTTCGCCTTAGACGGAGTAGTCCTCGTGACCGCTCTTTCCGCCCTCGCCGCCCTCGTCGTAGGTCAGCTGCGCTGGTTACGCGTCGCGCAGAGGGTTCAGTATCTGCCCGGTGAAGTGAGCCGTATCGAACGACTGTGGTTTGCTCGCCGTCCCCTCGGAATTCTCTGGTGGATTCTCGCGATCGCCGCTGCTTTGGTCGGCTATCTCACCCCCGTGCTTGGGGTTCCCCTGCTGGTGTGGTTGATTCCGGCTGCTCCCTTCATTTCTGCGCTGACGCCATGGCGGTTGCCGATTCTTGGCGTCACCAAGCCGATGGCGTGGACCGGTCGGCTCTACCGCCTCCTCGCCATCAACGCCGTGCTGCTCATTGGACTGGGCTGGTTTGGAGTGTGGTTTATGGGGCCTGCGGGTGCCTTGGTGCCCCTGCTGCTCCAAGCCCTGATGACGGACCTGTCGCTCGCAATTGCCTGGCCGATTGAACGCGCCCTGCAAAAGAGGTATTTGGTCGACGCGCAGTCGAAACTGAAGAAGGTGGGCCCGCAGATTGTGGCCATCACGGGGTCGTATGGAAAAACGTCAACCAAGGGCTACACCGCGACCCTCCTGGCCTCGAAATATCAGGTGATGGCCTCGCCGGCGAGCTTCAACAACCTGATGGGCCTCAGCCGCTCCATCAATGACAAACTCACCCCCGGCACTGAAGTGTTTGTCGCCGAAATGGGAATGAATGCGGAGGGCCGCATTCGGGAGTTGTGCAAAGCCTTCCCGCCCTATATCGGGGCCATCACCACGGTGGGTGAAGCCCATTTCGAGCGCTTGGGGTCTCACGAGGCCATCCTCCGGGCGAAGTCAGAAATCACCGAGAACGCGTCGGTCGTCGTCTTGCCCGTTGACCAGCCAGAGCTCGAAGCGCTGGGTGACACCTGCCGCTCGCGGGGGACCATTGTGGTGAGTGTGAGTGCCCTGGGTAAGGAAGCCGACGTGTCGATTGATCCGGAGGCCGGGACGGTTCGATATGGCCCTCAAGCAGAACCCACGACGATTCCGATTCCCGTCTTTGGCCACGGGATTAACATCGCCGTTGCGCTCGGTATCGCCTGGGCGCTCGATGTCCCCCAAGAGATGGCGCTGTCTCAACTGCAGTTCCTGCCGGTCGCCTCACACCGCTCCGAGCTCACCGAAACTGACCGCGGGGTCGCCATCGTCGACGACACCTACAACTCGAACCCTCCCGGGGCTCGGCGGGCCATCGAATCGGCCGCCGAGCTCGCCAAGGAAAAGGGAGGTTCGCTCTACGTCGTGACCCCGGGAATGGTGGAGCTCGGGACCCTGCAATATCAGCGAAACCGTGAACTCGCCCAAAAGGTGAACGAGGTCGGCGGCACCCTTTATGCGGTGGGCCTTACCAACCGAAAAGCCCTCATCGATGGCGGCGGTTCAGGAGTCAGCCTCTTCCTCACCCGCGGCGACGCGGTGGGCGCGGTAAACCAGGTCGCGCGCAGTGGCGACGTTATCCTCTATGAGAACGATTTACCCGACCACTATCCCTAAGGGTTGGGTGCGGGATAGGGAGACCTTCAATGAGTGATTCGGGAACCTGGGCCGTCGTCTTTGGAGGACCTAGTCCCGAACACGAAATCTCGATCCTCACTGGCTTGCAGGCTGAGCGTGTCCTCACCGACGCCGGACACGACGTCACCGCGATCTATCTCGCCCCCTCTGGCGCGTGGTTCGCTGTTCCTGCCGGAACCGAGGCGAAGGACTACCTCGAGGGCGCTCCCGCAAAGTCAATGGAACTCGAGGTGCGACTGGGCGATCGCCCCGGGCTGTTTCAGAAAAAGGGACTCTCCAGCAAGGCCCTCGAAGTTTCTGCAGCCCTGCTGTGTTTCCACGGAGGCATGGGTGAGGGTGGCGGAGCAGCGGCCCTGTTTGAACTGCTCGAGATTCCCGCGACGGGCTCCTCGCTCTATGCCGGCGCGGTCGGAATGGACAAACTGGCCTTCGCGGGCCTGATGATCAATGCCGGCATCGCCTCGCTGCCGCGCGAGCACTTAAGCTTCGAGTCAGAACCCGCGTTCCCTGGCCCCTACATCGTGAAACCCCGTTTCGGCGGCTCCTCGATTGGAATCGAAATCGTCGACGATTTGGCGACCGCCCGGGCGCTCATGTCCTCGAGCCCTCACCTCAAGAATGGCGCCGTCATTGAGCCCTACCGCAAGGGAATTGTCGATCTCAATATTTCGTTCCGGACCTTCCCCGAACTTGAACTGACTGGCCTAGAAAAGCCCCTGCGCGGTGACGAGTCGACGGGGCTCTATAGCTACCAAGAGAAATACCTCTCGGGTTCTGGCG
>JAYODB010000058.1:0-5225 GCA_038106075.1 Cellulomonadaceae bacterium | reverse complement strand
GGATGTGGCTCGCTCGCTCACCGAAACGGTGGAGGCCACGCTCGGCTGGAGCCTGAGCGTGATTGGTGAGGCGGACTAATCAATCGAGTGCGGCGGAGGCGCCCTAAGGGCATTTAGTTCAGCGCGGATTAGATGCCGACAGAAGCCGCAAGCCTTATTGGAGCGAGCCGAGAAGGTATCCCTCGAGCGTCGATTCAGGCCCCGAAGATCCGCCGTGTTGGCCCTGGAAAAGACTTGTGCCGTCGGTGCCACACAGCTGGATGATGCGGCTCGCACCACCGGGGTGTTTGCTAATCCACTCCGTCAGGTCATACACCTGGCCGTCGATGACGCTCCAGCAGCTTTCCTCGGAGTCGTTAATCTCCACCTCCGCCATCGTCAGCACGAGGCCCTCAGGCGCCACCGCGTCGCTTTCCATTGGGGTGTCGGTCCACTCTTCGCCCTCTTGAACGTCATCGGCGAGGCGCGTTTCCTCAGCAGTTCCCGAGTCGGCAGGAAGCTCCCCAACTTGTTCGGCGGGCGCCGCTGTGCAACCGGCCAGCAAGAGAGGAATGGCGAGAAGGAAGAGTCGAGGAGTCATGCCGACAGCGTATAAACCAGACGTGTGGATTTACTGAGTAGAAGCCCCAGCAACAGCGAGAGCGGGCCGGGCGATGGCTCAAGGCGAGGGTCGAGCAGTTTCCGCTTTTCGGGCGCAGTTCAGGGATGCTCGCTAAACTGTCATCAATTGCGGAAGCCTCCTCGATTTGTTCTCCTGTGACGAGAGGCCATCGTGAACTCACCGAACGACGTATTCCCCGTCTCGTTCGAGGTGTACCCGCCGAGATCACCCGAACACATGGGCGCGCTCCTCGACGCGATTGACTATTTGGCCCAGGTAGAACCCGAGTTCATTTCCGTCACCTTCGGCGCCGGCGGTTCGACGACGCGCGACTCTCTCGCGGTCCTCGAATACATCGAACGCAAGACGTCGACGCATCCCCTGGCGCACCTCACCTGCGTGGGAAACACCCATGACGAGCTTGTTGAGCTCGTCACGTCATTTGTCGCCTCGGGAATCAACCAGTTCTTGGCGCTTCGGGGCGACCTCCCTGAGGGTGAGACGACTCACTCTGGTGAACTCCCCCACGCCGAGGACCTCGTGCGCCTGCTGAGGTCCTTACCCGCTGCGGGTTCATCGATTGAGCGCGTTGCGGTGGCAGCCTTCCCCAACGGTCACCCAGAGGCCGAAAGTCGGGAGGCCGACATCGCGGCATTGAAGCGCAAGCAGGACGCTGGAGCATCCCTCGCGATTACTCAGCTGTTTTTTGAAGTCGAGGAGTACGTGGACTTTGTCTCTGCAGCGAGGACGGCAGGTGTCACGATGCCGATTCTCCCGGGAATCATGCCCATCACCTCGGTGGGGCGCCTGAAGCGAGTGCTTGAGCTCACCGGCGAGCGCGCGCCAGATGCGCTCTGGCGGGCGTTGGAGTCTGAGGAGAGTTCCGAGGGCCAGAAGCAGGTCGGGATTGAATGGGCCGCGCGCCTCACCCGCGAGCTTCGCGAGGCCGGAGCTCCGGGCACTCACCTCTACGCCTTCAATCAGCACGAAACAGTACTCTCGGTCCTAGACAAGGCGGGGGTCCGGTAAGTATGGATGACACTCACAAACTTCCTCTGCCCGAGCGCTCACAGAAGCTCCTCGACGAACTCGCAGGGCGCGTCGTCGTCGCCGATGGCGCGATGGGCACGATGCTCCAAGATGCTGGCCCAACTATGGAGGATTTCCAGCAGCTTGAGGGCTGCAACGAGATTCTGAACGTCACCCGGCCCGACATTGTCCTCTCCGTTCACGACGCTTACTTCGAAGCCGGAGTGGACTGTGTGGAAACCAATACCTTTGGCGCGAACTGGTCGAACCTCTCCGACTACGGCATCGAAGACCGTATTGAAGAGCTCGCCCAAGCGGGTGCCGAACTGGGACGCAAGAGTGCCGAAGCATTCGAAGAAAAAGACGGCCGGACCCGCTGGGTGTTGGGGTCAATGGGGCCAGGAACCAAACTCCCCTCGCTCGGACACACGACATACGCCTTCTTGAAGTCCACCTTTGAGCGCCAAGCAGAAGGGCTCATCGCCGGAGGCGCTGATGCGTTCATGGTCGAAACCTCACAAGACCTCCTTCAAACCAAAGCAGCAATCAACGGCTGCAAAGACGCCATGCGCAAAGCGGGCGTCAGGCTTCCGCTCTTTGTCGAAGTCACGGTGGAGACCACCGGGACCATGCTGATGGGCTCTGAAATCAACGCGGCACTCACCGCACTGGAGCCGCTCAGTATCGACATGATCGGCCTCAACTGCGCGACCGGGCCGCAGGAGATGAGCGAGCACCTGCGTCAGCTCTCCCAACACTCCGAGATTCCCGTGATGGTGATGCCCAATGCGGGCCTCCCCGTGCTCACCGCGACAGGAGCCTCCTACCCCCTGGGTCCCGAGGAGCTCGCGACCGCGCACGAGCAGTTCATCAAAGAATTCGGGCTCTCGCTCGTAGGCGGATGCTGTGGCACCACACCTGCACACATGAAAGCGGTCGTCGACCGAGTCGGTTCGGCGAGGGCGCTCACCAGAACACCCGAGCGCGATTACGGGGTCGCGAGCCTCTACCAGCACGTAAGCCTCACTCAAGACTCCACCTACTTGGCCATCGGCGAGCGGAACAACGCCAACGGCTCGAAAGCCTTCCGTGAGGCCATGCTGGAGGGCCGACTGGATGACTGCGTCGAGATTGCGAAGAAGCAGGTGCGCGACGGCGCCCACCTGCTCGACGTCTGTGTCGACTACGTCGGTCGAGACGGCGTCAAAGACATCCAAGACATCGTCTCCCGCCTCGCCCAAGCCTCAGCACTTCCCCTCGTCATCGACTCCACCGAGCCCGCCGTGATCAAAGCCGGGTTGGAACTGATTGGGGGTCGCCCGGTCGTGAATTCGGTGAACTTCGAAGACGGAGACGGTCCGGGGTCTCGCTTTGCCACCGTGATGCCGCTCGTGAAAGAACACGGTGCCGCCGTGATTGCCCTCACCATCGACGAGGAAGGCCAAGCGCGAACCCGCGAAGACAAGGTGAGAATTGCGAGTCGCCTCGTTGACACCCTCATCAACGACTGGGGAATGCGGGTTCAAGACATCATCGTCGACGCCCTCACCTTCCCAATCGCCACCGGTCAGGAAGAAACCCGCCGAGACGCCGTCGAAACCATCGGTGCGATTAAAGACATCACGACGAAATACCCGGGCATCCACACCACTTTGGGCGTCTCAAACGTCTCTTTCGGGCTCAACCCGGCCTCGCGCACCGTGCTGAACTCGGTGTTCTTGCACGAAGCCACCGAAGCGGGTCTCGACACCGCCATTATCGACGCAGCCAAGATTGTGCCGCTGGCCTCAATTCCTGAGGAGCAAAGGCAGGTCGCCCTGGACTTGGTGTGGGATCGACGGGAATACGCCGAAGACGGAACCCTCACCTACGACCCGCTCGCGAAGATGCTCGAGATCTTCGACGGCGTTGACTCGTCGGCACTGAAAGACCAGCGCGCGGCCGAGCTCGCGGCGATGCCCGTGCGCGAGCGACTCGAACACCGCATCATCGACGGTGAGGCAAAAGGACTTGAGGCCGACCTGGATGTGGCCCGTTCAGAGGGGGCAACGGCACTCGAAATCATCAACGACACCTTGCTCGCGGGAATGCAGGTCGTCGGTGAGCGCTTCGCCAGTGGAGAGATGCAGCTGCCGTTCGTCCTTCAGTCCGCTGAAGTCATGAAGGCGGCCGTGGCGTTGCTCGAGCCCTACATGGAGAAAACCGAGGACGCCGGTAAGGGAACTATGGTTCTCGCCACCGTCCGGGGAGACGTCCACGACATCGGCAAAAACTTGGTCGACATCATCCTGAGCAATAACGGCTACGACGTCGTCAACATCGGAATTAAACAGTCCATCCAAGACATCATCCAGGCTGCCGAAGACCACAAGGCCGACGTCATTGGGATGAGTGGTCTGCTGGTGAAATCCACCCTGGTGATGAAAGAAAACCTCCATGAGCTCAGCTCACGGGGGCTCGCCACGAAGTGGCCAATCATCTTGGGTGGTGCGGCTCTCACCCGATCTTTTGTCGAAGACGACCTCGCCTCCGAGTTCGACGGTATCGTCCGCTACGCCAAAGACGCCTTCGAGGGCCTCGACCTGATGGCCCCACTCGTCTCTATCGCGCGCGGTGCCGACCCCAACACCGTGGGTCTACCCGAGCTCAAGAAACGGATTTACCCGGCCAATCAACTCCAGGTCACCGAGCCCGAAAACATGCCCAAGCGTTCTGATGTAGCGAGCGACAACCCCGTCTTCGCGCCACCGTTCTGGGGCAGCCGCATCGTGAAGGGTTTTGCGCTGGGTGACTATGCGGCGTTCCTCGACGAGCGCGCCACGTTCATGGGTCAATGGGGATTAAAGCCGGGCCGCGGTGAAGGTGGTAAGAGCTACGACGAGTTGGTTCAGAGCGAAGGCAGGCCTCGACTGCGCTACTGGCTCGACCGTCTCCTCGCCGAAAAAGCGCTCGATCCTGCCGTGGTCTACGGATACTTCCCCGTTGTCTCAGACGGGGAAGACGTCATTGTTTTGCACCACGGCAACGACCCAGATGGTGTGTTGGGGCCTGCGGGCCTTCTCGCCCCGGATGGGGGAAGCGCCGGAGAACTGGGGTCCGAGCGCATGCGCTTTGGCTTCCCCCGTCAACGCCGGGATCGCCACCTGTGCTTGGCCGACTTTGTGAAGTCGAAGGACTCGGGCCAGGTCGACGCGATGGCATTCCAGCTTGTGACCATGGGGGAAAACATCGACAAGGTGGCCCAAACACTCTTCGCCTCAGACTCCTACCGCGACTATCTGGAGCTCAACGGGCTCGCCATGCAGCTGACAGAAGCCCTGGCGGAATATTGGCACGCCCAGGTTCGCAGCGAGTGGGGCTTCGGCGGCGAGGACCCCGCGGACCTGTCCGACGTCCTCGGGGTGAAGTATCGGGGTGCCCGGTTCTCGCTGGGCTACCCCGCCTGCCCCGACATGGAAGACCGACGCAAAGTGGTGGAACTTCTCAACCCCGGTCGCATAGGCGTTGAGCTCTCCGACGAGCTCCAGCTCCACCCCGAACAATCAACCGACGCGTTCGTGTTCCACCACCCCGAGGCCAAGTACTTCTCGGTCTA
>JAYODB010000057.1:1580-5246 GCA_038106075.1 Cellulomonadaceae bacterium | reverse complement strand
GCCGACTTTAAGGGTGTTGCGTCGCGCAGCGAATACTGGTGGTGGATCCTCTTCGTTGTGCTCGTGGGTATCGCCACCGCAGCGATTTGGGACGGTCTGAACGTCGCCTGGAACATTGCCGTGTTGCTCCCCTCTCTCGCCGTGGGAGTGCGTCGCCTGCGCGACGCCGGCTACCACTGGGGCTGGATTTTCCTCGGCCTGGTTCCCCTCGTGGGAGGCATTGTGCTGATCGTGTTCTTCACCCAGCCCTCGAAGCCCACTGTGGTTGAGGCTGACCCCGAAATTTAGGCTCTCTCGCACACCACCGGGCGAAGGCCCCGCATCTCGGGTCGTAGTGCCCCGATGATGCCGAGACCGTCAGTGCTCAGGTGAAAGATGGCATTTTGGCGAAAGCGCCTCGCGAGCTCCAAGGTGAGCTCTTGACGCTCTGCGGCCTGCTCCTCGCGGGCTAACACGGCGAAGCCGGGTTCGACGTGGTCGGAATCCCAGGCGAAACCGGGGCAGTCGCGAAAAGTGACGGGAGAATCAGCGAGTAAAGACGCGAGCTCCGCGGTCGCAACGGCATTTTCGTGCGACCCAAACTCACCTAAGCTTTCGGGGTTCTCGGCAGTGAGAATAAAGGCGTCGGTGAAAGGTGCCAGAACGACGAGTGGGTCGCTCGCCTGTTCAGGTGATGACGCAGGGGAAATCCTCCAGGTGCGACCCTCATCGTCTCGAAGCTCGAGGGTCGTTCGAAAGTAGAGCTCAATCAGCTCTTCGTCACCCATGCGCTCAGGCTAAATCTCGTGGGTTGCCATTCCCCGCTGGATTGCTCACCGGGAGTGTCGAGCGACTGGCACACTGGAGGGAGCACAAGGAGGCGACGTGGCCCGCAAGGAACCCAGTTTTCGGGATGTGGCGTATTCGCGACGTAGCATTCGCGATTTCGAACCCACCGAGGTTCCCCCACACCTCGTTGAGGACATCATCCAAGATGCCCTCACCGCTGCCAGTTGGTCCAACACTCGCCCCTACCGCATTGCGATTGCGACGGGGGAGGTGCGCGATCGGATCTCCCAGGCGCTGAAAGACAACGGAACCGCCATCTTGCAGATGCGCAACAGAAAGTGGGGCACCCGGCTCAAGGGCTTTCTCACTGCCTTTCGTCTCCTCCGTAGCGACTTCCGGATTCCCCTGAAATATCCCGATGACCTGCGCAAGCGCCAAGTCGAGCTCGGAAAAGCCCTCTATGGCCACCTCGGCATCGAACGCGGCGATACCGAAGGGCGCGACCGCGAGTTCGTGCGCAATATGGAGTTTTTTGGCGCTCCCGTCGCCCTCTTTTTCTTTGTCCGGCGGGGCATGGGAGTGTATTCCGCTCTCGACGCGGGACACCTCATGCAAAACCTGATGCTGGCTGCCAAAGCCCGAGGATTAGATACTTGCGCTCAAGGGTTTTTGGCGTTTTGGTCAGAACCCATCCGAAAAGAATTTGAGATCCCGAAGGGCTACAAGCTGTTGTGCGGGATGTCGCTTGGCTATGCGACGAAGAGTCATCGAAATGAGTTTGTCCCGCCACTGGTCAAACCTGAGGATGTTCTCTTGAGTCCAAGTCCTTAATCAGCGGGCGACAGAGCTTAGGTGGAGGAACGGACAATCAGCTCTGGCTGGAACACCACTTCCTGAGGCTGAGCCGATCCATCGAGAGCCTCAGCGTTCAAAATGTCGAGTGCCGTTTGGCCCATGAGACGACTGGGTTGCCGAATTGAGGTAAGCGGGACGATTGCCGAGGGAGCGAAGTCGATGTCGTCGTAACCGATGAGGGCAATGTCGTCGGGGACTCTTATCTGGGGGCTTGCCATGAAGGCTTGTAACAGACCGATGGCCACCAGGTCGTTGGCCGCAAAAATCGCGTCCGGTCGCGCCGAAGTGTCGAGAGCCACAATCTGCTCTCCCACTCGCCGGCCCTCTAACACTGTGGTGGCTGAGGTTTCGTAGACGTCGAGAGAGACTCCGGGGTGCGAGTCGAGTGCCTCGCGCGCTCCGCTGAGACGATCGCGCACCTGAGGAACGTCGAGTGCGCCGCCGACAAAGCCAATCCGCGAGCGCCCCGATTCGATCAAGTGGTTGACGGCGATTCGGCCCCCGGCCTCGTCGTCGACGCTGACCGAACTCAATTTGCCGCTCGTGCTTGCTCGGTCCACGAGCACGGAGGGGATGCCAAATTTCTTGAGCTGCAGGAGCCGCTCTTCGACGTCACCGGAGGGCGAAATCAGCACCCCGCGAACTCGCTGTTCTTCGAACAGGTCGAGGTAGTTGTTTTCCCGCTCAGACGACTCAGCGGTGTTGCCCATCACGACGGAGAGTCCCAGCGTAGCCGCCTGGTCTTCAGCGCCCTTGGCCAGGTCGGTGAAAAAGGGGTTTGCGGCGTCCATCACCAACATGGCAATGGTTCGACTGTCTCCCGCCCGCAGGTGCCTGGCGACGTCGTTACGCACGAATCCGAGAGATTTGATGGCCCCGCGCACCTTGTCGACGGTGTCGGGCGACACCCGATCGGGGTGGTTGAGGACGTTAGAGACCGTGCCCACGGAGACGCCGGCGAAAGCCGCGACGTCTTTGATGCTGGGGGACATGGTTTCCTCGGGGCAGATTGTGGGTGGGTTTTCCTGGTGGACGATTTCTGCTAGCTTACTCATTGAATCGTTTCAATGACGTCACGACGAGCGTCATCCAAACGGCTCATATCCGGCAGACGGCCCTCAACCACAGTGGAAGGCTCGGTAAGGCGCTTATGTTCACTCCCCAGCAACTCGGCATTCTCGAAGCCCAGGCAATTGAATTGCCGTCGTGGGCTTTTGGCAACTCTGGGACCCGATTCAAGGTGTTCACCACCGCAGGTACCCCGCGCAACCCGTTTGAAAAGATCGAGGACGCGGCCACCGTGCACCGCTACACCAAGCTCGCTCCTTCCGTTGCCCTGCACATTCCGTGGGACAAAGTCGACGACTATGCGGCCCTGAAGACGCACGCAGAGGACCACGGTGTCGCGCTGGGCACGATCAACTCCAATACCTTCCAGGATGAGATCTACAAGTTTGGCTCGCTGACCCACGTGGATAAGAAGATTCGCCAGCAGGCGATTGACCACCACTTCGAGTGCATCGACATCATGAATCAGACCGGGTCGCAGGACCTAAAGATTTGGCTCGCCGATGGATCCAACTACCCCGGCCAGGTCAATATCCGCGCCCGCCAGGACCGGCTGCACGATTCGTTGAGTGCCATCTACGAGCGTCTGGGCGAGAATCAGCGCCTGGTCCTCGAATACAAGTTCTTCGAGCCAGCGTTCTACCACACCGATGTTCCCGACTGGGGAACCTCCTATGTCCAGGTCAACGCTTTGGGGCCCAAAGCCCATGTGTGTTTGGACACCGGACACCACGCACCGGGGACCAACATCGAATTCATCGTCGCGCAACTCTTGCGGTTGGGCCGCCTCGGTTCGTTCGACTTCAACTCCCGTTTCTATGCCGATGACGACTTGATTGTGGGAGCAGCTGACCCGTTCCAGCTGTTCCGAATCATCTTCGAGGTGTATCGCAACGGAGGCTTCGAGAAGGACTCCGGTGTGGCGTTCATGCTCGACCAGTGCCACAACATCGAAGACAAAATCCCCGGCCAGAT
>JAYODB010000057.1:0-1480 GCA_038106075.1 Cellulomonadaceae bacterium | reverse complement strand
TCGTGGGGCGACACGAGTGAAGAATGCGAGAAGAACTCGCTATGGATTATCCGAACGGCTGAGCGCTACATCAAGACCCACGGCAAGAAAAACCCGTTTGGTAAGGCGGTTAAGGCGAACCAGCCGCTAACCCCGAAAGCCCGTGCCGAGCGGGCGGCGTGGCTTGCACCTGTGCTTCGCGGCCTGGCATCGACGGACAGGAGGATGGTGGGGCACTTCACTGACACGCCAGAGGTGCTCGATCTCCTCGGGAGCGAGAAGCTCATGCCTTTGGCCAAGCTCGGTACGTCGTGCCCCGACCACTTTCTGCGCACCAAGGTGCGACCGATGGTGCTGGACCTTCCTCCGACGGCAGATAAAGACGCCACGTTGAAGCGGCTTCGCCAGTTGCACGAGAAATACCGTTCAGATTATGCGAAGTACTACGAGCGCTTCGCTGAGACAGACTCTCCCGCGATGCGGGGAGCTGACCCGCTGATCATCTTGGTTCCTGGCGTGGGCATGTTTTCCTATGGGCCCGATAAGAAGACGGCCCGCGTGGCGAGCGAGTTTTACATCAACGCCATCAACGTCATGCGTGGTGCGGAGGCGCTCTCCACTTATAAGCCCATTTCAGAGCGGGAGAAATTCCGCATCGAATACTGGCTGCTTGAGGAAGCGAAGCTCCAGCGTCTGCCTAAGCCCAAGTCGCACGCCACCAAGGTGGCTTTGGTGACGGGGGCTGCGAGCGGTATTGGAAAAGCGATTGCCGAGCGACTCGTCGGGGATGGCGCCTGCGTTGTCATCGCTGATCTCGATGAGAAGAAGGCTCAGGCCGTCGCGGCTGGGCTGGGTAGCTCCGATGTGGCCATTGGTGTCGGTGTTGACGTGCGAAGCGAGGCGGCCATCAAAGCAGCAGTTGCTCAGGCGGTCCTCGCCTTCGGCGGTATCGACATCCTCGTCAACAATGCCGGCGTTTCGCTGTCGAAGCCTCTGTTGGAAACGACCGAAGCCGACTGGGATTTCCAGCACGACATCATGGCGAAGGGCTCATTCCTCATGTCCCGCGAGGTCGCCGCGGTGCAGATTGCCCAGCAGGTGGGCGGCGACATCATCTACATTTCGTCGAAGAACTCTGTTTTCGCCGGGCCCAACAACATCGCCTACTCGGCAACGAAGGCGGACCAGGCCCACCAGGTGCGACTACTTGCTGTGGAACTTGGCGAACACGGTATTCGGGTCAACGGCATCAACCCCGATGGGGTTGTCCGCGGCTCCGGCATCTTCGCGAGCGGATGGGGTGCCAACCGCGCGAAAACCTACGGCATCAAAGAAGAGGACTTGGGTAAGTTCTACGCCCAGCGGACCATCCTCAAGCGCGAAGTTGTGCCCGAGAGTGTCGCGGACGCGGTGTCGGTCCTCACCGGCCCAGATTTGTCGTTGACCACGGGCCTCCACGTCCCCGTTGATTCTGGAGTAGCGGCGGCATTCCTTCGATGAC
>JAYODB010000010.1:23031-34355 GCA_038106075.1 Cellulomonadaceae bacterium | reverse complement strand
CCGTTTAGTGAGACCGGGGTGAAGCTCGGAGATTGGCAGTTTGAACGGGCCGGACAATGGGAAAAGAAAGGGCTCCTCGCTCTCGTCGGTATGGGCGTTGAGCCGGGGCTTTCCGATGTCTTCGCCCGATACGCGGCCGACCACTTGTTCTCAGAGGTCGACGAATTCGGCGTTCGAGACGGCGCCAACCTCGTTGTCACCGACGATGAGGGCAACGAGATCTTTGCGCCGTCGTTCAG
Source organism: Cellulomonadaceae bacterium (assembly GCA_038106075.1). Taxonomy (GTDB): domain Bacteria; phylum Actinomycetota; class Actinomycetes; order Actinomycetales; family Microbacteriaceae; genus Pontimonas. The sequence goes on along the minus strand of JAYODB010000010.1, from coordinate 34,116 downwards.
TATTTGGACGACGATTGAAGAGTGCTTGAACCCACCGGTCATTTACGAAAGAGATCTAGGGTGGTTCACCACGGAGCCGTTTAGTGAGCCAGAGGTATTCGACTTCCCCGGAGGTATCGGACCGGTCGAGTGCGTCAACGTGGAACACGAAGAAGTGCTCCTGATTCCCCGCTGGCTCGACGGCAAGCGCGTGACATTCAAGTACGGTCTCGGCGAGGACTTCATTGGTGTTCTGAAGACCCTCAACACTCTGGGCCTCGACTCGACCTCACCCGTGTCGGTGAGAACCGCTCCCGGCGAGGATGGGGCTCGAGAGCGAGTGTCGGTGGCGCCGCGCGACCTCGTCGCTGCCGTGTTGCCCGACCCCGCGACGATTGGACCTCGGATGACGGGTAAGACCTGTGCCGGGGTGTGGGTGCGAGGCAAAGGAAAAGACGGTGGTGCCCGCTCGAGCTACCTCTATCACCTGGCGGATAACCAATGGACGATGGAGAACTACGAGACCCAGTGCGTGGTGTGGCAAACCGCCCTCGCTCCAGCTATCGCTCTCGAGCTCATTCATCGCGGTGTCTGGCATGGCGCTGGGGTGTTAGGGCCAGAAGCCTTTGACGCTAAAGCGTTCCTGGAGCTTATGTCGGCTCCGGTCGAGAACGGCGGCTACGGCCAGGAATGGGGCATCCAGGAGAAGTAGGCCCAAGAAAACTTTGTGGCGAGTGAGGGATTCGAACCCCCGTAGGCAATGCCAGCTGATTTACAGTCAGATCCCTTTGGCCGCTTGGGTAACTCGCCGAGGCGCTCCCGACCGGTGTACTCACCAATCGGGTGCGCGCCCTCCACAATAGTGGGTTTGCCCCACGGCATTTGACCATCATTCTCAGCCCACTGAGCCCGGCCCGCCTATCATGGGGCCATGGCTGATTCATCGTTTGACATCGTGAGCAAAGTTGACCCCATGGAGCTTCAAAATGCCGTTCACCAGGCAGAAAAGGAGCTCGCCCAGCGTTACGACTTCAAAGGAGTCGAGCCTGAAATCACCCACAGCGGGGAGACCCTGGCGTTCTATGCGACAAGCGAAGAGCGAGTCAAAGCCGTTGTCGACGTACTTCAATCCAAGCTCGTGAAACGGGGCATCTCCTTGAAATCCCTCGAGCTGTCTGAGCCCACCCTGCAGGGAAAGCGCTATCGCATCTTGGGGTCTGTCAAGAACGGCATCTCCTCAGACAACGCGAAAAAGATTTCTAAGCTCATCCGGGACGAGGGTCCTAAGAGTATCAAGAGCCAAATCCAGGGCGACGAGCTTCGGGTGAGCTCGAAGAGTCGCGATGACCTTCAAACGGTCATCGCACTCGTCAAAGGTGCAGATTTGGACATCGACGTGCAGTTCACGAACTACCGGTAACGAGGGCTCTCGATGTCAACCGGGGAAATCATCGCGATTGTCCTCGCGTCGATTGACATCGCCTTCAGGCTGATTGCCCTCGTCATTGTGCCGAGAAACCGTCGCCCCCAGACGTCGATGGCGTGGCTGCTGGCCATTTTCTTTATTCCCTTCCTCGCGTTTCTCGCCTTCCTCGCATTTGGTTCACACCGACTCTCGCCCAAACGCCGAGCCACCCAAGAGACCATCAGCACCTTTATCGAGTCACGAACAGCATCGATTCCCCCAGGCCTCGTGGTGACACCCGATGAGATGCCGGGCGAGACGAGCAGCCCCGCGAGCTCTCTCGCGGGCCCGCTCGTGCGGCTGAACGAAGTTCTGGGACAAATGGCCTTGGTGAGAGGAAACTCAATCGAGCTTCTTCCAGATTATTCGGCATCCCTGAGCGAAATGGTCTCGGCTATCGATCAGGCACGCTCAACGGTCCACGCCGAGTTTTACATCATGAGCGTCGATGAAGAAACCGAGCCGTTCTTTGAGGCGCTCGAGCGCGCCCGCGCCCGGGGCGTGTCCGTGAAGGTGTTATTTGACCAGGTCGCCACGGGCCGCATCCCCCACTCACGGCTCGTCGGCAAGAGGCTCAAAGAGGCCAGGGTGGACTACCGGGCGATGTTGCCCTTCCAGCCCTGGCGCGGGGTGTATCAGAGGCCTGACTTGCGAAACCACCGGAAACTCCTCGTCATTGATTCGCGGGTAGCCTTCGCGGGGTCGCAAAACATTATCGAGCGTCAATATCGAAGGTCACACCGCAAAGGGCTCCAATGGCTCGATCTGATGGCGAGACTCGAGGGCCCGATTGTGGACGGAATCGAAACGCTCTTTGTCACCGATTGGTTCCACGAGACCAACACCCTGATCGACTCTCCCCGGGCACTCGACGCAAGTGACTCGGGGGATGCGTGGGTGCAGCTGGTCCCCAGTGGGCCCGCGGTCGAAGGAGAGAGCAACCTTCGGCTCTTCAATGGCTTGATGTACTCGGCGAGAGACCACATTTTGATTGTGAGCCCCTACCTCGTGCCCGACGATTCGATGCGATACGCCATTACCTCGGCAGCCTTGCGGGGAGTCAGGGTCGACGTGTTTGTCTCTGAGGTGAGCGACCAGCCGCTGGTGTTTCACGCCCAGCGCTCCTACTACGACGAGCTTTTGAGCGCTGGAATCCATATCTGGCTCTACCCCCACCCCACCGTCTTGCACTCGAAGTTCATCGTGGTCGACGGGCAGGTCGCCGTGATGGGAACGAGCAACCTCGATATGCGTTCATTCAGCCTCAACCTCGAGCTGTCGCTGCTCATAGTGGGTGAGAAAGAAGTGACCGACCTCGCAAATCTGGCCGAGGACTACCGCTCACACTCCCGCGAGCTCACTCTCGAAGAGTGGCGCTCCCGAGGGCAGGCCACTCGTTTTGTTGAGGGGCTCGCGAGACTGACCGCGACGGTTCAATAACTAGCCGCGGGAAATGCTGAGCATTTCGTCGCGGGGGATGATCTTGAGACGCTCCCTACCGCGCTGCTCCCCTCGAGTCTTCTCTTCGGCATCAAGCCGCTGCCAGCCAGACAGGTCAGTGAAGTTCACGCCACGCGACTCCAGCAGACTCGTGACTGCGGCTTCCTCGGGTTCTGCGGGAGACCACCACGAGGCCTGATCCTTCACCAGGTGCTGAATGGTTTCCATCGCATCGGACTTGGTGTGACCAATCAGGCCCACAGGGCCCCGCTTAATCCACCCCGTGGCGTACACCCCGGGTACGGGGCGGTTGTTCTCATCGAGAACTTGGCCCTCGTGGTTGGGAATCACCCCATGGTGTTCGCTAAAGGGCACCCCTTCCAAAGGTGAGCCGAAGTAGCCCACTGCTCGGTAGACCGCCTGGACGGGGATTTCTCGAATTTCTCCCGTGCCTGTGACACCACCAGCGCCATCGGGCGTGGTCCGCTCGTAACGGATGGCGTTCACCGAGACATCTCCCACGATTTCGAGGGGTTTGGCATAGAAGTGCAGGTGCAAACGGCGCGAGGCAGAGCCCGACTCGCGCTCCCGCCACGACTGGAAGATGCGGTCGATGACGACCAGTTGCTTATTTGAGGAGATGGCTTCACGCGCTGCGTCGTCGTAGTCGAAGTCTTCTTCATAGACGATCATGTCGACGTCGTTGAGCTCCCCGAGCTCGCGAAGCTCCAATGGGGTGAACTTCACCTGCATCGGGCCACGGCGCCCGAACACGTGAACGTCGGTGACCGGGGAAGCCTTGAGCCCCTCATAGATGGAATCGGGGATTTCCGTGGGCAGGAGGTCATCGGGGCGCTTGATGAGCATTCGGGCGACGTCGAGTGCGACATTGCCGTTACCAATCACGGCGATTTCTTTCGCGTCGAGCGGCCACTCCCGTGAAACATCGGGGTGTCCGTCGTACCAGCTCACAAAGTCGGCGGCGCCGTAGCTTCCTTCAAGGTCCATGCCGGGAATTTTCAAGTCCGCATCGGCCATGGCGCCCGTGGCGAAAATCACCGCGTGATAGTGGCGTTTGAGATCGTCCATGGTGACGTCGACGCCGTAAGTGACGTTCCCAAAAAGTCGAATCTGCCCGGTGTCGAGAATGTCTTTGAGCGCATTGATGATGCCTTTGATTCGTGGGTGGTCGGGGGCCACCCCGTAACGCACCAGTCCATAGGGAGCAGGGAGACGTTCAAACAAGTCAATCGATACGTCGAAGGCGCGCTCGTGTTTGAGCAGAATGTCGGCGGCATAAATACCGGCGGGGCCTGCCCCCACAATGGCAAGCCGAAGTTTCATCGCGTCCTCCCTCGTCAGCCCCGTTGAAGCTGACCTCAGGTTCTAGGTGTTTCTCTTGACGACCTGGTCAGCGAATCGAACCAGTGCGTCTTTCACGGGCCCGTCGGGCACTCCTCCAAGATACTCGGTCGCCTCGTCGGCCACTCGGCGCGCCTCATCCATCGTCGCCTGCGTGACCTCGTGGTCTCGGAGTCGAGCAATGAGGGTGTCGACCTCATTCGCCTCGACCGCGCCGGTTGAGACGCCCTTCAGGGTCTCGAGCAATTCCGCGTCGTTTTCGGAGTGCTGCGCGCGCTGTTCGAGGAAGAGCATTGGCAAGGTGGTGACCCCGCGGCGAATATCGGTTCCCGGGATCTTGCCGGAATCCTTGTCGCTCGGCGCGAGGTCGATCACGTCATCGACGAGCTGGAAGGCGATTCCGATGCGTTCCCCAAATTCCCTAATCGGCTCCACATACTCTCTCGGCGCATTCGACATCGTGATGCCAAACTCTCCCGCGAGCGCAATCAGCGATCCCGTCTTATCGGCGAGCACGTCAATGTAGTGGGCGATGGGGTCCTCCCCGTCCTTCGGCCCGACGGTCTCCCGCATTTGGCCCAACACGAGCCGCTCAAACACCTCCGTCTGCCGCGCCATCGCTTCCGTGCCCAGGCCCACCCCGAGCGACCCCGCGCGGGCGAACAAGAGGTCTCCCGCGAGGATGGCGACTGAGTTGTTCCACACCTTCTGCGCGGCAGTGACGCCCCGCCTCTGGACGGCTTCATCCATGACGTCGTCGTGGTAGAGCGTGGCTAGGTGGGTGAGCTCGATGACTTGGGCGGAGGTCACGACATCGTCAGTGACCCCATCTCCCCACTGAGAGGTGAGCATGGTGAGAAGAGGGCGCACCCGCTTACCCCCGGCGTTCAACAGGTAACGCGACACCGTGTCGGCGACGTCATCGGCGAAGTGCAACTCGTCGAAGAGTTCCGTTTCGATGCGCTCAAGACCCCGGTCGAGCTCGGCGGCGATGTGTTTCTCTTCTGCCGACGCAAAGAGTGCGCGGCCACCGGAAAGAAAGGCGGAACCCCGAGATCCCGGCGCCGTGGAACGCGCAGAATCGATATCTGTCCTGGTCACCGTGTGGGGTCCTCTCAGCTGGGGTCCCAGGCTATCGCTGGTGGCCGAAGACAGTCTGATTGGTTTGCGTGGACGGGGATGCCGGCCGCTGGCGACGCTCCGCCACTAAACCCCGGACTTTGTTTGTCTCCGGGCTCTTGGCGCGGTGGAGAGCGACAATGCCACCGGTGAGGTTGCGATAGGCCACTCGGGTGAAGCCTGCGGCTCGCAACCACTGGGCCAAAACGGCTTGCGTGGGCCAGGCGTTGATCGAGTCCATGAGGTAGGTGTAGGCGTCGGGGTGGGAGCTCGTCACTTTCGCTACCGCGGGCATCACATACTTCAAAAAGGCCTTATAGGAGCCTTTGATGAGTGCGCGGTCGGGGTGTGAGAACTCACAAATCACGATGCGACCGCCCGGTTTCAACACCCGATACATCTCCCCAATGGCCAGCTGGGGGTTGTTGACGTTTCGCAAACCGAAACTGATGGTGACGACGTCGAATGTTTTGGGCGGGAAGGGCAGCGCCTCCGCGTCCCCTTCGACGAAGGTCAAATTGGGGTGGCGCTTGCGCCCCTCCTCCAACATACCGGGCGAGAAGTCGAGAGCGACGACCTCCGCGCCCGCTTTCGCGAGAGCTGCGGCGGAGGTGCCGGTTCCTGCCGCGATATCGAGAATCTTCTCTCCCGGTTTCGGGTCGATCGCTCGAACGGTCGCGATCCGCCACAGCGCTGCGTTTCCGCCCGAAAGAATGGCGTTGGTGATGTCGTAGCCCTTGGCGACATCGTCAAACATGGCGGACACCGCTTCGGGGTTCTTTCCGAGGTCTGCGGTTGCCATGTGATCAGCCTAATTCGCCGACCCTGCAAAACAACAGAGCCTGAGTTAGCCCCAAAGTCGCGACCACTAGCCTGGGCTCGTGAACGAGACCCCCTACACCCCCGCGCTTCGTGTGGTGTCCGAGGAGTTCTCAAGCTCACACGACCTCGTGGCCTATCTCGACGCTGAGGCTCCCCTTCTCTTTCAACGACAACAGCGAGGAATCGTCGGTCAGGGTGTGGCCGTGGAGGCACATTTCAGCGGGCCAAACCGATTTTCTGACGCCTCGACCTGGTGGCAAGGCCTTCGCGCGGCAGCCACCATCACGAACCCCATCGGGCGGCCCTGCTCTGGCCTGGTCGGCTTTGCCCAGTTCTCGTTTTCTCCCCACTCAACCCGCACGAGTCGCCTGGTGATTCCCTCGATTGTTCTAGGCCGGGACGAAGAGGGTTGGTGGGTGACCCGCATCGGTGAGGAGGCAGGCGACCCCGTCCTCTCTCCGGAGGCCGTCGACGGCCATCCGACGGTCGCGTGGGAGAGCTCTCCGATGAGCGAAGACACGTATGTGAGAGACGTCGAAACCCTCACCACTGAGATGCGACAGTCAGCGCTACACAAAGTGGTCCTCGCCCGCCAACTCGTCGGCACCTCATCCCAACCGCTCTCCCTCTTTCGGGCCGTGGGCGCCTTGGCAACGGCCTACCCCGACACGCACCTGTTTGCCATGGGCGGGTTTGTGGGTGCGAGCCCAGAAACCCTGGCGTCAATTCGCGACAACACCCTCTCTCTTCGCGTCCTCGCTGGAAGCGCCGCCCGGGGTACCGACCCGGATTCTGACGCCCACCACGCCACCGTGCTCGCGACGAGCACCAAAGATCTCGATGAGCACGAATACGCCGTTACCAGCGTGGTGGACTCTCTCGCCCACGCCGGGCTATCCGCCGTGGTCGCGGAATCACCCCACGCCTTGAAACTGCCCAATTTGTGGCATTTGGCGACCGATATTCACGCACACCTGCCCGAGCGCGCGTGTGCCCTCGACATTGTGGGGGCCCTCCACCCCACCGCAGCGGTAGCAGGCACTCCCACCGAGCTCGCCTTGGATGCAATTGAGCGGCACGAGCCTTTCGACCGGGGTTATTTCGCCGGCCCCATCGGCTGGCTCGATGGTGAGGGGAACGGCGAGTTTGCGATTGCCCTGCGGTGTGCCGAACTCAGCGACGACCAAACGCGGGTGATTGCTCACGCCGGCGCGGGTATCGTGAAAGATTCTGACCCGTCATCAGAGCTCCTCGAGACCACCCTAAAGTTCCGCCCGATCGTGGACGCCTTCAGCTCAACGTAACGTTCGCTAGCGCTCGATGACGCACTCGATGATGAGGTGCCGCTCGGTATTCATGAGCGCCTCGGAGAGCTCACCGAGCGTCGAGATCCGTTGGTGGCTCCAGCCATAGCCGGCGGCAATATGGTCTAGCTGGGCCGTAGCGGGAGTCAAGAGGACTCGGTCAAATGCGCCCGGCTCGGCCGTGTCCCGGGCCTCGAGCGTGTCAAAGAGTGAGCCGCCACCATCTCGGACCACGACGATTTGGACCCACGCGTCCTCTTCACCCTGATCGAGCAGGAGCGAGCCCGCATCGTGCAAAAAGGCGAGGTCTCCCATGAGGACTCGTGTGACTCCCGTCGCACCGGTGCGCGCACGGTCGAGTGAAATTCCTCTTGCGGTCGCAATCGTCCCGTCGATGCCCGAAAGCCCACGGTTAGACCACACCTTCACCTTCTTGCCGGGGACCATGACATCGCACTCGCGAATCATGCGCGAGGAACCCAGCAGGAGAAAATCATGTGGCCAAGTCGCCTGCCACACCGAGCGAGCAATATCCCGCCGGGTGAGGCTCTTTCGATACACACCCATTTCCTTGGTGGCAAACTGAGCTCGCTCCTTCATCGACCCCGTGGCGAGCCCAACGTCGGGGTCCACAGGGTCCCATTCCGCCGCCTGTGACGCTTCAATCTCTCGGGAGGCCTCGACCCACGGTCGCACCCACCGCTCGATGTCCTCGGGAGAAGCTGGTGTGCCCACCAAAACCTCGTCGACGATGACGGCCGTGCGCGAGGGGTTGGCCGGCTCGGGTTCGGCACGCTGCCAGTCGATCTGCTCGATGTCAGTTCGGCTGATCAGCGTGTGGACCTCTCTCGAAAGCGTGGGTCGTCCGACCGCGATTACGCGGGTAATTGGACGCGGCGGCTGCCGAAGTAGCTCGCGGTAAGCGACGACGAGGTGTCGTCCAAAGCGTGCTCCCGAGTGAACCTCGGCGATGAGGGGGGCTCCCAGGTCCCGAGCGAGCTGTTCGGCCTCGGCACCAGCCCGATGTCCCGCGACTACCACGGTGCCCTCCCCGGGCTCCAGCGTGAGGGTTCGGGGAGCACCGGCCGAAGAGGATGGTTCCACCCCCTCCGCCTTCTCGCAAGCAGCCTTCACATCCGCCGCATCGAGAGGTGAGCTCAGCGGGTCATCAATGTGAACATTCAGGTGAACGGGGCCCGAGCGAGCATTGGCAGAACCTCGAACGGCGGAATCAAAGATTTCGGCCGCTCGCACTATCGCATCTGATGACACGTCTTCCAGAGCGTCGAGGTCCACGGATTCTGCTGCCTGGGCAAATACTCCAAAAAGGTCATCGTGCCTGGTGGTCTGGTTCGCCCCGACCCCGAGTAGTCGAGGTGGGCGATCGGCCGTGAGCACAATCAGAGGAAGCCCAGAATGGTGGGCTTCCATCACGGCGGGGAGATAGTGCCCCGCCGCGCTCCCCGAGGTACACACCAACACCGTGGGTTGGCCTGACGTCACCGTCAACCCAAGCGCCAGAAAACCCGCGGTGCGCTCGTCAACGGCGACGTGGAGGGAAAGACCACAGTCTGTTTCTTCCGAGAGATGGTAGGCCCCGAGAGCCAAGGCTTGGGACCGTGACCCCGGGCTCACCACGACGTCGACGACTCCCCTCCGCGCGAGCGAGGCGAGGAAGTGCATCGACCACGTCGACGCAACAGAAGGGGTCATGAGGATTTCGGCGATGAACCGTCGGGGTCATCACCCGACTCGTCTTCCTCGTCGAGTTTGCGAAGTTCTTCTTCGAGGCGTTTGATCCGCTCGTCGGCTGACTCCCCCAAAGTGCCAAGAAACGAGGGGTCGTCATCGGGGGCTTTCGGGGTCGTGGTCGAGCGCCTATTTTTCCCAATGGTGAGCCACAAGATAGGGCCGATGACGGGCAAGAGAACAATGAGGGCAATCCACACCGGCTTGGGGAAAGCTCGGAGCCTGTTTGCCTGCGTGACAAAGAGGTCGACGAGGGCATAGATGGTGAGGGCAACTGCTGCGACCCCCGCGATGACGAGCCAGCGAACCATGCCCCAATCCTACGCAGGTAGTCTGTGGGCGTGAGCCCGTGGATTCGCTACTCCCTGGTCCGACTCGGCGTATTCGGAGGGCTTTTTGCGCTTCTCTATAGCGTCGGCGTGACGTGGTGGATTGCTCTAATTTTTGCGACGATTCTGTCGTTTACCGTGGCCTACATCTTCATGGGCGAGACCAGGCGAGCCATGTCACAACAGCTAGGCGAGCGCCTGCGAAAGAACGCTCCAGACTCGGACGCCGAAGCCGAAGACTCGTTGTCTCACTAGAACACGATTGCTGCGCTCAGCCCCAGCGCGTAGACCACGGAGGTCACACTCATCAGCTGCAGCGCAACGATGAGGTCTCTCGGCCTCGTGCCGCTCCACACAATCACCACCGTGGGAATGACCAAGAGCAGCACGAAGAACACATAGGGGGCGAGGAGAAACACCTGGGCAAGGAGCGCGACGACGACAAACGGTGCCATTAACAGCACCGTGATGATTACTCGGGTCCCACGTGCTCCGACCTTAACCGCAAGGGTCCTCTTCCCCGCCTCGGCGTCTTGGCTGAGATCTCTCAGGTTATTGACGAGTAAGACCGCTGACGCAATAAAGCCCACCCCGGAACCGGTCAACCACGTCTCTGCGGGAATCGAACCCAACTGAATGGCGGCGGTTCCGATGGTGGCGACGAGGCCAAAGAACACAAAGACGACAATCTCCCCTAAGCCCCGGTAGCCGTAGGGGTTTTTTCCTCCGGTGTAGAACCAAGCTGCGAGAAGTGCCCCAGCGCCGACAGCGAGTAGCCACCACAACCCGGTCATGATGACGATGACGAGTCCCGAGAGGCCCGCGAGCGAAAAAGACAGGAGTGCCGCGAGGAAGACTTTCCGTGCCGGCATCGCCCCCGAGCCCGTCAGCCGGGCAGGGCCCAATCGGAATTGGTCGGTTCCCCTGATGCCATCGGAGTAGTCGTTGGCGTAGTTGACTCCAATTTGAATGCTCAGTGACACGACGAGGGCAAGAGCAGAAAGGAGCCACGAAAATGAATCAGCCCAGAGAGCAGACGCAACACCCACCAACACAGGCGACACCGAGAGGGGCAGGGTTTTGGGCCGCGCGCCCTCAATCCAGAGCGAGAGGGCAGAGGGTTTTTTCTGTGTGGCCACGAGTCCTCATGTTAGGCGAGCTCTATGGACGCCCTCCCCATGAGAGTGGTCCGGTCGATCTTGCCCGAGCTCAGCAAAGGCCAGCTCTCAAGTGAAATGACGGCGTGCGGTTGCGCGGCCCGACCGAGAGCCGCCTTCGCGACGCTCCTCACGTTCTCAAGTTCGCACGCGTGTGTGGTGAACACGACCGGCACACTCCCCCACCTTGGGTGGGGGGTGGCGAGCACGAGGGCGTCGGGGAGTCCCGCACCCTCTCGCAGCACTCGTTCAATATCTGAAGCGCTGACCTTGAGGCCCCCGGAGACGAAGACATCGTCCGCGCGACCCGTCACCGACAACACGCCGTCAGTGATGTGCCCTAGGTCAGAGGAGATGAA
>JAYODB010000010.1:5648-23021 GCA_038106075.1 Cellulomonadaceae bacterium | reverse complement strand
TGTGTCCCTCGTACAGTGGAGTTTAACCCACGCTACCCCCCTCTTTCTGTAAACGCCTAATGTTAACTATAATCCCAGAGATAACCCCCGGCCAGCATGGGCCCCGACATGGCCACCTGTCCGTCGACGATGTCGACGGACACTCCAGGCAGAGGCTCTCCGTCCCACACGCACCCTCCTGACGTCTCGGCCGCACCGTAAGTGCGAATGGCCGTGAGCCCGCGGTTCTGAGAACGCTCAACCAGTGGCGGATTAACCCGCTGGCCACCCACCAACACGGTGTCAATCACACCGAGCTGCTCAGCCGTGAGCTCACCGGAGTCGGCAGCGTGCAGCAGGTCAGATAGCTGAGCAGGCACCAACGAGGCGGACACCGCCCGCCCCTGCGCCGCGTAAGAGGCAAGGGTGGAGGCATCTGAGAGCAATTTGTCTACAATCGAGCCTTTCGGTGGGGCGATGACGAGGGGTGATTCGGTCACGAGCGCGCGCAGAACCACTTGCACACCGGCGATGTAATGGAGGGGTAAGGCGAGCCACCAGACCCCTGGGCTGCCGAGCTTTTCGGCCGTGGTTTGGGCAGCGAATCGAAGGGCCGGAGGAGAGAGCCACACCTGTTTCGGCGTCCCCGTCGACCCACTCGTTTCAATGATCAAGACCGGCTCGTCAGGCAAGGGGCCTCTCAGTCGGCCGGGCCGAGCCGGATCGTGGATGAACACGGACCTCGAGTTCTTACCGAGGAGTTGACGGAGAGCCTCGATAGCGCGGTCTGACTGCGAGCTATCGACAATAAGGGGCTCGGGTGAACCCACCTCTAGACCTGCCAGGGGAAGCCCGACCAGTCGGGGTCGCGTTTGTCCAGAAACGCCTGTTTGCCTTCGTGGGCTTCGCTCGTGCCGTAGGCGAGGCGCGTGGCCTCTCCAGCAAATAGTTGCTGTCCGACGAGACCATCGTCGACCATGTTCATGGCGTATTTCAGCATGCGAATCGCTGTCGGACTCTTGCCCAGAATCTCTCTTGCCCAGTCGAGGCCTGTTCTCTCCAACTCCTCGTGGGGAACCACCGCATTCACCGCGCCCATCTCCATCGCCCGCTGCGCCGAATACTCGTGCCCGCGGAAAAACACTTCGCGCGCGTTTTTTTGCCCCACCATTTGGGCGAAATAGGCAGACCCATAACCCGCGTCGAAAGACCCCACATCAGCGTCGGTCTGTTTGAACCGTGCGTGCTCGGCACTGGCAATCGACAGGTCGCAGACAACGTGAAGAGAGTGGCCCCCACCGGCAGCCCAACCTGGAATCAGAGCAATCACCACTTTGGGCATGAAACGAATGAGGCGCTGCACCTCGAGGATGTGGAGCCTGCCTGGAGTTGAAGCCCCACCCTCCTCATAGAGGTAGCCGTCGGCCCCGCGAACCCTCTGATCTCCGCCCGAGCAGAAAGCCCAGCCACCATCTTTAGGCGAGGGGCCGTTTCCGGTGAGTAAGACAACTCCCACATTGGTGTCGAGTCGGGCGTGCTCGAGGGCGCGGAGGAGTTCATCAACTGTGTTTGGGCGGAACGCATTTCTCACTTCAGGCCGGTTGAAGGCAATACGGACAACACCGAGCTCGATATGGCGGTGGTAGGTGATGTCTGAAAACTCACCGAGGTCCGAGACGGGAACCCATTGGCTCACATCACACAGTTCAGAAGGACTAGTCGCCATACAAGTAGCCTACGGGCGGATTATCGGGGAATTCCGGGGAAAACCGCGCTGTCGACGCCTTTTCACGCCCCGACACGCCCGGGAATCCACAACATATTGGGTAATGACAGGGGTGTTATTCCCGGTATATAGTGTTCAAACCGAGTTCCACCGATAGGCGCTGAGGAGGCAGAGATGGACCAGGACAAAGTTGGCGGCTACGACGTCCCAATTGACCCGATGGACATGCTGCAGTGCGACAGCTGCCAGTAATCCACTAGACCTTGGCAAGCCCTCGGCGCACTCTGTGCCCGGGGGCTTTGCTGTGAGCAGGAGAATCTGACCTCATGGCCCCGATGATTGACACTCCCCGGGCGGGACTGCGCTCGGAGTCTGAAGTGTTGGACTGGGCGCACCGGGTTCTCGGCCCACTCGAGGAGCCGTCGGACCTGACCTCACCACAGAGCTCCCACAAGGTGAGAAAGCTCACGACCCGAAATGGTGACCCTGTTGTCGTGAAATGGTTTCACGATGCCCGGAGCTTTTTTCACACCGTCGATGCCTTGAGCGAGTACGCCATCGCTCTGGGCCACTCGGCACCAAGGTTGATTGACCACAGCGAGGGCATGCGGGCGGTTGTGATGACCGCCGTCGCTGGGGTAGTGGCTTCGGTAGATTCGATGCTCGACCCCACGCTTCACTTCACCCTGGGCTCGCTTCTTCGCCAGTTCCACCAATCAGCCCCCGCTAATCGCTCAACAGATGTGCCTAAAGAGTGGGCATCCCAGCTATCTCGATTACTCGAATCGGTCGATGACTCCCTCGACCCTGTCGTCGCAGCTGAGGCGCGCTCTTTAGCACTGCAGTTGCTCGATATTGGCCAAGTGGCTCTTGTACCCACCCACGGAGCAATCGAACAAAGCCACATCATCATTGACCCCGACTGGGGAGTTCACCTGGTGGGCTTTTCCCACACCCAATATGACCCGTGGGTGAGCGATATTGCCCGCCTCGATCGCGACTGGTGGACGTATTCCCCTGAACTCAAACGAGCCTTCTTCACTGGTTACGAGGCAGAGTTCACGGAAGAAGACAACATCCTGTTGAAGGCCAAGCACCTCATGGACGCATTGGATCAATGGGTCGAGTTGAGCATGTCTCGAAGCTCCCGCAGTGAACGCAACAGAAGCCGCAGGGACGTCGATGGGGCCCTCGGCGGGACACTCTTCTAAACCTCTCACCTAGACTCGCTGCTATGGCGGTGAATGAAAACATCATGGGTAAGGCTTACCCCCCAGTCGCGCCCTACCTCGTGGGCAGAGAAAAGATCAGAGAATTTGCGGCTGCCGTGATGTCACAGGAGCCCCTCCACCGCGACGTGGACGCCGCCCGGCAAGCTGGATACTCCGACGTGGTGGCGCCTCCCACCTTCCCCGTGGTGTTGCAAGAAAAGGCGCTTCAGATACTCCTGAGCGACCCCGAGGCGGGAATTGACTATTCCCGAATTGTGCATGGCGACCAGCGTTTTGACTACAGCCGGCCCATTGTCGCCGGAGACGAACTCACCACCACGCTCGAGGTCACCAAAGTGCAAAGCCTCGGTGGGCACACCATGGTCACGAGTGAATCGCGCGTATCCGACGCAGCTGGAGAACACGTGGTCACCGCCACATCGACTTTGGTTGTGAGAGGAGACGACTCGTGAGCTCACGCCTTGACACTTTAAGTGTCGGCGAGGTCCTCGCCGAAGCGGACTACCCGATCTCTCGAGACTCTCTCGTTCGCTACGCGGGAGCATCGGGAGATTTCAACCCCATTCACTACCGCGACGACGTGGCGGTATCAGTCGGTCTCCCCGGTGTTCTCGCCCACGGCATGCTCACCATGGGCATTGCCGCCCAGCCCGTTGTGGAATGGTGCGGGAGTGATTTGACGGTGTCGAGCTACCAGGTCCGTTTCACAAAACCCGTCGTCGTCGACCCGGTAGAAGGCGCATCGCTCAGCGTCACCGCGACGGTGGGCGCACTCGAGGGCGAAGGTGCTGTCACTTCGGCCCTTATTGACTTGGTCGTGACAAGCCAGACCGGAGACAAAGTTCTGGGTAAATCCCAGGTGGTGGTGGCCCCACGGTGAGTGAGCTGTTTGCGAACCTCACCACGATTGGCGTTGGGGGTCCCGTCGCGCACTACCACCGGGTGACCTCTCGCAAACAACTTCTCAAAGTCTGTGGTGACGTCTTTTCAAGCGGTGAGCCGTGGATGGTGCTCGGCGGGGGCTCGAACCTCGTGGTGTCAGACTCCGGTTTCGACGGCCACGTCATCCACATCGGCACGAAAGGAAAGAAACTCTCCGAGGCAGGGAAAGATGCCGTGTTGCTCACCGTTCAAGCAGGGGAAGACTGGGATGACCTCGTGGCATACACGGTCTCAGAAGGTCTCTCAGGGCTCGAATCACTCTCGGGGATTCCCGGGCTTGTCGGAGCGAGCGTCATCCAAAACATTGGCGCCTACGGCTACGAAGTCTCCGACACCCTCGAAGAAATTGAATTGATCGAATACCCCTCAGCCACTCTCAAAACAATTCCGCGAGACGACCTGAGGCTTGGGCATCGCACGAGCGCCTTGAAAGCGGGAGAGCTTCAAGGTGTGGTGGCCTCGGTCACCTTCCGGTTGAGAAAGTCTCCACAGAGCAACCCCATCGCGTACGCCCAAGTATCCGAGGCACTCGATCTCGACCTCGGGGCTCAGGTGCCACTGGCGCTGCTTCGAAAAACGGTTCTCGACCTGCGTCGGTCCAAGGGAATGGTGATTGACCCTAAGGATGTCGACTCTCGCAGTTGCGGCTCATTCTTCGTGAACCCCGTCGTATCAGAGCGCTTCTCCTATTCACTTCCCCCAGAGGCTCCCCGTTTCATCTTCGACACTGCTCAAGCGACCGTGGTGACACTTGGGGGCGAAGCCCCTTCTGATGCCGAATTCGACCAGACCTCAGACGAGGGCCAGGTGAAACTGAGTGCTGCCTGGTTAATCGAACACTCCGGCATCCCCAAGGGTTTCCAACTGCCGGGCAATAACGCCCGGGTCTCAAAGAAACATAGCCTCGCCATCACGAACCCGGGCGATGCGAGCGCAGAAGACATCGCATCGCTCGCCCGCTATATCAAGACTCAGGTGCTGAACCGCTTTGGAGTTCACCTGCAGCCAGAGCCTGTCTTAGTGGGCCTTCCCCTGGATTAGGGCTAAGAGCCCGAAAAGAAGCTCTGCAGGCGAGAAATACCCTCCGCCAGGTCGTCATCTCCGAGGGCGTAGCTCAGACGCAAGTATCCGCTGGGCCCAAATGCTTCGCCCGGGACAATAGCGACCTCGCATTTATCCAAAATGAGGTCAGCAAGCTCAAGGGTGGTCGTCGGCGTGACACCTGACCACGTTTTTCCGAGCAGTCCGGTGACGTCCGGATAGACATAGAACGCTCCGGTGGGGTCGGGGCAGATGACGCCGTCGATGGCGTTCAAACCCTTGACGATGGTTTTTCGTCGGACATTGAATCGGTCGCGCATGTCAATCGCCGCAGCCTGGTCACCCGTGAGGGCAGCAAGACCCGCAAGCTGGGAAATGTTCGAGACGTTACTGGAGAGATGTGATTGCAGGTTGGCTGCCGCGTCAATCGCAACCTTGGAGCCCGCCATCCAGCCCAGCCGCCAACCGGTCATCGCGTAGGTCTTTGCCACACCGTTCACGAGAATGCACTGGTCTCGCACTTCCGGCGCCGCTTCGGCGATGGAGACCGCGTGAGAACCCGGTGACATGTCGTCATAAACCAGGTTCTGATAAATCTCATCGGCGACGACCCAGATGCTGTGCTCAGCCGCCCACAAGCCAATAGCCCGGGCTTCTTCCGCCGTATAGGTCGCGCCAGTCGGGTTGGAAGGTGAGACGAACAAAACAGCGACTGTCTTATCGGTTCGAGCCTTCTCGAGCTGCTCGACCGTGACCTTATAGTCTTGGTCCGCGCCCGCGAACACTTCGACCGGCACTGCACCGGTGAGGCTGATGGCTTCGGGGTAGGTCGTCCAATATGGAGCAGGCAAGAGAACCTCATCGCCTTCGTCGAGGACGGCCTGGCAGGCCTGGTACACGGCCTGCTTTCCACCGTTGGTGACTACAACTTGAGACGCCTCAATCGCCCAGCCCGAGTCCCGGGCGGTCTTCTCAGCAATGGCCTGACGCAGCTCGGTGAGTCCGGCGGCGGGGGTGTAGCGGTGGTTTTTCGGGTCCCGAACCGCGGCCACAGCCGCCTCGACGACGTGCTCGGGGGTGGGGAAGTCTGGCTCACCGGCGGCGAAGCTAATGACGGGTCGCCCTTCGGCTTTCAGGGCTTTCGCCTTAGCGTCAACTTTGAGCGTGGCAGAGGGCGCGATTTGGGAGAGGCGCTGTGAAATCTGCGGTGCGAGAGGACTCATGGCTCCAGGTTAGTGGCACCTGACACACTTGTCTTATGGCCTTTTCGACTCCGTCGCTTGATGAGCTGCTCGAGCGCATGACGGTCGTGTCGATTCCTCTCCGGACCTCTTTCAGAGGGCTTCAGCATCGCGAGGTTGCTCTCTTTGAGGGACCTCAGGGCCCCGGCGAATGGGCAGCATTCACCGAATACGATGACCAGGAAGCCGCGTGGTGGCTAGTCGCGGCGCTCGAGCAAGCGTTCGGAGAGGAGCCTTCGTTTGTTGCTCATGCGGTGCCGGTGAACGCCATCGTGCCCGCGCTCCCGCCAAATGACATCGAAGGTTGGCTCCAAGAGTTTCCCGGGGTCACTGCCGTAAAAGTCAAGGTTGCTCAGAAAGGTGAGGCCCTCGCCGACGATATTGCCCGAGTGCGCGAAGTCCGGCGGTTGTGTGGTGAAGAGGTGTTGCTCCGCCTCGATGTGAACGCCTCGTGGGACGTCGACACCGCTACAGCCTCAATCCAGGAACTTGAGCCGTTCTCGATCGACTACGTGGAACAGCCCGTGGGCACTATCGAAGAAATGACAGAGCTCAAAAAGCGCCTTGGGGGCCGGGTCCGACTCGCCGCTGACGAACTCATTCGCTCCACGAGACGAGTCGATTTTCTCGATCGAAGGGCTTGTGATGTGGCAATCATCAAACCGAGCCCACTGGGGGGATTCAGCCGCTCAATCGAATTAGCGTCTCAAGGACTCGAGCGAGAGATGGATGTCGTCATATCGAGTGCCCTCGAAACCAGCGTGGGTCTCACCCACGCCACAGCTGTGGCCTCCTGGGTGAATCAGGCGACGGGAAGAGAGACTCCCCATGGCCTCTCGACCCAGCTGCTGTTGACGAGAGATGTCACCACCGAGCCCCTCGCGCCTCACAATGGCTGGGTGATTCCCGCTGTGATCCAGCTCGACCCGGAAGCGGTTCAAAAAGTACTGGCACCTCACGAGCGGGTGGAGTGGTGGCGGGCTCGACTCGAGCGCAGTCTTCACCTCGCGCAGGAAATTGTGTCTAGAGACCCGAATACGAGTGAAGCCCCGTAAAGAACACGTTCACGATGGCGTAGTTGAAAATCAGTGCCCCAAAGCCAATCAGGCCCAACCAAGCAGCGCGGTCGCCTCGCCAACCCCTCGTAGCCCGAGCGTGAATGTAGCCAGCGAAGATGACCCAAATGATGAAGGTCCACACTTCCTTCACGTCCCAGCCCCAATAGCGACCCCAGGCGCGCTCCGCCCAGACAGCCCCGGCAATCAAGGTGAAGGTCCACAACACAAATCCGATGACGTAGAGCCGGTAGGCGAGCGATTCAAGGGTGGCCGCGTCGGGCAGGCTCGCCATCAGACGCGGAAGAGAACCCCCACTACGGTCAACGCGCGAGCGGATGAGTTGGTAAATCGACAGGCCTGAACCCAACGCGAAGAAAGCAGTCGCGAGGCTCGCAACAAACACGTGGATGACCAGCCAATACGACTGCAATGCGGGGGGCAACGGCACGACGTCAACGTAGTAGTTGACTGTCACAATGCCCAGCGCCAAAAGTACAAAGCCCGACACAAACGCTCCAAGGTATGCCAAGTCGCGCCATAGGAGGGACCCCAGGAACACGGCAGAGATGAGCAGGGTCGCGGTGAGGCCAAATTCGAACATGTTGGCCCAGGGAACCCGACCTCCGGCGAGACCGCGGAGAATCGTTGCCGCGAGGTGCACGAGCCAGGCAATCATCATCATGGCTGTGGCAACGCGCTGGTAGAAAGTAGCCCGCATCGAGGTCTTCTCGGGAGTGAGGGTGTCGCCTGCGTTCTGAGAGCTGGCGCTCTGTTGCCCAGCAGGTCGAGCTGCACGAGTCGAAAGGTCAACGGAGTAGAACAGGAACGCCAGCGTGTACACCGCCATCGCGGAATACACGCCAATCAACGAATAGGTCGCCAGCATCTCGATCACGACGACAGCCTATTTTCTTCAGCTTTCAATATTCTCTGAAGTATGTCGTCAACGGCTTTGCCTTGAGCTGGGTCGTCGTTGCGCGATAGGGCAGCCACCTCGAGGGCTGTGCCCGAGCCAGAATCGTTGACCCTGACCCAGACTCGACGTCTCACCACAAACAGGCTGACCATGAGGCCCAGCACGATGAGCGCGGAGAAAATCGCGACCGGCAACTGGGTGGGGTCACGGTGAATATCGACACTGATGTAGCGGGGAAGAGCCTCAAACGCGACGGTTCCCAAACCGTCAGGAAGGTCGAGCTCCTGGCCGAGCCCTAACACCAAGGCGGAGTTCTCCGAATCACCACCCGCTATTTGAACCATGTCGTCGGTCTCAAGCGAATAGACGTTTCTGGGAATACCCTCGTCGAGTCCCAGGTCTCCCGTGAACACATTGAAGGTCACAATAGGCAGGTCGGGCTCGGGGTAGACCGACGCCAAAGCACCCGACTCAAGGGTCACTGCCGAGGGGTAGAAGAACCCCATCATTCCCACCTGCTGGGCGAGGCCATCGGGCACCTTCACAACACCGAGGCTGGTCAGGTTTTGGTCTTGAGGGAGAAAGACCACTGCCTGGCTAAACACCACTTGCCCTTCGGGGTTGCGAATAGTGACTTGGGGGGCAAAACCGTTGCCCAATAAGTACACAGAAGCCCCGCCCACAGCGAGCGGTTGGTTGACCCGAAGGACCTCCTCTCCCTGCCCCCCTTCTTCGGTCACCGTGATTGTTGCGGCGAAGTCAAGTGGCTCTGCTGCACCAGAGGTTTCGTTGAAGCGGTAGGTGGGGGTGAAATCGTCGAGGGTGAGCGCGAAGGGAGTGAGCGCCCGGGGGCTAAACCATGGGCCTTGGGTGAAGCTGTCGTAACTTGCCAGGTCATTTGTGAAAGTGGTGCCCTCGATGAGGATGCGCTGGCCCGAGTATTTGAAACCCGTGACAATGGCGAGTGAGAGCAAGATGCCCACGAGGGCGAAGTGGAACACGAGGTTTGCGGTCTCGCGCAGATAACCGGTTTCTCCGGCAACACTCGCTCCATAGCGTCTAGTGCGATAGCCCACACCTTGAAGGACTCGCTCAGCCCTCGCAATCACATCTTCCTGAGCCTCGGAAGCGCCGAGGGACTCGAGCCGGTGAGACTCGAGCCGATAAAGATTCTTGGGCGTCGCCGGCGGGGGTGACTTGAGTGCTTTCAGGTGATGGTTTGTACGCGGAAGAATGCAGCCCACGAGCGAGATAAAGAGAAGTAGATAGATGGCCGAAAACCACACCGAGGTGTATGTGTCGAAGAGTTGGAGTGAGTCGAGTAGCTCATAGAGCTCGGGGTCGTCTTGCCGGTAGCGCACGACCCCGTTCGGATCGCTCGAGCGCTGCGGAACCAGTGATCCCGGAATCGCCGCGAGCGCGAGCAGGAGCAGGAGAACCAGGGCTGTCTTCATGCTGGTGAGTTGGCGCCAAATGAATCTCAGCCAACCCGATGCGCCCAGACTCGGATTCTGGGTCGGGGCTTGGGATGCGTGGTCAGAGGGGCGTAACGGATCCACTAATCCACACCTGAAGTTGACTCATCCAGCTTGTCCACAGCCCCGACACCATCGCGAGGCCAATGAGCATCAAGAAAACGCCTCCTGAAATATTGATGGCGCGAAGATGCTTCTTCATGAAACTCATGGTTCGCGCGGCAAATTGAAGCCCCAGGGAAATCAGGAGAAAGGGCAGCCCAAGCCCCAATGAATAAGCAATCGCGAGCGCAACGGCGCGGGGAATGTCTCCCACACTGAGCGCCAACGTGTTGACCGCCACCAGGGTGGGTCCGACGCAGGGAGCCCATCCAAATCCGAAGATGACCCCAAGGAGGGGCGCTCCTGCAACACCCGTTGCCGCACGAACCGGCAGGGCAAGCTGTTTCTGCATGAACGACACTTGGCCGATAAACACAAAACCCATAATGATGACCACGACCCCAGCAATCTGAATCACTAAAGGGAGCCACGTGCGAAGCAGTGCCCCGACAGAGGCAAAGGCCACAGAGAAGAGAACGAAAACGGCAGCGAACCCTGCGACAAATAGTGCTACTCCAATGAGAAGCTGCCGCCTCGCTACGCGGTCGCCCCGCTTAGGCAGGGTCGACATTCCACCGACGTAGCCGAGATAGGCGGGCACGAGGGGGAGAACACAGGGGGAGGCAAACGCGATTACCCCAGCAAGTAGGGCAAGGGGAAGGGCCACAAGCAGTGAGCCGCTAAAGGCAATCTCTCCGACGGACACCTACACAGCCCCCAAATCGATGGCTCCTACAAGCAAATGCTTCGCGGGTTCTTGGTAGTCGACCTCTCGCCACTTTCCTTCCTCGCGAACCAATGAAGTGACGCTTCCTAGGGTGCACCGGCGTCGAGAAGGGAGGTGTGGCAGCGCTTTTCCCGCCACGTGGCTGTGCACCATCCAGATGGGGAGCTGGTGGGTGAACACCACGACATCCCCCGAATCTACTGAACCCCGCGCGTCATCGATGGCCTCCATCATGCGGGCCACGATGTGCTTGTAGGGCTCTCCCCAACTCGGCCGAAGGGGGTTACGAAGGAGCGGCCACAGCCGGGGATTGCTCAACAACCTCTTTGCCGAAACTTTCGTGCCTTGAAAGGCGTTGTCGCCCTCGATAACCCTCTCGTCGATGTCGAGAGGTAAACCCGTCATCTCGACGAGAGGCCCTGCGGTTTCTTTTGTGCGCTGGAGCGGGCTCGATACGATCCTCGACACGGAAAAAGCGCCGAGATAGTCGGCCGCAGCACGAGCCATCTCGAGACCTCGGGAAGTCAAACCATAGCCATCGAGGGTGCCGTAGAGGATCCGCTCGGGGTTATCCACTTCTCCGTGTCGAACGAGGTGAATACGGTCAGCGGGCACAGAGCCAAGTGTAGAAGGCGCACCCGAGAGCGACCTTCTCATGCGCTTGTAGACTCCTTGACTGTGACTAATCGCGCCCTCATCGCTGACCTTGCCTCCCTCCCCCACGACTCACAGGTCCGAGTCTCTGGCTGGGTGGACACCGTGCGCGATCAAAAGAAAGTGCAGTTTGTCATCCTTCGCGACGAATCAGGCGCACTCCAACTGGTGAACCCTGCAGTTCGCGAGGGTGACGAGGCCGCCGCGAACGAACCCGAGCGCTTGGCTCTCACAGAAGCCATTTCGAGTCTCACTCAGGGCAGCATGATCACGGTGGACGGGACGTTGCTGATCGACGAGCGAGTGAAGCTCGGTGGACTCGAAGTTCGCATCGGGTCGATGGACATTGCTTCCTTGGCCTACCCCGAGCCCCCCATCGAAGAGGACTCAAGCGTCGACAAGCGCATGGACTGGCGGTTTCTCGACCTGCGGCGAAAAGAAGCGCAACTCATCTTCAAAGTACAAACCACCTTCGAACACGCCCTTCGGACGTGGTGGGTCAACAACGGCTTCATCGAAATCCACACCCCGAAACTCATGGCCAGCGCAAGCGAGTCCCGGGCAGAGTTGTTTGAGCTCGACTACTTCGACACCACCGCTTATCTGGCTCAGTCTCCCCAGTTCTTCAAGCAGATGGCCCAATCTGCGGGGTTCGGCAAGATCTTCGAGATTGCGCCAGCATTCCGCGCTGACCCCTCGTTTACAGCCCGCCACGCTACCGAGTTCACCTCCGTTGACATGGAAGTGAGCTGGATTGATTCCCACGAGGACGTCATGGCAATCCACGAGCAGCTCCTCAAAACCGCAATTGACGCGGTCATCGAGGCTCACGGAGCAGCCATCGCTGAAATTCTTGGAGTCGAGCTCGAGAGCCCCGCGCTTCCTTTCCCGAGGGTCTCGCTCGCCGAGGCCCGGGAGCTCGTCGAAGAAGCCGGCTATGAAATCCCGCGAGCAGATGGAGACCTCGACCCTGAAGCGGAACGGCAGCTATGTGCCGTTGTCAAAGAGCGGTACGGTTCAGATTTCGTCTTCGTCACCGACTACGACTCATCAATTCGGCCGTTTTATCACATGCGCCATTCAGACAATCGGGCGCTCACCAACTCGTACGATTTGCTTTACAACGGCACGGAAATCTCGACCGGAGCCCAGCGTGAGCACCGCGTGGACGTCCTCGATGCTCGAGCTGCGGAAACTGGCTTGGCGGCGTCTGACCTCGAGCACTACCTCGACTTCTTCCGGCACGGTGTCCCCCCGCACGGAGGATTCGGAATGGGGCTCGCGCGCGTCATAATGCTGATGCTTGGACAGTCAAGCATCAGGGAGACGACGTATCTATTCAGGGGTCCTAGCCGGATCTCACCCTAATTCCTGAAAACGAATCGGGCATAGACTTAAGGGGAGTGAAAGGCAGACATTGTGTTTGAGGACTCCACAGTCTTAATTACGGGTGGTACAGGTTCGTTCGGGCACTCTTTCACTGAGCGGCTACTTACAACATTCGGCCCCCAGAAACTTGTCATTTTTTCTCGCGATGAAATGAAGCAGTGGCAAATGGCAAAAAAGTACGAAGGTGACAAGCGGGTTCGATTCTTCATCGGAGATGTTCGGGATCGCGATCGTGTGTACCGAGCTTTTGATGGAATCGATTATGTTGTGCATGCAGCAGCAACAAAAATTGTGCCCACTGCCGAATACAACCCTTTTGAAGCCGTCAAGACCAATATTGGCGGTGCTATGAACGTGATTGATGCTGCGGTGGACCAAGGCGTCAAGAAGGTAGTTGCGCTATCGACCGATAAGGCGAGCAGTCCCGTGAATCTCTATGGCGCTACGAAATTAGTGTCTGACAAAATGTTCACTGCCGCCCTCGCCTATGCCGGAGCCAAGAAGACAAATTTTTCCGTGGTGAGATACGGAAATGTGATGGGTTCGCGAGGCTCGGTCATTCCGTATTTCTTGGAGCTTCGACGAGCGGGGCAGCCGCTCCGAATTACAGATGCGGGAATGACAAGGTTCATGATCTCTCTTGACCAAGGTGTTTCTCTCGTGGAACGTGCGTTTTCGGACGGAGCGGGCGGGGAGATTTTCGTGAGGAAGATTCCGTCAATGAGAGTCGTTGATATTGCGGAGGCCGTTGACCCGGGTGGGCTCCGAGAATTCATTGGCGTCCGCCCAGGAGAAAAAATTCATGAACAAATGGTTGGAGAGGAGGACGCCCACAAGTCTTGGGAATTTGACGATCACTTTCGTATTGCATCAGAGGTTGAACCTGAAACCAAAGAAAAAATGGAAGCGATTGGCGGCACTCAAGTCGAAGAAGGTTTTTCTTATCGAAGTGACACCAATTCAGACTGGATGAGTATCGAGTACTTGAGGGGCTGGATAGAGGAGAATCAGTCCTCGATGCTGGGGGTCTAACACGTGATTCCATACGGGCGGCAGTCGATTAACCATGAGGATGTGGCGTCGATCCTGAGAGTTCTTCGCAGCGATTGGCTTACTCAGGGTCCTGCTGTTGAGCGTTTTGAAGACGCAGTAAGAGAATATGTTGGGGCACAGTACGCCGTCGCCTTTTCTTCTTGCACGGCAGCGCTGCACGCTGCTGCATGGGCATCAGGTTTGGGCCCCGAGGACATTGTGTACACATCTCCACTCACTTTTATGGCGTCGGCGAACGCTGCGCGATATGTCGGAGCAACCCCTGGCCTTATTGACGTGTCTCTCAGCACGTTCAACATCGACCTAACTGCAATCCCATCAGATGCGAGTGCAATCATTCCTGTTCATTTTGCAGGTCTTCCGGTCGACCTGAGTCTTCCCGATTGGGGCGCAAAACGGCCCATAATTATTGAGGATGCAGCCCACGCGCTTGGAGCCCAGACGCCTGAAGGTCCTGTCGGAAACTGCAAATACAGCGACATGACTTGCTTCTCTTTCCATCCGGTGAAGCCGATTACAACCGGTGAGGGTGGGATGGTCACCACCAACGACTCCGGACTTGCAGAACGGCTAAAGCGGTTCCGAAATCATGGCATCGTGCGAAAACCAAGTGGCGGTGGTTGGTTCTATGAAATTAGTGAAGTTGGCTACCACTACCGTATGACGGATATCCAGGCTGCTCTCGGATCAAGCCAAATTCAACGAATTGACGATTTCATTGATTCAAGAAACAAACAGGCCCTAAGATACCGCGGATTGTTGACAGGGATAGGAGGTGTTGAACTACCGCCGGAGGCTCCTCCTGGATTCACCCATGGCTACCATCTGTTTGTTCTTCGAGTGGAAGACCGACGCGGTCTTTACGATTTCATGATTAGCAACGGAATTGGGGTCCAAGTGCATTACGTTCCCGTCCACCATCACCCAATCAGCAGTGACCTAAGGCCTTCAGCCGGCGGATGGCCAAATGCTGATTCTCTATACAAAAAGATCTTGAGCATCCCAATACATCCATCTCTGGGCGAAGATGAATTAGAAAGAGTGTGCCTAGCTATCAAGAGATTCTTGGAACAGCAGTGACCTTCCGGCCAGGTTCATGAGCGAACCCAAAGTCCGTTTTCGCGGCCGTACTGTCTCACCGATGAGCACCTAGTGTCCCAGCCATTGGAAAGGCATTCACTGAACTGAGTTATCTCTGCTGACCTGTGGAATGATCCGCCAGAGAGCTGAGGTTCTGAGTCCAAGCTCCCATAGAGTACTTTCCCCGCATACTCCGCAAAAAGTTTCACCATTTCATCGTGAAGGAGAGAATGAGATTGGCGAAGCGTGAGCTGATCGGACAATGGAACCCGTCTTTGGGCGAAAAAAGGTCCTGTGTCGATCCCTTCATCTATGCGATGGAGAGTAACCCCGTGGGGAGAGTTTTCGAGCCAAGCCCAGAAATTGGGGTGAGAGCCCCTATTCCAGGGCAAGAAAGAGATGTGCAGGTTCATCATGACACCCTTGAACTCGCTGATAATTTCACGAGGAATAATGTGCCTATAGCCAAAACTGACAATGGCATCTGGACGAACTTCGCTTAGGTAACGAAGAGACAGCGGATCGTCTAAACGAATAGATTGTAGTCCAAGGTCAGTCAGTGGAAGGCGGTCCGTGTGCGGGCCCAAAGCAAGTATTCTCATCGGGGCATCGAATCCTCTAACTTATTAGCGCCATGAAAATAATAGTCCGAGCAGATTTTGGCCCCTCAATCGGAGGGGGTCATCTCTCGAGAAGTAAGGTGCTCGCTCATCAACTTAATTCTTTGGCCGGAGTGGACTGCCAACTCGGGGTCCATGAGCCGATGCCATCAAACGCAAAAAGCCGTGACGGTCTCAAGGTGGAGCTGCTTCCTGAGGACATTCCGCCCTTCGGTTCTGACGAAGCGCAGTATTGGGTTACCCGCCGGCCAACATTAGTGGTCTTGGATGGCTATTCATTCAGTGAGGCGTTCTTCCACCACCTCGAGGCTTCGGGGATACCTTACGGAGTATTTGATGACAACGGAGAGACTCGGGGAATAAACCCACTCTTTGTCGTCAACCAAAATATTCTCCAGCCGCTTGAGTCCTATAGCCGTTTTTCAGCCAACACTCAATTATTCCTCGGGCCTCAATATGCGCTAATCCGAGAATCCCTCAGGGCAACGGCTCGCCTACAGCCGCCTACGCAACCTTATCTCCTCATTTCTCTTGGTGCTGCAGATATTCGGGGCCTGACAAAGACCGTCATCAAATGTGTTGCGGGCATCTCAAACGATGTGAGAATCGCGATTGGTCCTATGGTTGTCAATCGAGATCGCCTCATCGAAGAACTTGAGATTGATGGAAGAGCTAGCGTGATCGCCAGTTGCGATTACGAAAAACAACTATCGCAAGCGCGATTGGCGATTGTCGCGGCAGGGTCAACTGTATGGGAAGCCGGTTTCCTCCGAACCCCATGCGTTGTCCTCGTAATTGCAGACAACCAGCTTCAAGTCGCAAGCTCTGCCAAGCGATTGGGTATTGCCTCGGAGTCCATAGATTTCCGAGACGACCTGGCCTCCCATATCGACGAGCTCTCGCGAGCGGTGCGGCAAGCGTGGGGGAAGCCGCCGGTTATTGATTCACACACTTCTGCAGACATCGGCAGTGAATCGCTAGGTGTAGAGATAGTATCGCGCGCTAAACAACTAGGGTTGTAGCGCGGTATGAATAAATCGATTGGTCTTGGTGGATGAATCCAAGGATTTTTTGACATGGTTGGGACATTGAATGACGACGATATCTGGCCGGCGTTCGTTTTCTATTAAGCGTCCCCGGATTGAGTTTTCTATCTAGACAGAGAATACGACGCGGTTCGAAGAAGTTACTTGAATCGGATGACGGCCGGGTTAGGGTGAACCCCCCCGGAATGAAAAACCTCTCCCGCAAAGGAGCTCAAGTGTGATTGAGGTAATAGCTGAAGTATCAGCGAACCATCTTGGAAAGATTGAACGGGCCAAGCAGTTGATTCTGGCCGCCCGTGATTCTGGCGCAAACTATGTCAAGTTTCAGCACTACCGTCCAGACACAATCACCGTGAGAGGCAAGCATCCTGACCTGTTCCTCGACAACGGAACAATTTGGGACGGGCAGCCTCTATGGGAGCTCTATGAGAGCGCAATGACTCCTTGGGATTGGACAGCCGAACTAGCTTCGTATTGCAATGAAGTGGGTATCAGCTGGTTTTCGACCCCATTCGATGAGTCGGCTGTCGACTTTCTTGAGGCCCATAACCCCCCGCTCTATAAGGTTGCTTCATTTGAAATCATCGACTTGCCACTTATTCGTCATATCGCAAGAACAGGTAAGCCAATAATTCTCTCGACAGGAATGGCAAGCGTCGAAGAAATCGATGCAGCGGTTGAAGCAGCCTCAACAGGAACAGAGCAAATCACCCTTCTAAGAACAAATTCAAGCTATCCAGCCCCGCAGGACGAAATGGATTTGGTGAGCATTCGGACCATGCAGGAGCGATGGGGGTTGCCCGTTGGACTTTCGGATCACACACTGGGCAACCTCTCGGCGATAGTCGCGGTGGGATTAGGTGCGCGAATATTTGAGAAGCACCTCACCGTGAAGCGGTCAGATGGTGGTCCAGATAGCGCGTTCTCTGCAGAACCGCATGAACTTACGGCATACATCAAAGACATCAATCAAGCTGTTGAGATTCTAGGGCACGACCGATTCGGACCAAGCGCGAGCGAAATCCGAAGCCTCATGTTCCGGCCTTCTCTGCGAGCGATTAGAGATATCCAAATTGGGGAAAAGTTCACGAG
>JAYODB010000010.1:0-5638 GCA_038106075.1 Cellulomonadaceae bacterium | reverse complement strand
CCTCCACAGCAAATCGAGACGATTGAGAAGAACACCAGCGCTCGATTTATTCGAGCAGGCGATCCTATTTTGGAATCCGACATTTCTGACACGCTTGGTGGATAATTAGGAGCCAGTTTCCGCAAGAAATCACTGAGGAGCACTCTTGAATTACTGCACGAGATGCGTGATGCCTGACACTAAGCCAGACTTGGCTCTGGACGCTAACGGAGTGTGTTCGGCGTGTCGCGCCTACGAGCAAAGGTCCGAGATTGATTGGGATTCGCGAGAGAGAGATTTCTTGTCGCTTGTTTCACAATTAGGTGACAAATCGTCCTCCGGTTACGACTGCATCGTGCCAGTATCAGGAGGAAAAGACAGTACGTTTCAAGTAATCAAGATGAAAGAGTTAGGGCTGAATCCACTCGCAGTGACCGCGACGACTTGCGATTTTAGTGAAATTGGGCGGCGCAACCTTGACAATCTTCGCCAAATCGGAGTCGACCACATCACGGTGAGCCCGAACCCTAAAGTTCGGAAAAAGCTAAACCGTATTGGGCTTGAACTTGTGGGGGATATTTCTTGGCCCGAACACGTCGGTATCTTCACCATTCCTGTGAGAATGGCAGTCTCGATGAATATCCCGCTAATTGTTTGGGGAGAAAACAGCCAAAATGAATACGGTGGCCCAGAAAAGGCGGCCCAGAATGCCGAACTCGATCGAAACTGGCTCGAAGAATTTGGCGGACTGCTCGGGTTGAGGGTATCGGATATTTCCAATATCTCTCCAATATCCCCGGACGACCTTGTGCTTTATACCTACCCAAGCGAGGAAGCGATTGGTCGGCTTGGCCTTAAGGGGCTGTTTCTCGGGCAGTTTTTTCCTTGGGACGGACTAAATAACGCCCAAATTGCCAAGGCTCACGGCTTCGAAACTCTCAGCCATGTTGTAGAAGGTTCCATGGTTGATTACGAGAATCTCGACAACCACCAAACTGGCATACATGACTATTTCAAGTTCCTGAAATTCGGTTTTTCAAGAACATCTGACATTGCAAGTCTCTACATTCGTCGGGGACGAATGACGCGAGACGAAGGATTAGAAATTTCTCGAGAGCTTGACGGAAAATTCCCTTGGACTTGCCTTGGTAAACCACTTGAGGAGATTTTGGAACCATTAGAATTGGGGGTCGACGCTTTCATTGAAATCTGCGATCGTTTCACAAACTCCGATTTGTTTCAGACTGATCAAAAGGGAGAATTGGTGAGAGACGCAAAGGGAAACCTAACCAAATTGGCCTATGACAACCCCCGTGATTGAGGTTATTGACCTACGTCTGAATAACACGGGGTCGATTATTTCGGCACTTAAAGAATCAATTGATGGAGAAATTCGCGTAATTCAAGGCCCAGGTCAGTCATCGGGCGCCGGTCCGATAGTGTTGCCCGGTACGGGAAATTATGGTGCTGCAACTACCCGCATGGACTCGTTGGGGTTTAGAGAGTTCTTGCGAAATCAGGTCCTTATCCGAAACAGAGGCCTGGTAGGAATATGCCTAGGAATGCAACTTCTAGGGACACAAAGTAGCGAGGCTCCCGAGGCAAAGGGTTTGGGGATTCTCGATTTTGAAGTTCGAAAGCTCGAAGTTGCCCATGGTGCCCGAGTCCCTCACGTGGGTTGGACCGAAGTGGAGGCTCCCTCGGAAGAGTATCCGCAGCTACTGAAGGGTTTTGAAGGAAGAGACTTCTATTTTTCGCATTCGTATTTCGTGGACGGCTCCGCGCAAGGAACATCGCTAATCGCAAATCACGGGTCTAATGAGATTTCTGCAAGCATCGTCGACCTCAATAAGAAGGTTGCGGGAATGCAATTTCATCCTGAGAAAAGCTCGGCATTAGGTATATCACTCCTTCGAGAAGTATTAGGTCTCATTAAATGAAAATACGTGTCATTCCCTCAATACTGATTGACGGTAGCAATCAAGTAAAAGGGAAAGGCTTCAATAATTGGCGCAAGGTTGGTAGTCCAATAGCCTCAGCGCAACTCCATGCAGCGCGGGATGTGGATGAGCTCCTCATTGTGGATGTTAGAGCGACTATTGAGAACAGAACAATTTCCGAACGGCTGGTAAAAGATTTAGCAGCGAGCGTGAGAATACCAATTTGCGTTGGCGGTGGAATACGAGACCAGCAAGCCATCTCATCCATTCTTGAGGCTGGGGCGGATAAGGTTCTCTTAGGCACGGCAGCCGTCGAAAACATCCGTTTCGTAGAATTAGTATCGAGAACTTTTGGCTCTCAAGCCATAGTCTGTAGCGTAGATGCAGGTCCCGGACAGCAGCGGGTAACGAGTTGCAGTGCAAGGGTCGAGCACCAAATATCTCCTTTGGATTTTGCAAGGAAGTTGGAGGATTGTGGAGCTGGGGAGTTGCTTGTTCAGGACGTAGTGTTTGACGGGAAAATGGAGGGTATGCCTCTCGAGCTTATCCGCGCCGTATCCAGCCAAACATCGATTCCCATCATTGCTGGCACAGGAGCTGGGACTCCTTGGCATGCTGTAGAGGCTGCTCAAGCTGGGGCGGGAGCGATTTCCGTTGGGTCTATGCTCCAGTTCACCCGCTTTACGCCAGCTGATATCAAGAACGCCCTCAAGGAAGCGGGATTTAACGTACGAAACTAAAACGAAGCACTTACCCCGAACGCCTCAACAAAAACCAGTTTAAGTCGTCAAGCGGGTGTGTAGGGTCACCGTGATAAACGAATCCATAATCCTCTAGGCAGAAAGACGGCTGTGAGGCGAGAAATTCTCCCGCAAAATCTCTCTTAAACAACTTGCCACTATGGCCTCTGTAATCGAGTTCGACAGGGCTCGGGCTGAAATACTCAACGAAAAGGATGTACTTCCTCGACAACAAAGAAATTCGATGATAAACCGCAGGAAGGCTTTCAGGAGCCAAATGGATAAGGACACCCTTCACTAGCACCAAATCAAACTCTTCATCTAATCGCAAATCCAGTATCGAAGAATGGATCGCACGATTCACTGCCTCATTCTCATCTAGCCGGCGAAACGCCGCCTCATTAATTTCTACACCGGTTCGATTTTGTCGTGGAAAAAGAGTTGATAGAGCAGTCAGGTTGAGGCCGATGTTGGCTCCAAGTTCAAGCACCGAACTAATGTCGGATGTTCCGGAGAGTGCGCGGGAAAATAGGGCAATGTTGGACGCTAGCAACTGAGCCGACTGGTTTCGAGAGATGTAGTCATCTCCAAACTCTCCGGACCAGAAAGACTCTTGCTCGTTATTAAAGGGCAATCAGGACGCTCCTCAGAGGTGTGCTTTCCTGTTTAGCCTAGCTGAATGTGGTTCACTAAAGGATGTGGTGGCGACGAAGGGGAAGACCCACTTGAAAAGGGTGGCAATCGTTCCTGCGCGGGCCGGCAGCAAGCGAATCCCTAATAAGAACGTCAGAATCTTCCATGGAAGGCCAATGTTCTCCTGGATTTTCTCTACCCTCGAAGCCACCGGAATCTTCGATGAGATCATCCTCAGCACGGAAGACTCCGAAATTGCGGAACTCGGCATAGGAGTTGGCTACAGTGTGCCTTTTTTGCGTCCTTCAAAGCTTGCAGACGATTTTGCAACGACTTCTGAGGTGGCAGACCACGCAATCAAATGGTGGATAGCTAATAGGGGTTCCTCTGCCGCAAATTTTTTGACGGCTTACGCTACCGCTGCTTTTGTTACGGCCCAGCATATAATCGAAGCGGAACGCCTTCTTGAACCAGGCGCCTGTGAGATGGTCTTCACGGCCGCCAGGTTTCGAAGTGAGATTAGAAGGTCCTGGGGCTTGGCTCCTGATGGAAATGTAATAGAAAACTTCCCGGGGAATCAGAAAAAGAGATCTCAAGACTTTTCACCTTCTTTCTATGACGCGGGGCAGTTCTATTGGACATCTGCAATTGGCTGGGAGCTTGAAAAGGCTGGGGACCATTCCCACCGAAGAATTCTTGAACTCAAGGAATATGAGGCGTTCGACATCGACACCATGGAGGATTGGCGACTGGCCGAATTACTGTTCCCTCTAATAAAGAAAGATTTTAGTTCTTCAATTTTGAGAGGTGAGTTGCCAGGTAGCGAGTAAATTCCAAGTCTTGGTGCAAACGAGTTGCCTGTTGTTTTCAGGGTCTCCTCATTGAAAAAACCCCATCACCTTCTCCCCCAAGCAAACAGGAATTCCTCAGCCAACGCACCACCAACCCAGGTGCGGACGACTGAAAAAACCAGCTCAACTAATAGTGAAACAAGAGCCGCGAAATACTGACAGGAGAGAGCCAAGTCGCCTGTCAACAATGTCCCGACTCATCACACTGGCGGTACCGGTGGGATTTGAACCCACGGTGGGCTTTCACCCACACAACTTTTCGAGAGTTGCACCTTAGGCCGCTCGGACACGGTACCGCCCACAATGTTACACAGCGCCACGCACGCCACAATTCGCTCCTGCTAGGCGCTCCGTGTCAGGGGAAATCGGTAGCCTCGGTCCATGGCCAAGACCGCTGCCCCGTATAAATGTGATGAGTGCGGCTGGACAACCCTCAAATGGGTAGGTCGCTGCGGTGAATGTCAGGCGTGGGGAACGGTCGTTGAGGCAGGTGTTCCCACCAATCGGCCCCGAGTGGAACCCCGCTCCGTGTCAGAAACCGAAATCGCCAGGCCGATTACCGAAGCCTCAACAGAATCAGCTGCTCACATTCCCACGGGCATCGGGGAGTTTGACCGTGTCCTCGGGGGAGGCATTGTGTCGGGTGCCGTCATTTTGCTCTCGGGCGAACCTGGGGTGGGAAAATCGACACTTCTGCTCGACGTGGCATCCAAAGTCTCACAGGCCGAACACAAGGTGCTGTATGTCAGCGCCGAAGAGTCGGTGGGGCAAGTGCGGTTACGTGCGGAGCGCACCGGGGCACTGAGCGATTCTCTCTACCTCTCCAGCACAACAGACCTTGCGACGATTCTTGGTCAGGTCGAACAACTCGAGCCTTCACTGTTGATTGTGGACTCGGTTCAAACAGTCTCGGCCGACACTGTCGATTCTTTGGCAGGTGGGCCTGCGCAAGTGAGAGAGGTCGCGAGTTCTCTCATGCGACTGGCCAAGTCGAAAAACCTTCCCATCATCATCGTGGGACACGTCACCAAAGATGGCCAAGTGGCTGGCCCTCGCACCTTGGAACACTTAGTCGATGTGGTGTGCCACTTTGAGGGAGACCGTCAAACCGCTCTGCGTTTCATTCGAGCACTCAAAAATCGTTTTGGGCCCACGGACGAAGTGGGCTGCTTTGAGATGAAGGGCGAAGGAATAGCTGAGGTTCCCGACCCGAGTGCTCTCTTTCGCTCGGAATCACCAGAGCCACTCAGTGGAACCTGCACGACTATCGCGCTTGAAGGGCGAAGAGCTCTGCCCGTGGAAATCCAGGCTCTCGTCGTTCCCACCAACGCACCCCAACCACGCCGAGTGGTTAATGGCGTGGAGTCTTCACGTGTCGCCATGGTCCTCGCCGTATTAGAGCGCCGAGCAGGACTCAAGCTCTCACAAGCCGATGTCTACGTCTCGACAGTGGGTGGCATCCGATTAGTTGAACCAGCGGCCGACCTCGCCATCG
>JAYODB010000056.1:0-5552 GCA_038106075.1 Cellulomonadaceae bacterium | reverse complement strand
CGGCACTCATCCGACCAGGTTAGACCTATCCGAACTTGCCGGAAACGTAATCCTCGGTGGCTTTGACCTTCGGTACAGAGAAGATTTTGTCGGTGTCGTCGTATTCGATGAGCTTCCCGGGCTGCCCGGTTCCCGCGATATTAAAGAACGCCGTGCGGTCGCTGACGCGGCTCGCCTGTTGCATGTTGTGGGTCACGATGACGATCGTGTAATTCGCTTTGAGCTCTTCGATGAGGTCTTCAATCGCGAGGGTCGAAATGGGGTCGAGAGCAGAGCACGGCTCATCCATCAAAATCACTTCGGGTTCCACCGCAATCGCACGGGCGATGCACAGGCGCTGCTGCTGACCGCCAGAAATACCTGAACCCGGCTTGTCCAAACGGTCCTTCACCTCTTCCCAGAGGTTTGCCCCACGAAGAGACTTCTCAACCAAGTCATCGGCGTCGGACTTGGAGATGCGCTTGTTGTTGAGCTTCACACCCGCGAGCACGTTGTCGCGGATAGACATCGTGGGGAACGGATTGGGCCGCTGGAAGACCATTCCAACCTCGCGGCGCACCTTCACCGGGTCCACACCGGGGTCGTAGAGATTACTCCCGTCAACGAGCACTTCACCTTCGACGCGAGCGCCCGGGATCACCTCGTGCATGCGGTTGAGCGTGCGAATGAGGGTCGACTTGCCACAACCCGATGGTCCGATAAAAGCGGTGACCGTGCGCGGCTCCATCACCATCGACACGCCCTCCACGGCGAGGAAGTTGCCGTAGTAGACGTTCAGGTCATTGATTTCGATGCGCTTTGACATGTCGTATTCCTTAGTTAGCGACCGTACTTCGGGGCAAAAATGTTCGTAATTAGGCGGGCAGCGAGGTTCAACACCATCACAATCAGAATCAGTGCCAACGCTCCGGCCCAGGCTCGATCCAGATACGCCTCGGGCACGCTTCCCTGGGCGATGTAGGAGTAATAGACAAAGTTTGGTAGAGACTGCATCCGGTCGGAGAAGGGGTTGAAGTTGAAGTCGTTGGTGAAGCCTGCTGCAATCAGGAGAGGTGCGGTCTCACCCATCACTCGCGCCACCGCCAACATCACGCCGGTGGTGATTCCAGCGAGAGCCGTAGGGAGAACGACTTTCACAATGGTGAGCCACTTTGGAACCCCTAGCGCGTAAGAGGCTTCGCGCAGTTCATTCGGCACCAGTCGAAGCATCTCCTCGCTCGAGCGCACGACAATCGGAATCATCAACACCGACAGCGCCGCGGCCCCCGCGATACCCACCCGGGTCCCCGGGCCCAAAATCAGCGAGAAGAGAGAGTAGGCAAAGAGGCCGGCGACGATCGAGGGAATACCGGTCATCACGTCGACAAAGAAAGTAATCAATCGGGCGAGGCGCTTGCCCTCACCGTATTCAACCAGGTAAATCGACGCGAGCAAGCCCACCGGGACAGAGATCACGGTGGCCAACAGGGTCATGATGACCGTCCCCATCATGGCGTGGGCAGCACCGCCTCCGGCGCCCACCACGTTGCGCATGGACAGAGTGAAGAAGTCCAAATCGAATCGGGCGACGCCCAAATTCACCACGGTGTGCACCAACGAGAGCAAGGGAATCATCGCGATCGCGAACGCCAAGGTGACCAGCAACGTGACTGTGCGGTCGACCGCTTTCCGCGGGCCTTCGACAACGCGTGACGCCACATAGTGGACCACTCCGAACACGATGACCGCGACGACCGCGACAACGGCCAGGTTGACCGTGTATTCCGGGTCCGCTGGCCGGAAGAAGGTGAACATGCCCCACGAAATCACCAGCGAGAGCAGGAGAAGGATGCCGGTCATATAGCCCGGTAACTTTCCGGAGGCGTAATAGTTCGCCGTGGGGTTCGAGGCTGAGAGTTGAGTCATCGCTAGTTGGCCCCCGAGAAGTCCTTGCGGAGGTTGATGACCCAGCGAGCAATCGAGTTCACCACGAGTGTGATGGCGAAGAGAATAAGGCCCGACGCAATCAGCACATTGATGTTGAGACCGTAGGCCTCGGGGAAGCTCAGCGCGACGTTCGCCGCAATCGTTGAGGGGTTCGTCGAACTAATCAAGTTGAACGTGATTACACCCGTCGCCGAGAGCACCATTGCCACGGCAAGCGTTTCGCCCAACGCTCTGCCCAATCCGAGCATGGCCGCGGAGATGATTCCGCCGCGCCCGACGGGCAAAACCACCGATCGAACCATTTCCCAACGGGTCGCGCCTAATGCGAGCGCGGCCTCTTCATAGAGACGAGGGGTTTGCAAAAACACTTCACGAGAGACCGCTGTGATGATGGGGAGCACCATCACGGCGAGGACTATGGCGGCGGTGAGGATGGTGCGGCCGGTGCCGGAGGTGGGTCCGGCAAAAAAGGGAAGGAACCCGAGGTTCTCTTCAAACCACATGTAGAGCGGCCGAATCCCGGGAGCCAAAATGACGCCGCCCCACAATCCGTAAACCACCGAGGGAACGGCCGCGAGCAGGTCGACCGCATAACCGAGAAGGACGGCGATCTTGCGAGGCGCATAGTGAGAGATAAAGAGAGCAATCCCGATGGAGACGGGCAGGGCCATGAGCAGCGCAAGCGCCGCCGCCCAGAGTGTTCCAAACACTAACGGCGTGACATAGACCACAAAGGACTGGTTATCGAGGATGGAAATCTCCTCGGGTGGCGTCACCAGTGCCGGATACCCCTCCACAAGCAGGAACGCGGAAACCGCCGCGAGGGTGATGAGAATAGTGATTCCTGCGCCCCGGGCGGAGCCCGAGAAAATGCGATCGGCGGGCCGCTGTTTGGCGGTGAGAGTGCCGGGCCGTGGCTTAGCCGATTGGCTCATGGGCTCTCTCTTTCTCCACTCGAGTGAGGCTAACGAACTTCCCCGGGAAAAGGTAGGCCCGGAGTGAACACTCCGGACCTACCCACCCGCGGTTCTTACTGAATCGTCGCGATGACCGCTTCGGCCTTGGCACGAGTGTCGGCCGAAATAGGCGCGTTACCCGCGTTCGCGGCTGACGCCGCCTGGCCGTCTTCGCTTACGACGTAGCTCATGTACGCCTGGACCAGCGGCACCACCGAATCATCGGCGTAGTCGTTGCACCCGATCAGGTAGCTCACCAGGACGATTGGGTAGGTGCCCGCAGCCGTGGTGTCGCGAGCCAAAGAAATCGCGAGGTCGCTTTCGCCACGCTCACCCGGGCTGTCGGCCGGTGAGGCGTCAACGATGGCGGCGGCGGCTTCAGCGCTGTAGGGCACGTACTCGTCGCCTACCTTGACCGAGACCACACCGAGGCTTCCTGCGCGCGAGGCGTCCGCGTAGCCGATCGTGCCGACACCGTTGGTCACTGCGTCAACCACACCAGAGGTCTGCGGGGCGCCCTCGCCGCCCCACTCGGCGGGCCATGCTTCGAAGGAACCAGCGTTTTCACCCTTCAACAGCCACGTGTTGGGAGCAGCCTTCGCCACGTAGTCGGTGAAGTTTGCGGTGGTACCCGAATCATCCGAGCGGTGAACCGGAGTGATCGTGAGGTCGGGCAACTGCACACCCGCGTTCTGTGAGGTGATGGCTGCGTCGGACCAGTTGGTGATCTGACCGGTGAAGATGCCGGCGATGGTGTCGGCGTCGAGGTTAAGCGAGGTCACTCCATCGAGATTGAAGATGATGGCGATTGGAGAAATGTAGGCAGGAATCTCGAAGATTCCGGTGCCGGGCTCACAGGAGGCGAAATTGTCTTCGGCGATTTCGTCGACCTTGAACGCGCGGTCCGAGCCGGCGAACGACGACGCTCCGCTTTGGAAGGTCTCGCGGCCACCACCTGAACCAATCGGGTCATAGGTCACTGTGACGGATTCGTTGGCCGTCTGGAAACCAGCGACCCAGGCCTCCTGAGCGGACCCCTGTGACGAGGCTCCGGCACCCACCAGGGTGCCCGAGAGCCCGGATCCCCCTTCGGCTGAAGAAGAATCTGCACCAGCGCATCCGGCGAGAGCGAATGAGGCAGCAACCGCAATGGCCACACCGGCCATGTTCGTGCGAGTCATCATCGTGGGTATTTCCATCCTTTGTGTTGAGGGAATTGATCCGAACCCGAGTGGGTTCGTCACTACTATGCGCAGCGTCGGTGACGACTCTGCTGATGACGGGTAAACACAAGGTGAACAATTCAACGCTAGTGAGAACGACCTCATCGCCTACCATGGACAAATGCGCATTTTGGTGACCGGCGGTGCCGGCTTCCTCGGCTCGCACCTCTCCGACCGATTGCTTTCGGAGGGGCACGAAGTCATTGCCGTGGACAACTTCTTCACCGGCAACAAGCGCAACGTATGGCACCTGAGCGACAACAAGAACTTTGAGCTGATTCGTCACGACGTGACCTTCCCGCTCTACCTCGAAGTCGAGCATCGAACACAAGCCTCTTCCGCAAGACGACCCGAAGCAACGCCAGCCCGACATCACGATGGCGAAGAAAGAGCTTGGCTGGGAGCCATCCGTGCAGTTGCATGAGGGCTTAGAAAAAACGGTCGATTACTTCCGTGGACTCATCAACGGCTAGCCCATACCGGGCTTCGTCAGAGAGGCGGCAACCGTGAGGCCTTCGGCGGCCCGCAGGGAGGCAAAGATGAGACCGGTAATCGGTCTCACCAGTTACCGCACCCGTGGCCAGATGACCATATATGACACCGAGCTCGACTGTCTTCCAACGCAGTACCTCGAGAGCGTCAGCCGGTCCGGTGGTTTGGGGGTCCTGCTTCCACCTCAACCCCATGACCCCGGGGACGTCCACGAAATCGTCGCCAGGCTCGACGGCCTGGTTCTGACGGGTGGTCCAGATATTGACCCATCTCGTTATGGCAGTGACCTCTCCGACCGCCACGAGGGTTTCGAAGTAGGACGGGACACCTGGGAGCTCAGTCTGCTTGAAGCCGCGCTCCGTCGGGATATCCCCGTGTTTGGCATTTGTCGAGGCGCCCAGCTCATGAACGTCTATTTCGGAGGTTCCCTGCATCAGCACCTGCCCGACGTCGTCGGACACGATCGATACCGGAAACCGGGCCAATCGTTCACCAACGAGCCCATGTCGGTTGTTCCAGGCAGCACCCTTGCCAGCATCGTAGGGCCAGGGAGAGAAACTCCGGGTGCCGTTCAACACCATCAGGCCATCGACCGCGTTGGTGAGGGTCTCGAGGTGGTTGCCCGGGGCTTCGACGGTGTCGTTCAAGGTATTGAACACCCCGGTTTCGCCTGGTGCCTTGCTGTGCAGTGGCACCCCGAGGAGAACTCTGCCGATGACAGAATCATGCAGGCATTTGTGTCTCGGTGCGCCGGCGAAGAGGCGTAACCTCTCCATCATGAAGACAACCGCAGAACAAGGGCCCCTCCTGCTCATCCTGAGCTCCGCAGTGTTCTCGTGGCTGCTCTTTATGACAGGCATCTACACCGACCTCTTCGTCGAGGACGTCTATAGCGACACCGGGG
This sequence comes from Cellulomonadaceae bacterium, assembly GCA_038106075.1. GTDB lineage: Bacteria > Actinomycetota > Actinomycetes > Actinomycetales > Microbacteriaceae > Pontimonas. The sequence goes on along the minus strand of JAYODB010000056.1, from coordinate 51 downwards.
AGTGGCTTGGCCAAGAGCCCGCGATCTCACCGTCGAAATACATCTTCTTCG
>JAYODB010000055.1:0-5851 GCA_038106075.1 Cellulomonadaceae bacterium | reverse complement strand
CGGGGTCAGTCATCGTCACGAGCTATAACCCTACTTTCGGTTGAAGCCACGGCGTAATTGCGGGGTCACTCACCCACTCGCGTCTCGCGAGATAGCTCACGAATACGTTGAGATATGCGACGACCGGAACCGCGAAGAGAACGCCGGGAATTCCCGCGAGGAATCCGCCCGCGGCAACCGCGAGCACAACGGCGAGCGGGTGAACCCTGACAGCTGCTCCCATGACGAGCGGTTGCAGAATCTGTCCCTCGATCTGTTGAACGACCAAGACAATCACGATCATGATCAGCGCCGCGACCGGGCCCTCATAGACGAGCGCAATGAACGCAGCCAAACCGCCCGCCGCGAAGGCGCCGATGATGGGCACAAACCCTCCCAAGAAAACCGCGACCGCAATCGGAATCACCAACGGCAGGCCGAGGAAGAACGCCCCCAGACCAATTCCGATCGCATCCACAACGGCCACAAAGATCTGGACTGACACGAAACGCGTGAGCGTCTCCCACCCGCGCTGGCTCGCTCCAGCCACCGGGGCGCGGGCCTCTACGGGCAGCAGGCTAATCAGCCAGCGAAGAATGCGCTCGCCATCGTGAACAAAGAACACCAACGCAAACAGCGCCAAACCGGCACCCACGAGAACCGAGCCGACAGAGGAACTAATCGACAGCGCGCCAGAAAGAATCCACGCCGAATTGAGGTTGAGTTGCTCGGCGAGCTGCTCAAGCCAATCGTTCAGTTGGGACTCTGTGACGTGGAGCGGGGATTCCAGCAAAAACACGATGAAACCGTCATACGCGACGATGCTTCGCTCCTGAAGTGACGTCCAATCCTGTCTGATTTGCTCGACCACAATCCACACCAGCGCGGTCACTGCACTGAGCAACCCGACAATAGTCAGCAGGGTGGCCAACCAAGCGGGGACCCAGTGTTTGCGCAACCACTGCGCAACAGGCGCGGCAAGCACGGCAAGCAAGACCGCGATCAACAACGGAATGACGATGAAGCTGAGCTGAATAATGAGCAGAATGGCCACGGCAAAGGCCGCCACAATGGCGATAAATCGCCATGACCATGCGGCCGCCAAGTGAATTCCCTTGGGAACACCGGGGCGCTCGGCTCCCTCGCGGAACCATCGCGGCATTCTCATGCTGACCAGTCTAGGTTGTCGACCCCTGGGGGCTTAGAACTTCGTTTGATTCTCGAGCAGTCGACGGATTCGATCGGGAATTGGAGGGTGAGTTTGGAACATCCGATCAATCACACCCGGCTGCATGGGATCCGCCATCCACAGGTGAGCCATGGACGCTTGCTGTCGCTTGAGTGGACGCCCGTATTCGCCGAGTTTGTGCAGCGCCCGAGCGAGGCCTTCAGGGTGGCGGGTGGTCAACACACCGGTGGCATCCGCCAGGTATTCCCGCTGACGGGATATCGCAGCTTGAATGAGCGCAGCAAGCAGCGGGGCAAGAATCATCGCAAGAAGCCCTACCACCAAGATGACAGGGTTCCCGCCGCCATTGTTTCGGCGCAATCCGCCAAAAAACGCCAGGCGAGCAAAGAAGTCAGCGATAAAACCGACGACCACGACCAGCCCAAAGACAATCGTGGAGACACGGATGTCCAGGTTTTTGACGTGCGCCATTTCATGCGCCATGACACCCTCGAGCTCTTGATCATCCATGAGCTCAAGCAGACCCGTCGTGGCAGCGACAGCCGCGTGCTCGGGATCGCGTCCCGTGGCGAAGGCGTTCGGTGCCGGGTCGTCGACGATATAGACCTTTGGAGAGGGAAGACCGGTGGTGATCGCCAGGTTTTCGACAATTCGATACAGACGAGGGTTGTCTTTCTTTTGAATCTGGCGGGCTCCTGCCATCGCCAGGGCCTGCGAACCCGCCTGGTAGTACTGGATGACCACGTAGATGAGTGCTCCGATAATGGTGGCCCCGAGTATCACGCCGGACCCGTCACCCAGCAGCGCTTGGGCAACAAAACCGATGCCCACGACGAGGGCGACGAACACCGCCATGATGAGGACGGTATTGCGCTTATTTGCCGCTACCGCTCGATACATGTGACAACCACCTCCCCCGGACTAGCAACAAAGAATTGGGTTGCTAGAACTTCACGCGAGGTGCGTCTGCAATCGCTTCGGGGTTCTCCACTTCGAAGAAGTCTCGCTCACCAAAGCCGAGGTTCGACGCAAAAAAGTTGTTCGGGAACAGCTTAATCTTGGTGTTGAGCTCCCGGACACCACCGTTGTAGAAGCGGCGAGCGGCTTGAATCTTGTCCTCCGTGTCAACGAGCTCTCCTTGAAGCTGGAGGAAGTTCTGACTGGCCTGAAGCTGCGGGTAGGCCTCGGCCACCGCGAAGATGCTCTTCAACGCTTCTTGCATCATGTTCTCCGCTTTCGCTGCTTCAGCAGGGCCCTGCGCAGAAAGAGTGGCGGCTCGAGCCTGAGTGACGTTTTCAAAGACCCGAGACTCGTGGCTTGCGTAGCCCTTAACGGAATCCACCAGATTGGGGATGAGGTCAGCTCGACGCTTGAGCTGGACGGTGATATCGCTCCACGCCTCGTCGACACGAACATTGAGCGTCACCAACGAGTTGTAGGTGGCCCACAGATAGATTCCTACGATGGCCAGAAGGCCGACGACAACACCAATGACGATGAACAGTTCCATACTCGGCAGTGTAAACCGATTGGGTTAACGTCTCTCTGGGCCAATTGTCAGGCTGGTGCCCCGGCGGGGACTCGAACCCCGACTGTGACGATTTTAAGTCGCCTGCCTCTGCCGATTGGGCTACCGGGGCCCGGTCGCAGTCTAACCCGCGCGAACGGGCGTCTTCTTGGCCTGGCTGGCCGCTTTCTTGGCCTGTGCCGGCGCGGGGCGTGCAGCAAACTCTTCGAAGAAAGCCCGGGGACGCGCCACTGCTCGAACACTCGCCACATCGCGACCCCAGAACAATTGCATCATCCAGTCGGAGACCACGCGAGCCTTTCGCTCCCACATCGGCATGGCTAAGCCGTGGTAACCGCGGTGAGCAAGCCACGCGAGGAAGCCCGTGAGGCCGAATGAACCGACCTGGAGAACACCAACACCAACCCCGAGACCGGCTACCGCGCCGAGGTTCTTGTGCAGATAATCCTTGGGCTCTTCTCCCCGCAGCGTGGCGACAATATTCTTCGCGAGAAGTTTGGCCTGACGCACCGCGTGCTGGGCATTGGGAACGCAGTATCCGCCGACCCCACCACCGGAAAGGTCTGGCACCGCAGCAACGTCACCGGCGGTCCACATGCCACCAATCGGGCCGTTGTCGTCGATGACCCGAAGGTCAGCTTGGGCGCGGATGCGATCGCGGTCGTCCAAAGGAATCCCAGAGCCGCCGAGCATCGACTTCGCCTTGACGCCCGCAGTCCACACAACCAAATCGGTTTCAAGAATCTGTCCGGTGGAGAGCTCGAGTCGGCCGCCGACAGCGCTTACCAGCTGGGTGTTGAGGTGGACGTGCGCTTGACGCTGCTCGAGGTTCTTCAGTACCCATTGGCTCGTTTTGAGTGACACCTCGGGCATGATTCGATCCATCGCCTCAATGAGGTGGAAGTGGGTGTCCGACACCGTCAATCCATCAAATCGACGAAGCATGTCGGACACTAAGCTACGAAGCTCGGCGAAGGCTTCAATTCCCGCAAAACCTCCACCAATGACAACAACCGTCAAGAGCCGATCGCGTTCAGGTCCCGGAGGCAAGTGGTTTGCTTGATGAAGGCTGTCGATGAGCCGGTCACGAACCGAAACAGCTTCTTCAATGGTTTTCAAACCGATTGCCACATCGGCGACTCCGGGAATAGGGAACGTACGGGTCACCGCGCCTGCGGTGATTACCACTTCGTCATAGTCGACCGTGAACTCTTCTCCCACCTCGGGCGTCACGGTCACAAACTTCTTGTCGTGGTCGATCGCCGTCACTCGGGCGGTAATCACATTCGTCTTTTTCAAGTGGCTGCGGTGCGGAACAATCGCATGCCGAGCCTCAATTGATCCGGCGGCCACCTCGGGAAGGAAGGGCTGGTAGGTCATGTAGGGCAGGGGGTCAATGAGCGTGACCGATGCTTCGTTACGACGCAGGTGTTTTTCGAGCTTGAACGCCGTGTAGAAACCGGCATACCCGCCGCCGACGATGACAATCTTGTGCACAGCAAAAACTTTCCAGTGGGGAGATGAGCACCCCTAATCTACCGAGTTTCTCGAAGCCCTTCGAACGCTCACGGAGCCAAGTGTGCCCACTGCAGTGAGAGCCAAGACTAAAGCACTCGCCATTGCCCACGCGATGAGTTCCGATTGGTCCGACATTTCAGCGGAAGCATTCGGTGTGAGCATTCGCGGTGTCGGAAGTTCAGGCGGGGCAACGGGCCCTAGGGGATACACCACCCGCTCGTCACTTCCTCGACGGTAGATGGTGACCCACTCCTCAATTGACCCCAACGGATTACTGCTCACCAGAGGAACGTCGGCCACGACGGCTTGATACGCGTCGACGAGACCGTATCCGTAGAGCGGGTCCGGTCGGGTCGACGTGACAGGAGTCGCCGTGGCGAGAATGCGGTTAATCACGTTGGTGGCGTCGAGATTGGGGTACGCCGATCTCACCAACGCCACAATGCCCGCCACAATTGGCGTCGCCCCACTGGTGCCCGCCCATTCGGCATAGCGATTGCCCGGGTACGCGCCGACAAGGTCTTCACTCGGCGCCATCACACCGATGGTGATGCCCTGGCTGGAGGCGGTCGCGCTGGCAAACCCGGAGCGGTCGACACCGCCCACGGTGAGGACACCGGGCATCGTGGCCGGAGCACCAACAACCTCCGTGCCAGCGGACCGGTTACCCGCGGCCGCCACCACGACCACGTCGTTCCGCTCGGCATAGCCAAACGCTTTGTCCCAGCTCACCGGCCACTCTCTCGTGTTGCGGGTGAGAGAGAGCGAGATGACATCCGCGCCCTGGTCAACAGCCCACCTCACGGCGTTTGCAATTTGCTCATCTGCGGGAATCGACGTGCCTTGAAAACTCATCGACACGCTCAACACATTGGCTTCAGGAGCGCTACCGATGACACCGTCAGAGCTTCCATGGCCGCGGCCGGCCGCAAGTGACGCCACCATCGTGCCGTGCTCACTCGACACTCCCACCGGGGTTTGCCCGTCAGCGGAACCAATTCCCGAGACGTCGGTGCCACCAATGACGACGCCCTCAAGATCGGGGTGAGTGGAATCGACTCCAGTGTCGATGATGGCGATGGTGACGCCTGCTCCGCGCGTGAGTTCCCACGCCTGCGAGATGCCATATTCCTGGAGCCAGTATTGACGGTCGCGGACGTCATCGGCGAAGGCTGCAGGAGCAACAGCGAGGGACACGGCAATCGCCGTCACAGACGTTGCCGCGAGGCGAGCGCCTACTCGTCTAGTGAACACTGGCACTCCTCTATCGACCACGCGGAATCCGCCAAAGCCCAGTCGCCCACCGGGTTAACTCCCGGGCCGACCGCAAGGGCGTGAGCCATCAGGGCGTGCAGACACTTCACCCGGTCTGGCATACCCCCCGCACTAATTCCCACAATTTCGTCGACAACCGCCATGGCCTCTCGAGTGTGGAGAAAACTCTCGTGGGCCGCCGCGTAGGCCGCTCGGGCCTCATCATCGTCTGCCAGACGCTGCTGATACTCGGCCATTTTTCCGGCCGCCTCGAGCCTGGAGGCTTCCTTTGTCGCCTCTGGGAGGCTCAGGTAGTAGAGGGTCGGAAACGGAGTGCCATCGGGTAACCGAGGTTCCGTCACCACTACCGCGGGGGCACCACA
>JAYODB010000054.1:0-5863 GCA_038106075.1 Cellulomonadaceae bacterium | reverse complement strand
CGGTGAGCCGTGCTTTTTCGGTGAGGCCTTCGCGCAACTCTTTTTCGTTGGTTTCACGGTTCGACTTAGCCATGATGCCTCCAGAGGTGAGAATGTGTCTCCAGCGTAGTCGTCAAATACCTGCTGTGTCAGGTGACGTTTCGTCCTACGAGCCCGTCGGAGTGCTCCCACAGGTACCACGCCGCGATTGAGCGGTAAGGCTGCCACCGCTCGGCGATCTCGTCTCGGTATTCACCGAAGTAGTGCTCGACCGCGCGGCGCAACCCAAGGTCGCCCGGGGACCACACGTCGAGGTGTCCCAGTCCAAAAATCATGAACATTTCTGCCGTCCAGGGCCCGATGCCTTTGAGGGCAATCAGGGTTTCTCGAATCGTGAGGTCATCGGCGCTCTCGAGCTCGACCGGACTAACCTCACCGGAGCGAAACGCCTCCGCCAGCCCCTTCGTGTAGGTCACCTTTGATCTCGACAGACCCACCGCGCGAAGGGCATCGTCGTCCACGTCCAGCACACGCTGGGGTGTGAGCTCGCCTACCAGTTCTCGCAACCGTGCCTCGATGGTGTCCGCGGCCTTGACTGAGAGCTGCTGGCCCACAATCGAACAGACCAGGACGTCGAAGTAGCGCTCGGGTGAGACTGGAGAGAGTTGGGGTGGGCGGTGACGCTCGATGAGCTCGCTCATCACCTCGCAGGCCTCGCGCAGATGCGCGACGCCGTGTTTGACGGAGAGTTCGAAGGAGGTCACTGAGCTCCCGCGCGAAGCACGGCAGTGACGAGCATCATCTGGTCGGGGTCGAGGGGGGCGTCTTTGGGGGCCGTGGCCACGACGAGCCGCCAGGTCCCATCTCCTAGAGGGTACGCGGTGGGGTCGAGGTAGTTGGTGTCGGGTTCCGTGAGCAGCGGTGTCGGGTCGACCTCCCAGCTGACTCCATCGGCTGAGCGGGCGAGGTGAATCTTCTGAGGAAGTTCGGAGGGGTGCGGGGTGGTGGAGAGCAGCATGAGCCAATCGCCCTGTTCGGCCTGAAGGACGTAGGGGTCGACGTATCCGCCGAACATCACGGGGTCGGGGTCGACGCTGAAGCTCACGCCGTCTTGCGAGGTCGCGTGGCGAAGAACCTCCATCGATTCACCCTCAACCTCGTCAACCCAATAGAGGTGAACCGTGCCGTCTGGGCCGACGACGGTGTCGGGGACACCCCAGGCGCGACCGGGGCCGTCCTGTTCCACCCCGGTGGGTGTACTTGGCGAATAGGTCACGAAATCGGTAGTGGTGGCAGAGACCACTTGCTTCTTCGCATCGGGCGGCATGGGTGTCCCGGGTTGGGGCATATCGACGAAGTCGGCCCAGTACATCCGCCACTGTCCACCTTCGTTGATGACGGTGAAGTCAGCTCCAGGAGGAACCTGCTTTGCCGAGGGCTCAAGGGTGCCGTCGGGCAGGACATCCCAGACCCGCTCGGGGTCGAGACTCGTGACAAAGAGGGTCAAGTCGCCGTTGAGGTCGATTAGTTCCGGCGAGACGCCTCGAATATCGGTCGGTGTGATGTTTTCGACCGACCACCCCGCCGCAAAATCAGCCTCGGACTGGGGGGTGCCCGAACACCCGACGATAAGGGTTGTGACGGCGCTAATGGACAGCGCGGCAGCGAGACGCATCCGTAACCTCCTCGTGTGGGTCAAGACTATGCGCAGAACCCACCTGGCCGGAAGCCGGTTTAGATGCCTTTGGGTTTCAGATATTTCTGCGCGAGCGCGGAGAGGAAGTCAAACACCATCGCCAAGATGGCGACCATGACCGCACCAATGAAGATCGCGGGGCCACGGTTGAGCTTCAGCCCCGAGTTAATGGTCTCCCCTAAACCACCACCGCCCACCAAGAAGGCGAGGGCGGCCATGCCGATGTTGATGACGATGGCGGTGCGGATTCCCGCCATGATGACCGGCACGGCAAGGGGAAGCTCGATCTGTAAAAGCACTTGGAGTTTCGTGTAGCCCATGCCCCGACCGGCGTCGATGACGGACTTATCAACCTGTTCGAGCCCCACAATGGTGTTTCGAAGCACCGGCAAGAGCGAGAACAGGGCCAGTGCATAGACCACGGTCGTGAGACCCGTGCCCATAAACGTGAAGAAAATGACGATCAGGCCGTAGGCCGGTAGTGCTTGGGCGAGTCCCAAGAAGTCAACCAGCGCGGTCTTCAGGCGCGGCAGGCCGCGACGGGACACCAAAATGCCGATCGGCACGGCAATCACGACCACGAGCAGCGAGGAGAGGAAGCCCAATTGAATCGTCTGCCAAATCTGGCGGGTGATGTTCTCGCTCGAGAGAATGTCGGCCGTGGTGGCGTCGATGTCGGAATACAGCCACACCGCAAAACCCAGTAGCGCGAGCAGACCGGCGAACACCGGAGTGACGATCAGGTCTAACCGCTCGGCGAGCGGTGTTTTCTGCCTGCGAAGGGTGATGGCTGCGGTGGACACTTACTTACCGGCCCCCTGCTCGACCAGCAGCTTGGCGAGAGATTCGATCGTGCAGCAGCCGAGATACTTTCCCTTACGGTCAGTGACTGCGGCGAGCCCCACTGAGGATTGCAGCATCGCGGTGAGCGCATCTTGCAGGGTGTCTTCGGGTTGCAGGTCAACCGAGATGGGCCGGCCACTCTTTTCAATCGGCTGGCTGGTGCGGTTGAGAGCAGCGAGGTCCAACCAGCGAAGCGGCTTGTCGTCAGCGTCGAGCAGGATCGACGTGCTGTCTTCGGAGTCCTGAAGGGTTTCGATTGCCTTGTCGCGCATGACCGGTGCTTTGAAGACGGGCACCTGGTGGAGCTCGGTGTCGGCAATCTTCATCAGCGTCAAGCTCTTCAAAATCGCACCAGAGCCCAAGAAGTTCTCGACAAACTCGTCTGCCGGGTCAGCGAGGATAGCTTCGGGGGTGTCCAGTTGCGCAATTTCTGACTGCTCGCGCAGAATCGCGATCCGGTTGCCCATCTTGATGGCCTCGTCGATGTCGTGGGTGACAAAAACGATGGTTTTCTTCAAGTCTTGCTGCAGGCGCAAGAACTCATTTTGCAGGCGGTCGCGGGTGATCGGGTCAATCGCTCCAAAGGGCTCATCCATCAACAACACATCGGGGTCCGCGGCGAGGGCACGAGCGACACCCACTCGCTGGGCTTGGCCACCGGAGAGCTCCTTGGGGTAGCGGTCCCGGTAGACCTCGGGGTCCATCCCCACGAGGTCGAGCAGTTCGTCCACTCGCTCTGCGATCTTCTTCTTGTCCCAGTTCAGAAGCTTCGGCACGGTCGCAATGTTCTCGGCGATGGTGCGGTGGGGGAAGAGCCCAACCTGCTGGATGACGTAACCGATTTTGCGACGCAGCATGCTCGGGTTGATGTTGGTGACGTCTTCACCATTGAGGTAGAGCGTTCCGGAGGTGGGCTCAATCAAGCGGTTGATGAGGCGCAGGGTGGTCGACTTGCCACACCCCGATGGCCCGACCAGCACGAGCACCTCACCTCGGCGCACCTCCAGGGTCAGGTTATTGACCGCCGCATCGGGAGTGTCACCGTATTTCTTGGTGACGTTTTCTAGACGAATGAGTACGTCGTCGCTCATCGGATTCCTCTCGAGATGGTGACGTTCTTGACCAGTTTCAGTGCCATGTCAATGGCGAAAGCGAGGATCAGGCTCAACAGCGTGCCCAACCAGATCGCCTCCAAAGAGTTCGGCAGCGGGAGCCGCGCAAGCCCACTCTTAATGAAGTCGCCCAAGCCTCCACCGGCGACAAGGGTGGCGATCGCGGCAATACCGACAGTGAGCATGGTGGCGATGCGGATACCCGCGAGAATCACGGGCCAGGCGAGGGGAAGCTGGATGCGAACTAACACTTCGGTGCGGGTGAGCCCCATGCCTTTGGCGGACTCCATCACGCTCGGGTCAACACCGTCCAAGCCGGTGACGGTGTTGCGCAGGATGGGAAGGATTGCGTAGAGAAACAGCGCGATGAACGATGGGGCAAAGCCCAACCCCACGAGCGGGATAAAGATGGTGAAGAGGGCGAGCGAGGGGATAGTGAGAAAGACCGAGGCAACGGCTAAGGCAAGCTCTCTCGCGAACACGTTGTGGCGGGTGGCGATTGCAATGCCAATGGCGACCACGCTCGCGAGTCCGACCACCGAGATGACGTAGAGCAAGTGCTCCGCGAGAGCAGCACCGACCTGCTCACCTCGACCCGAGGTGTAGTCCCACAAGCTCAGAACGAAATCCATCGTGTCCTTTCACCCACATGGGGGAGGGGAATTCCCCTCCCCCATGTGTCAGTGAATTACTCCGAGAGGAGTCCTTCCTCGACGAGGTAGTCGCGAGCGACCGCCTGCGGGTCTTCACCCTCAGCGGACACGCGTGCGTTCAGCTCGGCCATGCGCTCGTTGCTGAGCGGGGCGAGCAGCGCCTCGACAATGCCGTCGAAGGCTTCCGGCGCCAGGAGGTAGGTCTCCTCGCGAACGGTCGCGGAGACGTTGTAGACGATGTTCACGCCCGGGTCCTCCACCAAGGTGAGGTTCAGGGCGGGGATACGACCATCCGTGGTGAACACCTCACCAAAGTCGCAGTTGTTGTTTGCGGTTTCGGAGTAAATGATTCCGGTGTCCAAAATCAGCTGCTGGGATTCCGGCAGCTCAATTCCGGTGGCGGTCTCGGTCAGGATCAGGCCGTCAGGACGGCTCGGGAACTCGGACTCCATGCAAACAATGGCGTCCGGGTTGTCCTGGACGTATTCCATCATCGTCTGGAGGCTGAATGCCCCTTTGTTTGCATCGGTGGCCTCAGGGCTTGAGGCGAAACCGTAGGTGTTGTTGAACGGTGAGCGTCCCACCCACACGATGCCGTTGTCGACAAGGTCCTGCTCGGCAACGCCGCTGGTGAGTACTTCGGAGTCAAAGCTGGGGTCTTCGTTACCGAGGTGGACGGTCCAGCCGGTTCCGTTGTATTCCATGTAGACGTCGATTTCGCCCGACACCAAGGCTTCACGAGCCACGCTGGTGCCACCGAGGTTCACTCGGTCGGTGACGTCAGCGCCGGCAGCTTCGAACGCTTCGACCATCATGTAGCCGAGAATCAGCTGCTCGTCGAAGTCCTTCGAACCCACCGAGACGGAAACGCCGGAGAGGTCAAATTCGGACAGTGCTGAGTCGCCTGCAGCTCCACCGCCACCGGCTGAACAGCCAGCGAGGGCCAAAAGACTGGCGACTCCGGTCGCCGCGAGGGCGCTCTTGGTTAGTGATTTCATGCTTTCGTATGCCTCCTCAAGTTACGCATAGGTCCCCTAAGGCTAGGTTGGCGGGTGTGGGCCCGTCGAATTGAGTTGTCCAAATATCAACTAGCCACTAGCGTGGGGAAATGACTTCTCACACCTCTGGCCTGGTTCGTGATCTCGATGTGCTGGAGCTCCTCGGCACCGACGATGCCTTTGAGCGCGGCGGTTACGGGGTCCAAGAGATCGCGGCGCTGACCCGACGTGACAAGGGGCAAATCTCGAGGGTCTGTCGAACCCTCGCCCATACCGGACTGATCACCCGAGACCCGTCGAGCAAGAAGTACCTCTTGGGACATCGAATGTTTGCGATTGCGCTGCGCACCCGCGAAGCCCACCTGGCAAACCTCTCGCAACCTTTTCTGCTCGAGCTTGTGGCCCAATCCGAGGAATCGGCGCATTTGACGGTCTTGCGCGGGGGTGGCGTGCTCACGCTTCGCACCGAGCTCTCCCAGCACACCCTCCGCGATGGTTCGCTCAGCGGAGTGACCCTCCCTGCGCTTCGCACCGCGTCCGGTCGTGCCATTCTGGCCACGCTCTCAGATCAAGAGCTCGAGG
>JAYODB010000009.1:0-36743 GCA_038106075.1 Cellulomonadaceae bacterium | reverse complement strand
TGACCGAGGAAACCTCCCTCAGCGAAGCCGAAGAGGCCTTGCACGAGTTGGTAGCTTCCGCCCAGTTGTTCGTACACATCAGCATCAAATGAGTTCAACCACCCCGCGACCCGGCCTCGCACGTAGCCAATTTGGCTGCCGGCAATGAGCGCTCCCGCGAGGAAGAGCCCACCTCCGACAACAATCCAGATGAACCGCTCCGTGGCGATGAACATCATCGCAAGGAAAAGGCCAAAGTACAGAAGCGAGGTACCCAGGTCTCGCTGGAACACGAGCACCGCCATGGCGACCGCCCAGACGACGAGGATAGGGCCCAAGTCACGCACCCGAGGCCAGCGCAGTCCAAAGGCCTGTTTGCCTACGATCTGAAGGCTGTCTTTCGCGGTGAGCAGATATCCGGCGAAGAATATCGCCAGCGCGATTTTTGCCACCTCACCCGGTTGGAAGGTAATCGACCCGAGCTGCACCCACAGCGTTGCCCCGTTCACCGTCCGCCCGATACCCGGCATCAGCGGCATCAGAAGGAGGATCACGCCGGCGAGCATAAAAAGGTAGCGAAAACGCAGCAGTAACCGGTGGTTTCTCACAATCGCAAGGACGAGGACGAAGCCGACGAGGGCGACTGCGGTCCACGCCATCTGGCGGATGCCGGTCGCCTGCCAGCCCACGATGCCGTCGGCGATGTCGAGGCGGTGAATCATCGTGATGCCAAGACCGTTGATCACGGTCGCGATGGGCAAGACGAAGGGGTCCGCATCTGGCGCGAGGTAGCGAACGGCCAGGTGAACGAGGAGCACCAGAACGGCGAGAGCTCCGGTGTAGCTCAACACGCGAAGGTCGAGCGCCCCCTGTGCCCCGAACTGGACCAGGGCAAGGGCTACCGCGCTGATGCCGAGGGCGAAAAACAGCAATCCAAGTTCGAGGTTGCGCAGACGCTTCGGCACGCGCACTTTCAACACCACCCGACCGGTGACGGGGGAAGCGGGGGGTAACGGCTCGGTCCTACTCACGAGTGAGCCTCTTCACGATTTTTCTCGCCTCATCGAGGGTGTCGGCGGGGAGGGTGTCTTCGACGCTCTGCTGGATAAACAGGGGCAGGTCGTCCAAGGCAATGCCCGTGTCCTCGTAAGGGGTGGAAAGAGCAAAGGGCCCGACGTTTTGTTGAACCCCTCGGTAGATGACGACCATGCCGTCGTCTTCGCCGACAAAGAACTTGGTCTGGGTCCACTGATAGCTGGCGACGGCTCCCCAGGCGAGAGCTCCAACCACCAGGAGAACACTGAGCGCCCACACCATCTGCCGGCGCCGGCGCCGGCGCCGGTCTTCTTCGATGAGCTCTTCGAGGTAGCTCTCTTCCGGTTCGAAGTGCTCGTCGAAGACGGGTTGCGCTCGAAGCGGGTGCAAAAGGAGGGTCGGAAGCTTTGGCACCCTTGCCACCGGGCCGGATTCGTAGGTGAGTGGGCTCGCGGCAGAGCCGACCAGCATTGGTTGTCGGGGCGGGGAGTGTTCGACACCCTCTAAGTCGCGCACCACAACGACAGTGACGTTGTCGGGAGCACCCTCGGCGAGGCTCGCGAGGATGAGCTTCTCGCAGGCGTCTTCGGTGTTGTCGACGCTGACCAGAATCTCGGCAATCTCCCGCTCGCTCACATACCCACTGAGACCGTCAGAGCAGAGCAACCAGCGGTCATCGGGCTGGGTGTCGACCACGTGGGTGTCGATCTCGGGTTCCACATCAACGTCACCTAGCACCCGCATGAGCACGCTGCGCCTGGGGTGAACCGCGGCTTCTTCCGGGGTAATGCGGCCCGAATCAACCAGGCGTTGAACGAAGGTGTGGTCCGCGGTGATCTGTTCCAGCACGCCGTTTCGCAGGCGATAGATACGGGAGTCTCCGATGTGGGCGATGACCATCTGCTTACCCACCCGGATCATGGCGCTGACGGTGGTGCCCATTCCGGTGAGTTCAGGGTGCTCCGAGACGGCCTCGGTCAATTCCATGCCGGCGTCCAAAATGCTGCGGTAGAGCACCTCGCGGGCGTCATCGACAGAGTCGTAGGGGCGGTCAATCTCTGCGAGGTGCCTCACGGCTATCGCGCTCGCCACGTCGCCTCCGGCGTGGCCACCCATGCCGTCTGCGACAACGAAGAGGTGGTTACCAATCGATCCGGAGTCTTGGTTGCTCGCGCGAACCTTCCCCACGTGGCTCGCCGCGGCGCTCAATACCGGTGTGACCACGCCGACTACCGCCTCAGTTCGAACGTCGTTTCACCAACGGTGATGGGGGTGTCCAGCGGCACGGGTGTGGGGATTCCCACCTTTTTGCCGTCGAGCAGGGTGCCGTTGGTCGAGTCGAGGTCTTGAATCATCCACTGGTCGTTCCAGCGCATCAGGCGCGCGTGATGGGTGGAGGTGTAGTCGTCGCGAACAACGAGGCTCGATTCGGCCGAGCGTCCAATCGTGAACTGGTCTTCACCCTCGAGCGACACTTCGAGGCCTGTTTTCGGACCCGAGGTGACCACCAAGGTCTTTGCGTCCCCACTCGGAGCCTTGGGCGCGGCGGGTGTGGAATCAGAGGTGCCCTCCCCGTTGCGCGCGCGCTGGGCGGCAGCCTGTTCGATTCGCCGCATGGTGGGTCCGAACAGATCGGTTCGAAGGGCGTAAACAATGGCGAAAATAAACGCCCAGAGGATGGCGAGGAAGCCCAATTGAAGAACAAACAGCGTCAGAGGACTCACGATGTTTCCTTCGATTGGGAGGGCCGACCCGAGTCAACGAGGGCTTGGTAACGAGCCTGTTGCTGGGGAATTACCCCCATCACAATACGCGCCTCGCCGGCGGTGATGGTGCACCGGTCGGGCAGAGCAGCCCTCGTCACCGGTTGACCATCGAGTTCGGTTCCGTTGGTCGAACCGAGGTCTTCAATTTCCGCTCGTTTACCGTCCCAAATGACCTGGAAATGCCGGCGCGAGAGACCTCGACCGGTGATGACCACGTCGACGTCGCTGCCACGGCCGACCACGGTGCGACGCTGAACGAGCGGATACTTGGTGCCTTCGAATTCCAACACCGGGATCCACACCACACCGTCCTTGGGCAGGATGGCGTGTGCTTGCACCATGCCCTCAGACAGTCCGGGGTCGACTTGGAGGGCGACCCGCAGCGCATCGCTCGATTGGTAGCCCTGCTGGCTTCGGTGGGAGGCGATTTCCGCGACGATTTCATCGAGCAGGTCCGTGCCCAACTCACTCAGACGCTCGTGGTCTGCTTGGCTGAGGGACACTGCGTATTCGCTCGGCACGAGGATGCGCTGGCGAGAGACAATCGTGGCCCTGGCATCCATTTCTCGCTTGACGGCAGCCACAATTTCGAGCGGGTGAATACCGCTTTTAAAGGTTTTAGCGAAGGCGCCACCCACAGCACGCTCGAGCGAGCGTTCAAAGTTGTCGAGGAAGCCCACGCCTTCTCCCTGATTGACGGTGTGACAACGATGGTACTGGGGTAGAGAGGCTTGAGTCTGGGTCCAGCTGCCCTCGTGGGCAGAGCGGGCGCTGTGCTAATCTCACCTAGTTGCACGCAGGTTGTGCAGACACTGCGCGAGTGGCGGAATTGGCAGACGCGCTGGCTTCAGGTGCCAGTGCCCGCAAGGGCGTGGGGGTTCAAGTCCCCCCTCGCGCACGAATGTGTCAGCGGCGAATAAACCGCATCAATCGAAGGCCTCTAGTCATCACCTTCGTGAACTGTTCTTGGCTCATCCCGC
This sequence comes from Cellulomonadaceae bacterium, assembly GCA_038106075.1. Lineage (GTDB taxonomy): Bacteria > Actinomycetota > Actinomycetes > Actinomycetales > Microbacteriaceae > Pontimonas. The sequence goes on along the minus strand of JAYODB010000009.1, from coordinate 32,983 downwards.
GAGGAGCGTCGACGTTTGTGAGCCGCTGCCGGGCGAGGGTTTGTGACTCGGCGTATTTTCTGATTCCTTCGGGGCCGTGCCGGCGACCGATGCCTGACTTCTTCATGCCACCCATCGGCGCATCGGTCGATGCCCAGGAAGCAGTGAAGCCCTCGTTGACGTTCACGCTTCCCGCCTGGATGCGCTGTGCAACGGCACTGGCACTTGCGGGTGACCCCCAGACGCTCGCGTTGAGTCCATAATCACTGTCATTGGCCTGAGCGATGGCTTCGTCGTCTGAATCGAATGCTCTCACAGCGATGACGGGACCGAAGGTTTCTCCACGGCAGAGCATCATCTCCTCACTCACCCCTTCAAGCACGGTGGGTTCGAAGACGAATGGGCCGATATCGGGCCTGGCCTTTCCTCCCGTCAGGACACGAGCCCCCTTCGACACGGCGTCGTCGACGTGAGCGGAGACTTTCTCCAGCTGATCGCGGGAGATGAGGGAACCAATGTCTGATTCGTAGTCAAAGCTAATCCCCAAGCGCAGGGAGGACACTCGCTGCACCAGAGAGGGGACAAAGGAGTCATAAATAGAGCGCTGAACGTAGAGGCGCTCAATACTCATACAAAGCTGCCCCGCGTTCGAGAACGCCGCCGTGACGATGCCATCAATGGCACGCTGTTGGTCGGCGTCGTCCAATACGACCATCGCGTTCTTTCCGCCGAGCTCCGCAGAAAAGTCGGTGAGTTGTGCGGCTGCCTGCTGAGACACGATTGACCCGGTGCGGGTGGAGCCCGTGAACATAACGTAGTCACCCTGTGTGATCAGTGCCGGGCCAATCTTTTGTGCGTCGCCACTCACCGCGAGGAAGAGGTCTTTGGGCAAACCTGCTTCGACCATGAGCGAAATGCCGAGCAGCGCCGAGAGGGTGGTTTTGGGGTCTGGCTTGAGCAGTACCCCGTTACCGGCGATGAGAGCGGGAATCGCATCGCTCACCGGCAGGGTGAAGGGGTAGTTCCATGGGCTAATCATCGCGACGAGACCGCGGGGCTGATAGTGAACCGTCGCCGTGGTGAGAAGAGGGATAGCACCACGACGTTTCTCGGGGGCAAGCTGTTTCGGGCCGTTGCTCGCGTAGTAGAGCGCTGTCATCGACACATCAGCGACTTCATCGAATGCACTTCGGCGAGACTTACCGGTTTCCCACTGAATCACATCGAGAATCTCCTGCTGCCTCTCGAGCACGAGGGTGTGGAGTCGGCGAGCAAAGCGAGAGCGCTCCGAGGGAGACCGTGTGGCCCATTCCGCTTGAGCGGCGCGCACACGACCGGCCGCCACTTCCACATCGCGGGCTGTTCCTTGCGGGATGTGCACAGACTCTTCCGTGCGAACGGGCGATGACACCGAGAGAGATTTTCTCGATGACGGGACGGCCAGGAAGGGCGAGTAGTGCTCTAACAGACTGGGAACGGTCATAGGCATAGTGCCTATGCTGGTGGCACGAGCTGGCAATATCCACTACGCCGGCCCGGATGTGACGGATAGAGGGGTGCGACATGGAAACCGTGATCGAAGTATCGGGAATGACGTGCAATCACTGCGTAAACACCGTGACGACCAAGACGAAGGACATTCCGGGCGTGACCGACGTCTCGGTTGAACTCGTGAACGGCGGTAAGTCCAAGGTGACGGTCACCCACGGTTCAGAGGACATCCTCGGCGACCTCGCCGGCGCCATCGCCGACTCGGGCTATACCCTCGAGGCGGTTGTTTCCCAGTCGTGAGTGACACCGGGCCCTCGAGCCATTCCCTTCAGCTCGACATTGAAGGGATGACGTGCGCGGCCTGCGCTCAGCGGGTCGAAAAAGGTTTGAATCAGCTCGACGGTGTGACGGCGTCGGTCAACTACGCCACCGACACGGCGACCATCTGGGGTGATGCTCCCAATCTCGAGCAGCTGCTCGAACAGGTGAAGAAGACGGGTTATTCGGCAAGCCTGCACGGCACGTCAAAGGCCCCCAAGGTCGACAAGCTCACGATCCTGCGCCGCCGCCTCATCGGCTCTGCCGTGTTGACGGTGCCCGTTGTGGCGCTCAGCATGATTCCCCCTCTTCAATTTCCTGGCTGGCAGTGGGTCGTTCTGGTGTGCGCCCTTCCGGTCGCCGCGTGGGGCGCATGGCCTTTCCACCGAGCTGCCTGGGTGAATGCGATTCACCGCGCGGCAACCATGGACACTCTCGTGTCGATTGGAGTCATTGCCGCCACCCTCTGGTCGCTTTACGCCCTGGTTTGGGGTGGAGCAGGCGAGTGGGGCATGACTATGCAAATGCATTTCTTCGCCCCGCCCGACCAGGTCGGTAACGAAATCTATTTCGAAGTGGCCGCCGCCGTGACGACCTTTATCCTGTTAGGCCGCTACTTGGAGACGCGCGCGAAGCGCGAAGCGGGTGAGGCGCTTCGCGCCCTTCTCGCGGCCGGTGTCAACGAGGCCCGTGTATTGCGCGAGATTCCTGGGCCCAACGGTCCGATCGAAACCGAAGTGCTGCTTCCCATCGACCAGGTTCAGGTCGGCATGAAGGTCATCGTTCGTCCCGGTGATCGTATTGCCACAGACGGCACCATCATCGAGGGTGAGTCCGCGGTTGATCGCTCGCTGGTGACGGGTGAGTCCGTCCCCGTTGATGTCGGTGTCGGCGACGACGTCATTGGTGGCACCATCAACACCCACGGCAGGCTGGTGATTGAAGCCACTCGGGTCGGCGCGGATACCCATTTGGCTCGAATGGCGGGGATTGTGGAGCGCGCCCAGAGCGGTAAGGCTCAAGCCCAACGCCTCGCCGACAGTATTTCGGGAGTCTTCGTCCCCATCGTTCTTGTGCTCGCGCTTCTCACCCTCATCGGATGGGTGATTTGGGGCCCAACGGTCGAATGGGCCTTTCGTGCCGCCGTCGCCACGCTGATCATTGCGTGCCCGTGTGCGCTAGGTCTTGCGACTCCGACCGCTCTCCTGGCGGGGACCGGCCGTGGCGCTGAACTTGGAATCCTGCTGTCTGGAGCGGAGGCGCTCGAATCGAGCCAACACGTCGACACCGTCGTGATGGACAAAACCGGAACGCTCACCACCGGAGTCATGTCGGTCGAGTCCGAGCAGCTGGCGGAAGGCATCGACCCCGACGCGTTCTGGTCCTACCTCGTCGCCTTGGAGGCGAGCTCGAGCCACCCCATCGCGAAGGCCCTCGTTTCACACCGCTCAGAGATTAAGACCCCAGAGGTCAGCCACGAGACCGCTCACGCGGGGTTTGGAGTGGGCGCAACAATTGATGGCCACACTGTGAGGGCCGGTAAGGCGGGGTGGCTTCAGAGCCAGGGAATCACTGCACCCGAGAACCTCGCTGAAGCCTTCAGCGGCTCAGCCGAACACACGGCGGTCTGGCTCGCCGTGGATGAGACGTTGTGGGGGGCGGTGTTCCTCGCTGATCAACCCAAGCCCCAGTCGGCCTTAACCGTGCGCACGCTTCACTCCCGCGGATACCGCGTGGTGCTTCTCACCGGTGACTCGGAGGGCCCTGCCCAAGCAGTCGGTTCTGCTCTCGGTATTGACACCGTGATCTCCGGGGTGACTCCAGAGGGCAAGGTCGAGGCCATCGAACGTCTGCAAGCCGAGGGGCGTCGAGTGGCGATGGTGGGCGATGGGATGAACGACGCGCCTGCTCTTGCAAGCGCGGACGTGGGTATTGCGCTGGGAAGTGGCACTGACCAAGCGATGTCGGCTGGCGACATCACGATTACCCGTGGAGACATCGAACAGATTCCCGTTGCGCTGCTCCTCGCGCGAAAGACGCTTGGCACGATTCGGGGCAACCTGTTTTGGGCCTTCGCCTACAACGTGATTTCCATTCCACTCGCCATCGCTGGGGTGCTCAACCCGCTCATTGCGGGAGCCGCAATGGCATTCTCGTCGGTGTTTGTGGTGACTAATTCACTCCGGCTTCGGGCGTTCCGCGCCACCACCACTGCTGCATAGACGCTTCGAATTCGGCGAAACTGGGCTCCCCGCTACTGCGGCGACGGTGCCGCTCATACAGCTTCGGAAGCTCTTCTTCTCGTCGTTGTGCAGCCCAATCTCGTACTCGGTCGACGGGGTCACCATGGAGCCAGTTCGACTGTCTTTTGAGGGTCCTCACGACCCCGCTCACTCCAATCACGAGGGCAACGAGTGCGATACCGCCGGGGATGAACGCGGTGGGGAACCCGAGGGCGAAAGGAGAGACCATCAGCGTGAACATCCCCGCAGCGCCCAGGGCAAACCACCAGCCCAGAGCCCTCGTCGGAGGAGGGGAGTGAAAGCGGAAGAAGGTGTACCAGGAAGCCCCATTTTCTTCCCACCAAGGCCAATGAGGTGGGGCTCCGGGGCAGTCGGGATAGGGCCTCCACCCTGCGGGGGGTTCGTAGCCGTTATACAAAGACACCCACTGGGGGTCGGGTGTTCGCCAGCCGTCGGGTGGGTTGAACCGAAGAGGAAGGTCTTCGGGGTTGTCCCAGTTTGGCTGCATGCGGGAAGCGTACCCGGCTAGAGAACCGTCCGGCCACGCTCCGGAGCCAAACCCAGAAGGGAGCGCAGTTGCCTGGGGGTGTCGATTTGGTGGTCTGCATGTGCCCACTCTTCGGGGGTTCCATAGCCCCAGTGCACGACGGCGGCGGGAATGCCGTGCTTCTTCGCTCCTTCAATGTCGTGGATGCGATCGCCGACCATGATGACCCGCTCGGGGTTGATGCCGAGATCGCTTAGCCCTTCGAGGGCATCGTCAATGATGAGGTGTTTGTCACCGCGGCTCTCGTCATCTGCAGCGGCTGCAATGACGGCGAAATAGGGCACGAGGGTGAAGTGCTCGAGCATCAGTGTGGCCGGTGTCATCGGTTTCGACGTGGCGATAGCAATCGGCCTGCCCTGTTGTTTCAAATCTCGAAGAATTGCACCCATACCGTCGAAGAGCCGAGAGTCATAGGCGCCGACGTTCAGATACTGCTCGCGATACACCGCGACCACCTCGTCGATTTGCTCTTCGGGGATTCCTCCCTTGGTGAGGAAAGACTCGGGCAGGGGTGGGCCCACCCAGTGCAGCAGTTCTTTCATTGGGGGGACGGGTTTTCCGAATTCCCGAAGAGTGTGTGCGATGGACTGCACGATGCCGGGCGCGCTGTCGACGATGGTGCCGTCGAGATCAAACAGCACAGTGTCGAAATGGGGCACCAGGAGAGCCTACTGAGTGACGGGGTTAGAACAGCCGGTTGTGGTTGACCGACCCGCCGCGCAGTGCCTCGTAGTCGAGCACCACGCATTCGATGTCACGATCCGCGGCGAGCGTCTTGGCCTGTGGCGTGATTTCTTGGGCCGCGAACACAGCTTTCACCGGGCGCAGGTGGGGGTCACGTTGCAGCAGCTCCCGATAGCGGGTGAGTTGCTCGACACCGTCGATTTCTCCGCGCCGCTTAATTTCGACGGCGACGGTTCCGCCGTCGACGTGCGTGGCGAGCACGTCGACAGGCCCAATGGCCGTGGGATATTCCCGCCTCACCAGGGTCAAACCTTCGCCGATGCAGCTCAGGTCATCGGCGACGAGGCGCTGGAGCTCCGCTTCGACGCCTTCTTTGACCAGCCCCGGGTCCTCGCCGAGTTCGTAGTTCACGTCTTCATGCACTTCGTGGATGCTCAGCACGAGAAGGTCCGCGGTTTTTTGGTGGGTCACTTGCCACACCATGCTCACCCCTGCCTCGATCTGAGCCTCATCGGGCTCGAGCTCAGTGAGCGAGCACGGAGGAGACATCCAGTTGAGCGGCTTGTACGAGCCGCCGTCGGAGTGAATGAGGATGCTGCCGTCTTGTTTAGCGATGAGGAGTCGCTTGGCAAGGGGTAGGTGAGCATTCAGGCGCCCTGAATAGTCGACACTGCAGGTGGCAATCAAGACCCTCACAGCAGGGAAGTCTAGGCGTCTTGTTTTTTTGTCGCCGGAATCGCCAGGTATCCGGCAGCGACGAGCGCGGCCACCACCCAGAGCGAATTCAGCACGCCGAACACTTCGGCGAGGGCTCCAATGATGGGAGGTCCGATCAAGAACGCGCCGTAGGCGAGCGTGGCCACCGCGCTGACCCGTGCGGCGCCGCGCTTCGGGTCGTCCGCCGCGGCAGACATGGCGACGGGGAAACCCAGCGCGCTGCCGAGACCCCACAGCACGACGGCGATGACCGAAATCGCAGTGTTTTCGATAAGGATTAGCAATGCCAGTCCAGTGAAGGCCGATATCGCGCTGAGCCGAAGCGCCTGAACCCGGCCCACTTTGTCAATCAAGGGAACTCCGACGATGCGGCCGGCGGTCATCGCCGAGACAAACAGCACAAACCACAGTGCTCCCGTGGCGTTTGAGAAGCCTCGGTCATCGACCATGCCCAGGGCGAGCCAGTCGTTGGCTGAGCCCTCAGCGAGCGCCATTGAGAGCCCGACCAGTCCGATCAGGATGGTGCGCGCTTCTTTCCACACCCCAAGACGCTCACCCACCGTGCTGCGTTCGGTTTCGTCGTGGTGGCTTCCGCGGGAGCTCGCTCCGCCCATGAGATGAACGCTATAGACAGCGAGCGGCATCAGAATCAGCGCGGTGACGCCAAGATGGCTGTCGACCGCTATGCCCAGCCCACTCGCAATCGCCGCGAGGGCGCCGCCGATTGCGGTTCCGAGAGAAAACAGGGCGTGGAACCAGGGCATGATGGTGCGTCCCAGTTCTCGCTCGACTTCGGCTCCCTCAATATTCATCGCCACATCGGTGGTACTCGCGCCGATACCGAAGAAGACCATCACGCCCAGCGCAATCCACAGCGAAGGCAGATACACACTGACCAGCCCCACGCTGCCGACGGCGACGAGGGCGGTCAGCATAAAGATGAGCATGGTCCGGCGCTCGCCGAGGTAGGCGATGATGTGGGCGGCGAAGGCGAGCCCGAGAATCGCGCCGGCTGCACCCCCAAAGAGAAAGAGGCCCACTTCGGCGGGGGAAATGTCGAGATTATCTCGGATGCCGGGGAGCCTGGCAGCCCAGGTGGCGAAGGCGAAGCCAGTGATTCCAAAAAGTAGGAAGACGCCATTTCGGCGTCGAATGAGTTCACTCGCCACGGTTGTTGACACCCGTCACCATCCATCTATCGGTTTTGGCCCGCAGGCCTAATGTGAGTGCTCGGGCACCCAGGTATCCAAATCCCACACTGGCTTGTAGTGCGACGATGCCCGACCAATCCAGACTAACGGCGTCACCAAGCCACAGCGTGAGCGCGAATAGCGGAAACAGAACGGCCACATTCAACACACCTGTCACTGCGAGGTAGCGTCCATCTCCCGCGCCCATCAACACGCCGTCGAGGACGAAGACGAAGCCGCCCAGCGGCATCGCGAGGCCGAGAACAATAAGGGTCGGCACGAGGAGAGTGCGCACCATCTCGTCTGACGTGACGAGGAAGGGCAGAACCGGTGAGCTCACAACGAGAAGGATTCCAAGCGCTCCGCCAGAGAGCCACCCCCAGAGAATGAGTCGATTGACCACCGCCCTCGTTTCCGCTTTGTCGCCTCGCCCGAGCTGTAAACCCACAAGACTTTGCCCCGCAATTGCCAGAGAGTCGAGCGCTAGGGCGATCAGAGTGAAAATCGTGAAGGCGACGTGCCAGCTCGCGAGCTCAGCTGTTCCCAGGGTGGTGGCGACAACCGTGGCGCCTACGAATGCCACCCGGAGGCTGATGGTCCGAATGAATAGCCAGCCGCCCAATTTCATTGCCCCGAGCACCCCCGCTCGGCCTGGTAGCAGGGACACCCCTTCCGTGGTCGCCCACTTCAGCACGACGGACACGAGCCAGAGGGCCATACCCCACTGGGCGATGACGGTGCCGACGGCCGACCCGACGAGTCCCCAGCCAAGGCCGTAGATGAAGACGGCGTTGAGCAGAATATTTGCGGAGAACCCGACGACGGCGACCACAAAGGGAGTGACCGTATCCTGCAGACCGCGCAACACTCCGGTGGCGGCGAGGACCAAGAGCATTCCCGGGAGCCCCCACCACGACACGTGAAGATATGCGCTCGCGAGATCGGAGACATCGACGCCGGCGCCAAACCACGAGACGATTGTGGGACCCGAGAGAATCCCGCCAGCTGCCATCAACACACCGAGTGCAATGGCGAGCCACAGGCCATCAATTCCCGCTGACATGGCTCCGGGCCGGTCGCCGGCGCCTAAGCGTCTCGCGACAAAGGGTGTGGTCGCGTAGGCGAGGAAAATCAGTAGACCCACGATGGTTTGCAAAATCGTGCCCGCGAGCCCCAACCCAGCGAGTGGAAGCTGGCCGAGGTGTCCCACCATTGCGGTGTCGGTGAGGAGGAAGAGGGGTTCGGCGATGAGGGCTCCGAGAGCGGGAAAGGCGAGGCGGAAAATGTCGCGATCGACTACGGCCCTCTTCACGGCTAAACGCTACAACCGGAAGGGTCGACTCATTCGCTACTCAGCGTCTCGTCATAGGGTGTGGTGATGGCTGATCCGGTGACGAAGAACGATTCGATTTCTCCCGCGAGTGGCTTGGAACTAGACGACGTTGACCCGTCGATTTCCCCGGCCGACGACTTGTATCGCCACGTCAATCAGGGCTGGCTCGAGCGCCACCCGATTCCCGACGACAAGTCAATGTTTGGTGCCTTCAGTGTCTTGGCGGAACAGGCTGAGAAAGACGTTCACGCCATTGTCGAAGAGGCCACCAATGGCGTAGAGGGTTCGTTAGAGAAGAAGGTGGGCGACCTCTATCGCAGCTTCATGGACGAGGACACGATTGAGAGCCTCGGCCTGGCGCCCCTCTTCGAGCGGCTCGCCTCGGTTCGGCGGGCGACGAGTCACGACGATTTGGTGTCTGCCATGGCGAGGCTCGAAGCGAGGGGAACATCTGGCCTATTTGACCTCTTCATCGATAACGACCCCGGTCAGCCTGATCGTTATCTGGTGTTCATCGAGCAGGGGGGACTGTCTCTGCCCGATGAGTCCTACTACCGGGAGGAACAGTTCCAGCCGGTGCGCGATGCCTTTGTCGCCCACCTTGCCCGGGTGGCAACTCTCATTGGGCGCGAGGATGCTGAAGAGTTTGCCGAGACGGTGATGGCGGTTGAAACCGATATCGCCTCACACCATTGGGATCAGGTGTCTTGCCGGGACGCGGAAAAGACCTACAACCTTCGCAGCCTTCAACAGTGGCGCGAGTCCATGGCTCCTTTTGACGTAGACGCGTGGATTGAGGCGACGGGTCTCCCCGCGAGCGAACTGGACTCTCTGGTGATGCGCCAACCCACTTTTGTGGAGGCGATTGGTTCTCTCTGGCCCAACCGACCATTAGCAGAGTGGGCACTATGGCTCGAATGGCAGGTTATCCGCGGGCTTTCTCCCTATCTGACCAGTGACATGGTCGACGCTCACTTTGATTTCTATGGACGCACGCTCAGTGGAACCCCGAGTCTTCGAGCGAGGTGGAAGCGCGGAGTCTCGGTCGTTGAGGGAGCGATGGGCGAGGCAATTGGTCGCCTCTATGTGGATCGCCACTTTCCACCCGATTCGAAGGAAAAGATGGACGAGTTGGTCTCGCACTTGCTCGAGGCCTATCGCGAGAGCATCCAGAACCTTCAGTGGATGTCTGAGGCCACTAAGCAGCGAGCTCTCGACAAACTTGCCAAATTCACGCCCAAAATAGGCTACCCGGCGAAATGGCGCGATTATTCCGATCTCGAGATTGACTCATCTGACCTAGTCGGGAACGTTGAGGCGTCGGCGCAATTCGAACTGCGTCGCGAGGTGAAGAAGCTTGGCAAACCCATTGACCGCGACGAGTGGTTCATGACCCCGCAAACGGTGAACGCTTATTACAACCCCGGCTTCAACGAAATCGTGTTCCCCGCTGCCATCCTCCAGTACCCGTTCTTCGACCCCGAGCGCGACGCGGCGGCGAACTACGGAGCAATCGGCGCCGTCATTGGACACGAAATCGGCCATGGTTTCGACGATCAGGGTTCTCGATTTGATGGTGATGGTCGACTCACGGATTGGTGGACGACCGAGGATCGCGAGCGGTTCCTCGAGCGAGCTGGAATGCTCGTGGAGCAGTATGCGCGGCTTGAACCTAAACAGCTGCCCGGGCTCTTCGTGAATGGAGAATTGACCCTGGGGGAGAACATTGGCGACCTGGGTGGGCTCGCGATTGCCTGGAAGGCCTACCTGATCTCTCTGGAAGGGGAGGAGCCTCCCGTGGTCGATGGGTTGAGCGCAGCAGAGCGCTTCTTCTATTCCTGGGCGCAATCGTGGCGGCTGTCAATACGCGACGAAGAAGCGCGCCGATTGCTGCAAATCGACCCTCATTCTCCCGCGGAGTTTCGCTGCAACCAGATTGTGCGCAACCTGGACCTGTTTTTTGACACCTTTGATGTGTCAGAGGGCAACGAGCTCTATCTCGCGCCGGAGAGTCGTGTGAGCATCTGGTAATGCCCGAAAAATCGCGCTAACCTAGGGGCGCGGGGTATTTATGCCTCTAACGGAATACAACCAAAGGACGTGGTCGCAGTGCGCTCCAAGTTGATGTTTGTGATTGGTCTAGCCGTCGGATACGTGTTCGGCACCCGTGCTGGACGCGAGCGTTACGAGCAGCTCAAGGCCGGAGCCGAGAAGCTCTGGACGAACCCCTCGGTGCAGGCCCAGGTGACTCGCGCAGAGGACTACTTGCGCGAGCGCGCTCCCGAGGTGGTCCAACGAGTGGAGTCAACCGCCCGAAAGGTGAGCGACCAGGTGAAATCTCGTCGCTCGAGCGGCACCGATTCTTCGAGTGGGGTGTAGTTGGTGGCTTCCCAGCGCCCCGAGGGCAAGAAGTCTCTGTTTGCCCTGATTACCGAACTGCCCTATCTCATGGGGCAGCTCATTCGGGCTGAGCTGGAGCTTCTGCGTAAGGAACTCCTAGCCAGGCTCAAAGGAACCGGAATTGGCCTGGGCCTGCTGATTATCGCGTTGAATTTGTTGGTGGCCGTGGTGTTGCTGCTGGTACTCGCGGCCGTGTTTGCCCTGGCGTTGGTGATGCCGACGTGGGCGGCGGCACTGACTCTCGCCGGAGGCGTCCTCCTCATCGCGGTCATTGTCGGGGCGATTGGAGCCAAGCTCGTCGCGGGAACCGGGTCACCCCTCCCTACCCGCACGATCGACAACGTGAAAGAAGACATCAGGACGATCCGTGGCGACCGCGCGAAGAGGGGACCGGGCTCCGATGAGGGCGCTTAAGGCTCAGCAGCGGCAGGTCACCTCGGCACGCAGTGCACTCGCGGTCAACCTTGATGAGATTGAGCGTCGCCTGATGCCGGGCAACGTCGGCAAGGTGTTCACGTGGTGGGCTAAGCGCCAGGCCAAGAAACATCCAGTGAGTTGGACGATTGGTGGGGTTGCCCTCGGAGGTCTGCTGATTGGCTTGTTTGGTTGGGCCATCGTCGACGACAGCGAGGACTAGCCGAAGAGGAGCGCTGCTTCTTCGTAGCGAGACTCGGGCACCGTCTTGAGTGAGCCGAGCGCTTCGGACAGGTCAACCATCTCGATCTCGGTTCCACGAAGCGACACCATCTTGCCCCACTGTTTTTCGTGGGTGGCATTGAGCGCCGCCATTCCAAACCGCGTTCCCAATACCCGGTCGAACGCGCTGGGAGTGCCACCGCGCTGAATGTGCCCAAGGGTGGTGGCTCGGGTTTCGATTCCTGTGGCCTCTTCAATCAGCGGTGCGAGCACCGTCCCAATTCCCCCAAGACGTGGCCGACCGGCTGCGTCGAGTCCCAGAGTGGAGTGGACGGTGTCCATCGAGTCGAGCTGGAAGCCCTCGGCGACGACGACCAGCGGTGCGCGCCCGCGGTCGAACGCCCCCTTGACGTAGTGAGTGATTTCGTCGAGGGAGGTTTTGCGCTCGGGAATCAAAATCAGGTGTGCGCCGGCAGCGATACCGGAGTGAAGGGCAATCCATCCCACGTGGCGACCCATCACCTCAGCCACCATGCAGCGCGAGTGGGCATCGCCGGTGGTGCGCAAACGGTCCATCGCATCGGTCGCAATACTCACGGCGGTGTCAAAACCGAAGGTGAAGTCTGTCCCGTTGAGGTCGTTGTCGATGGTCTTGGGCACTCCCACAATAGGAATACCCGCGTCGGAGAGTTCCTTTCCGCCGGCGAGGCTTCCCTCGCCACCAATCACAATGAGGGCGTCAACGCCATGGCGCTCGAGCACTTCCTTGACGCGCTCGACCCCACCGTGGTGGAACGGGTTGGTGCGGGAGGTTCCCAAGATGGTGCCACCGAGCTTGCTGATGCCCTTGACCTCGTGGCGGCTGAGCACCATGGTGTCGTCGTCGACGACTCCCTTCCAGCCATTGCGAAAGCCGACGAACTCGTGTCCGGCCACCCGCTCTCCGGTAAGCACGATGCCTCGAATGACCGCGTTGAGACCGGGGGCGTCGCCACCGCTCGTCAGGATTCCAATTCGCATGTATCCATCTTGGGGGGTGTCAGCCTCCAGTCGCTACTTGGCCGATTGAAAGCCCATCCATAGCTTTCCCATAGCCGGCCCCTAGCTCACCGCCATAGCCTTGAGCTCGTCAATGTTCCCTAACTGATTGGACTCTCATGGCTACCGAAAAGGCCTCCACCGACGCTGTGGTGGAGACTCCTGCCGAGCTGAAGGAATACCCCGGCCGCACCCTCGGTGTGGTGGCGCTAGTGCTCTCCTTCTTCACTCAGATTCCCGCCCTGATCATGGGCATCATCGCGTGGGTGTGGTCACACCGCGCCGGTGAGAACAACGTCCCCGCCAAGGTGGCGGTCGCGGTCAGCGGAGCGCTTCTGCTGCTCTTTATCCTGCTTCTCGTGGGCTGGATTGCCTTTATCGTCAGCCTCGGTGGCGGCCTCGGCTATGGCTTCGAGCCCGAATGGGGCATGATGCGCGGTTGGTCAACCTAAGCCAAGAATCTCCAGGGTGGCCATCGCGGCGTTATGACCTCCAATGCCGCTGACCCCGCCACCGCGGCGAGCGCCCGAGCCGGCGCAGACAATCCCCTCGACGCCCGAGTCGACCCCCCAACGGGCGGCCGGTGAGTCGAGGGGTTCGTCATCTTCGGCGAAGGGCCAGGCGAGGGGCTCGTGGAAGATGTTGCCTCCGGGCAATCCGAGTGCGTGCTCCAGATCAATCGTGGTCTTCGTCTCAATACACAACTCACCGTTACCATCCCGCAGCACACAGCACTCGATGGGTTCTGCGAGCACAGAGTTGAGGGAGGAGAGAACCTTGTCCTGCAGTTGGGCCCGCACCTCACCGGGGTTGCGGTTTTTAATGACTCCATGGGGAACATTGAGGGCAAACACGGTGAGAGTCTGGGCACCAGAGTCCTGAAGTTCCGGCCCGAGGATGCTCGGGTCACTGAGCGAGTGGCAGTAAATCTCGCAGGGGATGGTTTCAGGAATTTGACCACCTCGTGCCTGTCTTATTGAGCTCTCGAGTTGGCTCGAGAGTTCGTTGATGTGAAAGGTGCCTCCAAAGGCCTCTTCGGCAGAGACCTCGGGGTCAACCAATTGAGGAAGTCTCTCGAGTAAAAGGTTCACCTTAACCTGGGCGCCTTCGATGGAGTGCTGGGTGCTACCTCCGGTGATGGCGCGCAAGACGGCGGGAGCCACAGCAGAAATAACGGTTCGGGCGGTGATCTCGAAGTGGGTCCCGTCTTGCTCACCTCGCACCACTCGGCCGTCTGAGATGGAGTCGACTGCGCATCGCGAGAGCAGGGTGGCGCCCGCGCCTCGGGCGGCATATTCGAGCGAGCTGGATACAGCCCCCATACCCCCCACGGGGACATCCCAATCCCCCGTGCCACCGCCGATCACGTGATAGAGAAAACAGATTGTGGTCGAAAAGTCCTCGTCGGTATCGGGGAAGGTGCCAATGAGGGAATCGGTGAGCACGACACCCTTGACCAGGTCGCTCTCAAAGGTCTCCTCGACGACGTCTTCGATGCGCCGCGTGAAGAACTTCTCAAAGAGGCTTCGGCCAGGAGCGGCAGAGTCAATGAGGTGGCGCACTTCGTCTCTGGTCAAGACAGGCGAGAGCATGGTGGGGAAGAGCACCTGGGCAATCGTTTCGCAGTCGCGGTAGAACGAGACAAAGCGTTCATAGTCGTCTTCTGCACCCACTGCCCGAAACGATTCCCTCGTGCGCTCCTCGTCCATCGTGTCGACTAACAGACCAGTGGTTCCGCCAGGAACGGGTGTGTAGGAGGAATAGCGTCGGCGAATGAACTCAATGGGAAGCGACAGGTCGTCGATGATCGCCTGGGGCATCAAGCTCACGAGATAGGAGTAGCGGGAGAGGCGAGCGTCGACTCCAGCAAACGCCTCGGCGGAGACTGCTGCCCCGCCAAAATGGTCTGCCCTTTCGAGCACCACGACGTCGACACCGGCATTGGCGAGGTATGCGGCGGCGGTGAGCCCGTTGTGTCCGCCGCCGACGATGACCACGTCAGCGGTGTTCGGAACCAGAGTCGACTGTGACATTCCGCCAGTGTATTGAGCGGGCAACGGTGCAGTCTGCACGAGCTCGACAAAACCCCTACCCTCTTGGATATGCCTCAGAAGGTCTCGACGTCGACGCCGAAGTCTCCCAGCGTCACCGGAGTCCGCGGCGCGAAGGGCCTCGCCGACGAGTCGGTTGAGCTGGTGCGTCAATGGTTGGCCCGAGCCGCCCGACTCCACCGCAAACCAGACCCCAGTTCACGGCGTCTCGCTGACTTATTGAAAGACGCCGACGGCCCAGCGTTCGCGCTGGGGTTTGTCGACCGAGTGCTACGCCCCGAGGACCTCAAGGTCGCAGCGGCGAATCTTCGCGAGCTCGGTGGCAACCCGCCCGCTTTCTTGACCGGGGTGTTGAGGCTCCTCGTCCAGCTCGGTGCCGTCTTTGCGCCAATCCTTCCTGCCATCGTGGTCCCCGTCGCTCGGGTTGCCCTCAAAGGCCTGATCAGCCACCTCATCATCGACGCGAGCGATAAGACGCTCGCCGGAGCATTGACGCGGTTGACCAAAAAGGGCGACCAGCTCAATATCAACCTCCTCGGCGAAGCCGTGCTCGGACATCAGGAGGCGGCAAAACGCCTCGAGGGGGTTTCGCGCCTGATCGACCGACCCGATGTGACGTACGTCTCGGTGAAAGTGTCATCGGTAGTCGCGCAGCTTCAAATGTGGAACTACGACTACACGGTGAACCGGGTCGTCGAGACCCTCGTGCCGCTGTATCGGAAGGCTGCGACAACCTCACCGCCGACGTTCATCAACCTCGACATGGAGGAGTACCGCGATCTGGAGATGACTCTGGACGTGTTCCAACGGGTCCTCTCCACGCCAGGGCTTAAGACCTACCACGCGGGAATCGTCTTACAGGCCTATCTGCCCGAGGCGCTCGACGCCATGCGGCGGCTCAACGCCTTCGCCTCTGCCCGGGTCAAAAAGGGCGGCGCTCCCATCAAGGTTCGGGTCGTGAAGGGTGCGAACCTCCAGATGGAGCAGGTGGACTCGGCGATTCACGACTGGCCGTTGTCCGTGCTGCCGAGCAAGCAGGAATCAGACACCAACTACAAGAGGGTCTTGGAGTGGTCGCTCACGAAGGAGCGCACCAAGGCCATTCGCATTGGCGTCGCCGGTCACAATCTTTTTGACGTGGCCTTCGCCCATCTGCTCGCCCAGAAAAGAGGAGTGAGCTCGGCGATTGATTTTGAAATGTTGGTCGGCATGGCGCCCGACCAAGCTGACGCCGTCAGGGAGACAGTCGGGCAACTGATTCTCTACACCCCGGTAGTTCACTCTCACGAGTTCGACGCCGCCGTGGGCTACCTCGTGCGCAGACTCGATGAGAACGCGAGCCCTGAAAACTTCATGTCGGCCGTATTCGACCTGAACGACTCGGCTGACATCTTCGCTCGTGAAGAGCAGCGCTTCCGCGCCTCGCTCGAAGCCCTCACACCAGCGGCACCCGCCTCACACCGTCAACAAAACCGCGGCGAGCAGTCTGGACAAACCCTCGCGCCCGGAGAGTTCCACAACGAACCCGATTCGGACCTCTCACTCCCGGCCAATCAAGACTGGGCCAGCCGAATCGTGAAGCACGCAGGCTCAGCTGCAGGAGCAAAGCTTGGTCTCAAAGTGTTGAGTGAGGGAGAGATTCCCGATTCGGCCGGTCCCATCGAAGGTCGAATCAGAATCGACACACTCGTTGACCAGCAACGTCGAGGCTCCGCGAGCTGGCAGGCGCTCGGGGCACGCGGCCGCGCCGACATTCTCTATCGAGCCGCCGAAGAACTCGGCCGACGGCGCAACGACCTTCTCTCGGTGATGATGCAAGAGGCAGGAAAAACCCTCCCTGAGGGTGACCCCGAGGTCAGTGAGGCGATCGACTTTTGTCGCTACTACGCCAACTCAGCACTCGAGATGGAAAAGGTTGAGGGTGCCGTTTTTGAGCCCGTGAAGCTCACGGTGGTGGCCCCGCCATGGAACTTCCCCGTGGCTATTCCCACCGGCTCAGTGACTTCGGCGCTCGCAGCAGGGAGCTCGGTCATCATCAAACCTGCCCCCCAGGTGCGCCGGTGTGCAGCGGTGATGGTCGAGGCACTGTGGGCAGCCGGAGTTCCCAAAGAAGCCCTGCGTCTGGTCGATGTGAGCGAGGGCGAGCTCGGCCGGGCTTTGATTTCTCACCCAGGGGTAGACCGCATCATTCTGACCGGTGCGTTTGACACCGCCGCCCTGTTCCGCAGCTGGCGCGCCGATTTACCGATCCTGGCCGAGACCAGCGGCAAGAACGCGCTCGCGATTACCCCAAGTGCCGACATTGATTTGGCCGTAGCCGACTTGGCAAAGAGTGCTTTTGGTCACGCGGGCCAGAAATGCTCCGCGGCGTCGCTGGCCATCGTCGTGGGCTCGGTCGCAACCTCCGAACGTTTCACTCGGCAGCTGCTCGACGCGGTGAGCTCCATGGTGGTGGGCTACCCCGACGACCCGGCCACGGTGATGGGCCCCGTCATCGAACCACCCGGTTCGAAGCTCCTCTCAGGACTCACCGAATTGGGTGAGGGCGAGCGGTGGTTGCTCGAGCCGAAGCAGCTTGATGAGTCTGGCCGGTTGTGGTCTCCGGGAATTCGAGTGGGTGTTGTGCCGGGCAGCACGTTCCACCAGACCGAATACTTCGGCCCTGTCCTCGGCATCATGCGCGCGTCGAACCTCGAAGAAGCGGTGCGAATTCAGAACGCGGTGGACTACGGCCTCACCGCCGGTATTCATTCCCTCGACCCCGCCGAAGTGAGTTACTGGCTTGAACACGTGCAGGCGGGTAACGCCTATGTCAACAGGGGAATTACTGGGGCAATCGTTCGACGCCAACCTTTCGGCGGTTGGAAAAAGTCGAGTGTCGGACCGACGGCAAAGGCGGGCGGACCAAACTATCTCTTCGCCCTTGGGCGGTGGAAGAACCAGCCGACCGAGCGCGAGGTCCCACACGAGGCGATTCCCGCTGGAGTCGAACGCATCCTGGAGATGTGCGCTGGCCACCTGAGCGAAGAGGATTCTCACTTCATCCGGCGCTCGGTGTTGAGCGATGCGGAGGCGTGGGAGTCCCACTTTGGCGCCTCAGTGGATGTGTCCGGTGTGGGGGTCGAGCGAAACGTATTCCGCTATCGCCCAGGAGCCCTCACACTGAGACTCTCTGCGTTCACCCCGTTGCACGATAGCTTGCGCGTTCTCTTCGCGGGCCTGCGCACGGGAGCGGCCATCGAGGTGTCGTCCTCGGAGCGTTTGCCCGAGGGTATTGATGAACTGCTGATGGCGGGCGCCGCATTTGGCCACCGACCCACCGGGTTCTTCATCGAGTCGGAAATGGCTTTTGTCGATCGCGTGAGAACGAATCCGCCCGGGAAGGTGCGGCTTCTCAATGGGAACTCAAGTGTTCTCCACGTGCAATTCGACGGCGACCCCTCGGTCGCGATTTATGACAACGAAGTCACCGAATCGGGGCGCGTAGAAATAGTGCCGTTTATGAAGGAGCAGGCTGTGTCAATGACCGCTCACCGATTCGGCGCGCCGGATCCGCGCTTCCTCTCGCTAACTATCTAAGCGCGGCCGAGGTCGGTCAATCAGCGAGGAGAGCACAATGGTGCTCTTGGTGTGGGTGACGTTTGGGGCGATGCGCACCCGCTCTAACGCGTCCTCGAGGGCCGCGATGTCCCGAGCGCGCATGTGGACGATCGCATCCGCATCGCCGCTGACGGTTCCCGCGCCGATTACTTCGGGGATGCCAGCGAGGATCCTTTTTAGGTCGCTCGGGGAGACCGTGCCACCGCAGTAGAGCTCGACGTAGGCCTCGACGGCGAGGCCATCGACGACGGGGTCGACTTCGATGGTGAAACCTCGGATGGTGCCGGTGGCGGCGAGCTTGTCGACTCGACGTTTGGCGGCTGAGGCGGAGAGACCCACTCGGTCGCCAATGTCGGCGAAAGCCATGCGCGAATCGCTTCTCAAAAGGCCAATGATTTGGCGGTCAACGGAGTCCATGTGGAGAGTCTATGCAATAAACCTGCGTTGAGTCCGAATAAGTAGCGGTATAACTGCACGAAAAAGCCAAAAAAGCGTGAATCATGCGTGCCAGACTCGGAGACATGAGCACAGCGACCCTCACCGAACAGCCCACGATGACCCGCACCGCCCAGAAGAAGTCGGTGCTGATGTGTCGACCTGACTACTTCACTGTGAGCTACCGGATTAACCCGTGGATGTATCCCGAAAACCCCACCGACCAGTCGCTCGCGCTCACCCAGTGGTTGTCGCTCTATGAGACCTACCAGCGAATCGGAATCGAGGTCGACCTCATTGACCCCATCCCGGGGCTCCCGGACATGGTCTATGCCGCAAACGGAGGATTTGTTCTCGACGGCATCGCCTACGAGGCAAAGTTCCGACACGAGGAACGCGCGGCAGAAGGACCCGCCTATCTCGCCCACCTCGCCTCGCGAGGTTTTGATCCGCGGAAAGCACAGGAAGTGAACGAAGGCGAGGGAGATTTTCTCCTCGTGGGTAACGTGATTCTCGCCGCACACGGCTTCCGCAGCGAGGGGGGCTCACACCAGGAGCTCGCTTCGATTTTTGGCCGGGACGTCATCTCGCTGACTCTGATCAACCCCAGCTTCTACCACCTCGACACCGCACTGGCGGTGTTGGATGAGCGGACCATCGCGTACCTGCCGGAAGCCTTCGATGAAAAATCCAACCGAATCCTGCAGGAGCGCTACCCCGAGGCCATTCGAGCCACCGTGGAAGACGCGTCCGTTCTGGGCTTGAACCTCTACAGTGACGGGAAGAACGTCGTTATGGCCGAACAGGCCACCACCTTGAGGCGAGACATCGAGGCCAGAGGGTTCGTGACCCACGGAGTGAACCTCTCTGAGCTGCTCTTGGGGGGAGGAGGAGTCAAATGCTGCACCCTGGAGCTTCGACGCTAGACCCCCGCTACACCCACCAGCCGAGCGAGAGCACGGCTCGCGCGATCGAGCGCGAGCACGCCCACCTCGCCCACAACTACCACCCTCTGCCTGTTGTCGCGAAGAAGGCGAAAGCGCAGTGGGTGTGGGACGTCGATGGCAAGAAGTACCTCGATTGCTTAGCCGCTTACTCGGCGCTGAACTTTGGCCACCAGCACCCCGCCATCATGAGGGCACTGCGCAGGCAGATGAGAAACCTCAGCTTGACCTCCCGAGCGATGCACAACGACCAGCTCGGGCCCTTTGCCGAGGAGCTTGCCGCACTCGTGGGGCAAGACATGGTGTTGCCGATGAACACCGGAGCCGAGGCCGTCGAGACGGCTCTCAAAATTGCCCGCGCCTGGGGATACCGGGTGAAGGGGGTCACGCCGAATTCGGCGAAAATCATTGTGGCTAGGGAGAACTTCCACGGCCGCACCCTGGGCATCGTGAGTTTTTCTTCCGATGACACGGCTCGAAATGATTTTGGCCCCTTCCTGCCAGGCTTCGTCGCTGTTCCCTACGGTGACGCCGCAGCACTCGAGGAAGCAATCGACGAGAACACCGTGGCGGTGTTGCTCGAACCGATACAGGGCGAAGCGGGAATTGTGATTCCACCGGCAGAGTACCTACCTGAGGTTCGACGGGTCACCCGAGAGAACAACGTGTTGCTGATTGCTGACGAGATTCAATCGGGTCTGGGCCGAACCGGCGCCACACTGCAAGTCGACAACGTCGGCGTCACCCCCGACATGATCACTCTGGGGAAGGCTCTCGGTGGTGGTGTTTTGCCGGTGAGTGCCGTGGTGGGTCGATCCGACGTGCTGGGAGTGATACACCCCGGTCAGCATGGGTCCACCTTTGGCGGAAACCCGCTCGCCGCCGCAGTCGGTCGAGCCGTAGTGTCCTTGCTCGCGCGCGGAGACCTGCAGCGTCGAGCGCGGGTCTTAGGAGAGCAGATGGCCGAGCGCCTGAAGCACATGGAATCTCTCGGTGTGGTCGGGGTTCGACAGGCGGGGTTGTGGGCCGGAGTTGATGTCGACCCCACACTCGCCACTGGACGTGAAGTGGCAGAAGCCTTGGTTTCTCGAGGGGTTCTGACAAAAGACACCCACGGTTCAACACTTCGTTTTGCACCGCCTCTTGTGGTCACTGAACGAGACATTGATTTCGCGATGGACCAACTCGAGTCAGCGATGAGAGAATTGGGACTCAGGAGACAGTAGTCGCCTGACCGTGGTAAAGTTAGGCTTACCTAACTTCGTGCGTTCACTTGTGCCGCACCCTTCTATCTCTCAAGGAGAATCGTTGTCATTTACTGTGCCCGGCCGCACCACGGCCCTCGTCGCCCTCACAGTGGTTACCCTCGCCGGTTGCCAAGCAACTCCCCTGCCGGAGGTGACGGAACCCACCCCGGAGGTCGTCGAAGAGGGATCGGTCGAGGCCGTTGAGGCTCAGCCCGAGTCCGACAACTACCTCCTCGTGTACTCCGGACGAAGCGAATCATTGGTGCAACCCCTCATCGACCAGTTTGTCGCCAACACCGGCATCGAAGTCGACGTTCGCTACGGAAACACCCCGGAAATGGCAGCGCTACTGCTCGAAGAAGGCGAAGCGACCCAGGCGGGAGTGTTTCTCGCTCAAGACGCTGGAGCACTCGGAGCAATAAGCAGTGAAGGCCTCTTCACCACGCTTCCCGAAGACATCTCTGGCGCGGTGCCCTCCGGCTTCACCTCCACCGACGGAAGTTGGGTCGGAATCACCGGTCGCGCCCGCGTCATTGTGTATGACGCCGAGACCCTGAGCGAAGAAGACCTCCCTCAGACCGCGGAAGAGATTGTCTCGCCACAGTGGTCCGGTCAGGTTGGCGTGGCACCCACCAATGCGAGCTTCCAGTCGTTCATCACCGCATACCGCGTGCTGAAGGGCGAGGGAGCCGCGGAGAGCTGGGTCGGAGCGCTGGTGTCAAACGACCCCGAAATCTTTGAAAACAACACCTCAATTCTTGAAGCCGTGGAATCGGGCGCCGTTCCACTCGGACTCATCAACCACTACTACTGGTATCAGCTGGCCGCCGAGCGCGGAATCGAATCAATGCGCTCCAAGCTGTGGTTCACCGAAGTGGGCGACCCCGCCTCCATCGTGAACGTGACCGGCGCCGGTGTACTCACCCCCGCACAGCTCGACCAAGATGCTTTCGACTTCATCAGCTACCTGCTCTCCGATGCTGGTCAGACGTACTTTGTCGAGAACACGTTCGAGTATCCGCTTGTTCCCGGTATTGATGCACCAGAAGGCTTGCCGACGCTGGAGGGTCTGGTGAACCCGGAGCTCGACCTCTCCGACTTGGAGACGCTGAGCGACAGCCAACAACTCCTTACCCGTTTCGGGTTGCTCTAGTAGCGTGAGCGGGGCCGAATCGACACCGCTTCGGCACCCTCGCGAGACAGAATGTCCATGTCCACTACCCCGCTTGTAGGCGCAACCGCCTCCACCAGACCCGGGAACTCCTCCCCCAGGGTCATCTGGGTATTGGCCATCACCGCGGTCTTCCTCGTTCTCTCACCGATGATTTATCTCGGGGTTCGCGTCACCGAGGTCACGGCCGAAGAGCTCAGTGTGATTCTTCTGCAATCGAGGGCTGGAGAATTCGCGCTCAACACCCTCCTCTTGGGAGTGACGGTTGCCGCCACCACGCTTTTCGCTGGAGTAGCAATCGCGGTGGGAATCGACCGCAGTCGAATGCGTCGACGAAAAGTACCTCTCGTCATTGCCTCTCTCCCCCTGGCGATTCCCTCCTACCTCGCGGCCTACGGCTGGCTCGTCATCAACCCCCAGCTGAACGGTTACCTGCCGAGCTACCTGTTACTCAGCGCGGTCACCGTTCCCTACGTGGTTCTGCCCGTTGCCGCGAGATTGCGGGGTCTCGGGGGCTCCCACGAAATGGTGGCCCGAACCCTCGGTCGGACTCCCGTGAAGGCTTTCGGTGAGGCGGTGTGGCCACAGATTCGATCGAGCGCTTTCGCCGGAGCCCTACTCGTCTTTCTCTACACCATCAGTGACTTTGGCCTCGTCGCCATGATGAGGTTCCACACCCTCACCTGGGGCGTCAACGCCGCCTACTCGGCGAGCTTCAACAGAAGCCAGGCGGCGGTTCTCGCACTGCTCGTGGTGTTGCTCGCCGTGATTGCCGTGGTGGGTGAGCGGAGTCTGCGGGGCCAACACGCTCGAGGCTCGGCAAACGCCCCCCGACCCCCTCGCCTGAGCCAAGCCGCGGCAACAGTAACGACCGTGATGTTTTTGCTGCCGATTGGTGGCGGAGTTCTCCTTCCTTTTGTGGGTCTAGGAGTGCGCCTGGGCCAGGCTGAAACCCTTCGAGCCATTGACTGGCCTCGACTTCTTGAGGCAACGGGTTGGACCGTTCTCGTGGCCATCCTCTCTGCCATCACCGCGACGGCGATTGCCCTGCCGATCGCCGCGGTCGCATCGCGGGTGCGAACCCGGGCTAGTCGGCTAATAGAGTCGCTCGGATATCTCAGCCACGCCCTGCCCGGCATCGTGGTGGGACTCTCTCTCGTATTCTTGAGCCTTCGAGTGGTTCCCGCGCTCTATCAAACCCTCGCCGTCTTGGTTTTTGGTTACACCGTGTTATTCGCCTCGAAAGCCCTAGGCACCAGTAGAGCCGCGCTGGATGGAGTCCCGGTCACCCTCTCGATGGTGGCGCGGACGCTAGGTGAAACCCCATTTGGTGTGTGGCGTCGGATCACCCTGCCACTCGCGCTCCCCAGCATTGCGGTCGGCGCACTGTTGGTCATGGTGTCCACGATGAAAGAGCTTCCGGCGACACTCATTCTTCGACCAACCGGGGTGAATACACTGGCCACGGAACTGTGGTCGAGGACTGTCGCCCTGGAATACGGGGCAGCAGCCCCGTACGCGGCCATTTTGGTCGTCGTCGCGGCACTCCCCGCCATGTTCTTAGGGGCCGTTCGAAGCGATCGAGGGGAGGCGCGATGACCACACTGACCGTGTCGAATCTTGACGTCTCCTACGGACCCCGCCCTGCACTGCGCGACGTGAGTGTCGTCGTCCCCTCGGGTTCTGTCGTTGCCGTGTTGGGCCCTTCGGGCTGCGGCAAAACCACGTTGTTGATGGCCCTCGCTGGGCTCGTCACAGTCGAGAGTGGCGACATCACCTCCGGCTCACGGGTTCTCTCCTCTGCCACCGAACACGTCGCTCCCGAGCGACGAGGCATTGGCTGGGTGCCGCAAGATTCCTCGCTTTTTCCGCACCTGAGTGTGCGCGACAACATCGGTTTCGCACTCCCCCGAGGGCAATCGCAACGCGCACGAATCGAACAGCTCGCGGAGCTCGTCGGTCTCGCTGACTTTCTTGACCGGATGCCCGCTTCTCTCTCTGGCGGTCAAGCCCAGCGTGTTGCGCTGGCCCGCGCGCTCGCTGTGAAACCCGAGGTCGTTCTCTTGGATGAGCCGTTTGCTGCCCTCGACACGGTGTTGCGCCACTCCCTCGCCAGAGAAGTGGTGTCGCTGTTGCGCGAGTCGGACACGACCACGGTTCTGGTCACCCACGACCGGGAAGAAGCTCTCGACCTTGCCGACATCGTCGTCGTAATGGACCGGGGTCGCGTCGCTCAGGTGGGTTCGCCTCGGGAGATATACGAAGCCCCACTAACGGCATGGGTCGCCTCGTTTGTTGGCGACACCGTCGAGCTCGAAGGCCTATGGCAGGACACGGCGCTCGAGTGCCGCGCTTGCGGTGCGAAGGAATTCTGCGAAGGTGAGCCGGATCGATACGGCTGTTCGGGTCACGTCGAGTGTGCACTGGGGAATATCGCTGCCAGTGCTCAAGGCTTTGAACCTGGTCAAGGCCAAGCCGTAAGAGTGGTGTTGCGCCCGGAATGGATAGTGCCAAGCCCCGACGGTGTTCCCTCAACCGTGAAGGCCGTTTCCTATGCGGGCCATGATGCCCTCGTGGAGCTGTCGCTTCAAACGTCCCAGGCGGCCGTTCGAGCTCGGATGGCCGCACCTTTCCTGCCGGCCGTGGGATCACCTTTTGGTGTCGCGGTGCGACACCCCGCCCTGGTATTCCCCGCTCCCAATGCGGATCGCTGGGCAGAATCCAATGTGGAGAGGGTCAGCCAATGAGTGTGTTGACTCCTGAGGTTCTCTCCGAGATTCGCTCCCGCGCGGCGGGCTATGACGAGCGAAACGAGTTTTTCCATGAAGACCTCGAGCAGCTGGGGAGCCTCGGCTATCTGAACCCGCGTGCGTTGAGAGAGATGGTGGCCGATCAGCGACTGCTCGCCTCTCATGCCCCGGCTACGGCACTGGGCTTAGGCATGCATTTCACATGGTGTGGAGTGGCGCAGTCTCTCGCCGCCCGGGGAGACGATTCCCTGCAGTGGGTGTTGGACGAGGCTCGAGCTGGTGAGCTGTTTGCCTTTGGTGTGAGCGAGCGGGGTAACGACCGCGTGCTCACCGACTCGGTGACGACCGTGACGAAGGTCGATGGCGGATACCGCTTCGATGGCGAGAAAATCTTTACCTCTCTATCTCCGGCGTGGACCCGGCTCGGCCTGTTGGGCCGGATGGGAGACGACATCGTCCACGGCTTCATCACCCGTGACACCGAGGGATATGTGATTGAACCCGACTGGGACACCCTGGGAATGCGGGCGACCCAGAGTCACACCACCACCTTGAATGGCGTCATCGTCACACCGCAGCACGTCGCACGCATTGTTCCCGTGGGTGACAACTCAGATCCGTTTATCCACGCCATTTTTACGAACTTCCTGTTGCTCGTGTCCTCGGTCTACGTCGGTATTGCCGAGCGCGCCCTAGAACTGGCCGTTGACGCGGTGGAGAGTCGGTCTTCTCTCGCTCGCTCTGGCCAGACCTATGCCTCAGACGCCGACATCAGATGGCAGATTGCCTCGATGGCCCTGGGAGTCGATGGTTTGGACGCTCCCCTGCGTCAGCTTGCTGCGGACGCCGACGCGGGCGTGGACCACGGCGCGAAATGGTTTCGCCTCCTCTCCGGCGTGAAACACCGGTCGGTGGAAACAGCCCGCGACGTCGTTGACGCCTCACTCCGTCTCCATGGCGGCCGGGGCTATCGTCGCACTGCCGAAATCTCTCGTCTCCAACGCGATGTTCTCGCTGGGGTGTATCACCCAAGCGATACCGAGGCGATCCACCACACGGTCGCTTTCGACCTTCTCGGACCGGTGGAGTAGACGATGCCGAAAGTTCCCACCCGCGTCGACGACCTCTTTGTCGACTCCTACGGGGTCACCATTCACTACCACCGCTGGCCGGTGAAGAACGCGAAAGGAATTATCCAACTCGCGCACGGACTCGGCGAGCACGCGATGCGTTACGAACCCCTCGTCGCCGACCTCGCCGCTGCCGGTTGGGAGGTGTGGGCAAATGAGCATCGAGGCCACGGCCCCACCGGAGTCGAACAGTGGCAGGGTGACTTCAGTCGACTGGGTCGCCTCGGTCCCGGTGGCCTTCGCGCGACGATTCACAACCTCACCGAGTTTCGTGAGCTGATCGCCACAAACCACTCTGACCTGCCCGTTGTGTTTCTTGGACACAGTTGGGGGTCACTGATGGGGCAGATACTCCTCAATCAAGGGTTTGACCAGCACATCGCTGGCATCGTGCTGACCGGATCGACCTACCGGCTTCCTGGCTATATGAACGCCGGTGACCTAAATGCTCGCCACGCACACTTGGGCTCCACCGGCGCGGAGTGGCTCAGCCGCGACGAGGCTGTCTGGCACCGCTGGGTGGAGGACCCGTTCGCCTTCGAAGCGAACACTCTCAAGCTCTTTGGACCGGTTGACGCGGCGCGGCTGATCGGTGTTCCGAAGAAGAGTCCCCTGAATCTGCCGATGCTTCTGATGGTGGGCTCAGATGACTCGCTGGGCGGGGAAAAAGGTGTCCGACGTCTCGAGAGTGCCTATCGCGAACGAGCGAACCTCGGCGACATTACGGTCGAGGTCTACCCCGACGCCCGGCACGAAGTCTTCAACGAAATCAACCGCGACGAAGTCGTTTCTGACCTGGTCTCGTGGCTTGACTCGAGAGTCCTCAGCGTCCGCGCCTAGGCTTGATTCGTGCACGCTGAATACAAGGTCCCCGGTGGCAAGCTCGTCACTGTCGACCTCGAGGTATCTTCCGACATCATCTCGGCAGCGCGAGTGGCAGGGGACTTCTTTCTCGAGCCAGACGAGGCTCTCGACGACATCAACGCTGCCATCGTCGGACTCTCCGCCCAGTCCAGCCACGAACACCTCGAACAGGCCGTCACGGCAGCGATTCCGCAGGGGGCAGTGCTCCTCGGCTTCGACGCCTCAGCCGTCGCGACGGTGGTGCGGCGTGCACTGAGTTCAGCCAAGAGCTTCACCGACTACGACTGGGGCTATATCGCCCCCAAGGCTCTCGAGCCGCTGCAACAGATGGCGCTTGACCAGGTGCTCACCGAATCGGTCGGCGCCGGGGAGCGTGGCCCGACCTTGAGAATTTGGGAATGGGCGAAACCCGCGGTTGTCATCGGAAGCTTCCAGTCTCTGCGCAACGAGGTCGATATGGCGGGGGCTGAGAAATACGGCATGGAGGTCACCCGACGGATCAGCGGCGGTGGTGCCATGTTCATGGAGTTGGGTACCGCCATCACCTATTCCCTCTATGCACCGATCGATTTGGTGCAAGGAATGAGCTTCCAAGATTCTTACGCCTTCCTCGACGACTGGGTTGTTCAGGCGCTCCGTGGATTGGGCATTGACGCGAGCTACCGGCCTCTCAATGACATTCAAAGCCCGAGCGGAAAAATCGGAGGCGCCGCGCAAAAGCGTCTAGGCAGCGGAGCAGTGCTCCACCACGTCACCATGGCCTACGACATGGACGGCGACCGGATGCTCGAAGTGCTGCGTATCGGCCGGGAAAAAATCAGCGATAAGGGTGTGGCCTCGGCCAATAAGAGGGTTGATCCCTTGCGCGCCCACACCGGCATGACCAAGGAAGCCATCCAAGACCACCTGGTCAGTACCTTCTCGAGCCTCTACTCGTTGAGCCCGTCCGCGGTGACCGATGCGGAAATGGCCCGAGTCGAGGAGCTTGTCGAAGAAAAGTTCGGCACCTCAGAATGGCTTCACCGCGTCCCGTGAGTAGCCACACCACCTCTTCGACTAACCGGCTGACCTCTTTACTCGTCGGGCTGATTGCCCTCGTGCTCCTTCTCGCCGGAATTGTGGTGTCGTCGGCGAGCGGCCAGCTCGACATCACCGCCGGGCAAGTGGTGGGCTCGATTTTGGATCGCTGGGGCCTCACCACTGCCCTCGCGCCCGAAGACGAGGTTGTCAATGCCACCCTCTGGGTGGTGCGATTCCCGCGGATCATCATGGCGATGGCGGTCGGGGCGGCGCTCGCAGTCGGTGGTGCGCTAATGCAGGCCATTTTTGGAAACCCCCTCGCCGAACCCGGAGTAGTTGGAGTCTCCAGTGGCGCGGCGTTGGGCGCGTCAATGGCGATTGTGTTCGGTATTCAGTTCGCGGGAAGCGGTGTTGCCGCAATGGCGTTCATCGGAGGTCTGCTCGCCACACTGGTGGTCTACGCCGTCGCTCGCGCGGGTGGCCGAACGGAAGTGGTCACCCTGTTGCTCACCGGCATCGCGATTAATGCCTTTGCTCAGGCGGGCCTCGCTTTCGTTTTGTTCTTGGCCGATACGGCGAGCCGTGAGCAGATTGTGTTTTGGCAATTGGGTTCTCTCGCGGGGTCGGTGTGGTCTGAGATTGCCGTGGTTGTTCCCCTACTCGTGGTCGGCACGGGTGTGGCGTGGGTGCTGGCGCGCCAGCTAGATGTGCTGTCTCTGGGGGAGCGCAATGCCCGCCAGCTCGGAGTAGACGTCGAAGGCGTGCGCATCATTGTGATTCTTCTCGTCGCTCTCCTCACCGCGGCCGCGGTGGCCTTTGCCGGAATCATCGCCTTTGTGGGGTTGATTGTTCCCCACATCGTTCGGATGGCTCTGGGCCCGTCCCACCGTGCACTCATTGGTGTGAGTGTGATTGGTGGCGCGGCGCTCATGGTCTGGGCGGACCTCTTCACGAGAACCCTGGTCGACGGCGCCGACCTGCCGATTGGAATGCTGACCGCGCTCGTCGGTGGCCCTTTCTTCTTTGCGCTGCTCTTTCAGCAGCGCCGCAAGAGCGGGGGGTGGCTGTGACACAACCTCTGATTAGCCTGCGTGAAGTATGCGTTGACCGGTCGAAGCGAAGGATTTTGACCGACATCACCCTCGACGTGCTCCCCGGTGAAGTGCTCGCCTTGGTGGGCCCAAACGGCGCGGGGAAGTCCACCCTTCTCTCCGCGCTGTCGGGCGAGGTGGCCCCCTCTGAAGGAACTGTGGAAATCGCGGGGCGACCTGGTCGCGACTACAAACCGAAAGAGTTGGCTCGAGTGCGCTCGTTGCTGCTCCAATCCAATGACGTGAGCTTTCCGTTCCGAGTGAGCCATGTTGTCGCGATGGGACGAAACCCCTGGGCTGGGACCGATGAAGAAGGCCACGATGACGTCCGAGTCACTGAAGCGATGGAGCAGGTGGGCATCACCCACCTCGCCGACCGTCGATTTAGCGAACTTTCCGGAGGGGAGCGCGCTCGCGTCTCACTGGCACGCGTGCTCGCTCAAGACACGGACGTCATGTTGCTGGATGAACCCACCGCCGCTCTTGACCTCCACCACCAAGACCGTGTGATGCAGCTGGTGAAAGAGCGGGCGCAGGGGCAACGGGCGGTAGTCGTTGCAGTCCACGACTTATCTCTCGCTGCGGCATATGCCGACCGAATGGCTTTGATTGTTGAGGGGAGACTCAGTGCACTGGGCCGAGCGGCTGATGTGCTCACCCGGGAAAAACTTCAAGCCATCTACGACGTCGAGCTTCACGTGATCGAGTCGCCCGATGGCCACCCGCTCGTCGTGCCGGTGAGGAATCCGAACTAGGCCGTGAGGCTTTGAAACTCAGGGTTCTTCATCATGTACTTCACGATGAAAGGGCACACTGGCTGAATTTTTCCGTGGCCTTCGTCCCGAATCATTTCGAGCGTTTCACGCACCAACATTCCACCGAGCCCCTTGCCTTGGTATTCGGGCCAAATCTCGGCCTTCACGAGCAGAAGCACGCCGTCTTGATTGATGTATTCCACCTCACCGGCGACGTCCCCGTCTTCGGCGCGGTATATGTAGCGGGAGTGGTCGGGGTCGTGGGTAATGGCCATGTCGTCAGGCTATGCCCTTAGCCCCAATGGGCGCTGAGTCTGCTGGTGATTTCGCGAAGAATTGGTCTCGGGGTGGCCAAGATGAGGCGGATATGACCCACCCCGGCCTCACCACACATGGCCCCATCAGTCACCGCGACCCCCGCTTCTTTAGCGAAATAGTGGGATGGCGAAGGGTGATTGCCGATCTCCACCGATGAGGCATCGAGCCAGGCGATGTAGGTGCCCTCTAGCTGTCGATAGGAGACTCCTGGAAGGTCGGAGATCGCCGCGGCAAATTCTGTGGCCGAGCCTTCGATGTATTCCCGCGCTTCATCGAGCCATTCGCCGCCGTCACGGAAGGCAGCCGTCGTCGCGATCAAGCCAAGGGTGGAGGCTCCGTGGCTGACGGTGAATTCAATCTTCTTGAGCGCCTCGTAGTGCGTGGGGTTACTCGTAACCAGTTGCGCGGCCTTCAACCCCGGGAGGTTCCACGCTTTCGACGCTGAGGTCGAGGTGACGGTGTGTGATGCTGTCGTCTCGTTCAACGAGGCGTAGGGAATATGGGTGTGCCCGAAGAGAGTAAGAGGCGCATGAATCTCATCTGAGAACACCATGGCCCCTGACTTCTCAACGACGAGGGCGAGGTCGAGAAGTTCTTGCTCCGTGTAGACGAGTCCGAGCGGGTTGTGCGGATTACACAGCACAACGACCTCAGAGCCGGAAGCCAGTTCATTCGCGATACGTTCCAGATCCATCGAGGGCCGCCCGTCGACGTCGACCATAGGCACCTGGATGACGGGGTGGCCCAGCATCTCGGTCAAACTGAGGAAGGGCATGTAGGCCGGAGTCGGCACAACGATAGGTGAGCCCGGGGTGGCGAAGGTGCGAAGGGTGACTTCGTAGGCGGAGAGCACGTCCGCGGTGGGAAAAACGCTGTCGGCGTCGACGTCCCAGCCGTATCTGCCCGCGAGGAAATCCGAAGTCGCCTGCTTCATTTCCTGCTTCGTCGGCTCGGGCAAGTAGCCCAGGAGCGGGGCATCGATGGCGCGGTGCAAAGCCTCAGCAATGGGTGGGGCGAGGGGGAAATCCATCTCGGCAACAAACCCGGGGAGCGTGTCGGGGAAACGAGTCCACTTCATCGACCCGCGGGCTCGAAGAATGTCCGCGCTGATGTCATCCCAGGGGTGATGGGGCAGAGAACTCATCGCAACCTCCTCACTGCTCTCCCAGTCTGGCACTGCGGGCACACCCGGTCACTACACTTAGCCGGGTGAGTGGTACGACCGAACGCTATAGCTACCTGGGTCCTGAAGGCACCTTCACCTGGGAAGCTCTGCGCATGGTGCCCGGAGCCGAGTCGGGTGAATGGGTGAGCGTGTCTAACGTCGGCGAAGCCCTCGACGATGTCGTCAGTGGACGCAGCACCTACGCGATGATCGCCATGGAAAACAGCATTGAGGGTGGCGTGAGTGCCACTCAAGATGCTCTTGCTGAACTTCCTGGACTGCGGATCGTTGGCGAATACCAAGTGCCTGTTCGTTTCAGCCTGGTGGCAGCGGCGGGTACCTCTCTTTCTGAGGTGAGTGTGCTGGCAGCGCACCCCGTCGCCTATGCCCAGTGTCGCCACTGGTTGGAAAAGAACCTGCCCAACCACGTTCACGTGCCCTCCGCATCGAATGTGGCCGCCGCCCAAGAGGCACTGAGCGACCAGCCGGTTCACGCCGCGGTCGCTCCCACGAGCATCACCGAGCGCCTCGATGTTCAGGTGCTGGCCGATGAGATTGGGGACAACCCGTCGGCGGAAACCCGGTTTGTCCTCGTCCGTCTCGGGGGAGCCGTTCCCGCGCGAACCGGTGCCGATAAGACCAGCATCATCGCGGAGCTTCCCGACGACGGCCCCGGTCGACTGCTGGAAATGCTTGAGCAGTTTGCGACCCGTGGGGTGAACATGAGTCTTCTCGAGTCTCGCCCGATCGGGGATGCCATGGGCCGCTACCGCTTCGTGATTGACCTCGATGGCCACATCCACGACGAACGCGTCGCCGATGCCCTGATGGGCCTTCGGCGCTTCAGCCCCAACGTGATCTTCCTCGGTTCATACCCCCGGGCGAACGGTCACCGGCCCGACGTCTCGAGCCGCTACACCGACGAAGCCTTCGTCGACGCTCGGGAGTGGCTCGCTGCGGTTGCCGAGGGTCGCACCGACCTGGCGTGACAGACTAGAGGCGTGATTGACCCCACCCTGTTGCGAGACCAGCCGGAGCTCGTGACCCGTTCGTTGAGTGCCCGTGGGGCCGACGAGTCTCTCGTCCAGGCGGCTCTCGCGGCTGATGACGCACGCCGCCACGCCATCACCCGGTTTGAAGAGCTGCGAGCAGAGCAAAACGCTCACGGCAAAGCCGTGGCGAAGGCCTCTGCAGAGGAGAAAACGGCGCTCGTCGCCGCCGCAAAGACGCTTGCCGATTCGGTGAAGGCTGCCCAGGCGGAGCTGACGCAGGCGGAGGCCGCAGCGAAAGAGGCGATGTGGAAGCTGCCCAACCTTGTCATAGACGGTGTCCCGGCTGGAGGCGAGGAAAACTTCGTCACCCTGAAGACGGTGGGTGAGAAGCGAGAGTTTGATTTTCAACCGGTCGACCACCTCGATTTGGCCGAGAAACTCGGCATCATCGACATGGAGCGCGGCGCGAAGATCTCGGGCTCCCGTTTCTACTTTCTCGTGGGCCTCGGGGCGCTCCTCGAAAATGCGCTGATGCAGCGTGCGTTGGCGCTCGGAGTCCAACACGGTTTCACACCGCTGATTCCTCCCACTCTCGTGCGCCCCGACGTGATGCAAGGGACAGGGTTCCTGGGTGAGCACGCTGATGAGGTGTATTTTCTCCCCGCCGACGAGCTGTTTCTCACGGGAACCAGTGAGGTTGCGCTCGCCGGCTACCACATGGACGAAATCATCGACTTGAGCAATGGCCCGTTGCGATACTCGGCCCTCTCTACGTGTTACCGACGTGAGGCCGGTTCGCACGGGCGTGACGTCCGCGGCATCATCCGGGTGCACCAATTCCAAAAACTCGAAATGTTCAGCTACGTCGAGCCCT
>JAYODB010000053.1:2740-6050 GCA_038106075.1 Cellulomonadaceae bacterium | reverse complement strand
CTGACAGGAACTCGGCGGGGTAGGTGTCGTTTGCGTGGATGCCGCCCACCTTGGCGGCTGCATCAATGACCACCTCTGGGGTGTGCTTAGCGAGGTAATCGAAGACCGCTTTGCGGTCGCGAAGATCGAGTTCCTTCGACGTTGGGGCATCGATATGGGAAATGCCTCGGGCAGTGAGCTCTCGGACGATCGCGCTTCCCACGAGTCCTCGACCACCGGCCACGAGAACCTTCGTGTCGGGGCCGAGGGAGAAAACGGGGTGAGAGGCCATGACTGTGTGAGCTCTTATCTCTTCCGAAGCAAACTATCCCCTTGAGTCTAGAGTGGAGAGTCGATTCGGGGGTGAGGGACGTGGCGGCACCATCTAGCGACATTCTTGTTGTTCTCCCCACCCTCGGTGACCGCCTTGAATTGCTCGAGCGCGCCCTACGCTCCATTGATTTACAGCGCGGAGACGTCAATCTCACCTTGGTGATGGTTGTCCCCGCATTTCAGCGGGCAGCGAGAACACTGGGCAATAAGTTTGGGGCGCAGATCGTTTCTGACCCCGGCCGTGGAATGTCAGCCGCCATTAACGAAGGGCTTTCCCAGCGCACAACCGAGCAGTTCTATATCTGGATCGGCGACGATGACCAGTTTCGGCCGGGCGGACTCGCGACACTCAAACGTCTGTTGGAGCGCAAACCACATGCTCCCGTCGCCTACGGCGGATGTGACTATGTCGATGATTCAGACGCCGTGCTCTGGGTGAGCAAGGCGGGCGGCCTGGCGAGTCAGATGCTTGGATTTGGCCCGAACCTGATCCCCCACCTCGCCGCCATGATGCGTCTCGACGATTTAGAGGCCATCGGCGGCTATGACGAGAGCCTTCGCTACACGATGGATCTCGATGTGTTGCTGCGGCTGAAAAAACGCGGCCGGTTTTTATCGACGACCACCGTGACGAGTGCTTTTGGATGGCAACCGAACTCCCTGACCGTCGACAACCGCTCGGCCTCGGCGAAAGAGGCTCGGGCGGTGAAGCGGCGATACCTGCCCGCTTGGCTTCGATGGTGTGAGCCACTGTGGGCGTACCCCGTGACGTTGGCGTCAGCGTTTGCGGCTCACCGCATCAGTGCTCAAACGCGTCAGGGCTGAAACGGCTAGCCTTAGGGGCGGAAAAAGCGCGACATCGTGGCGCCTGGAAGAAAGCGTGGTTCATGGCGACCAATACTGCTAAAAAAGCTCTGATTACCGGTATCACCGGTCAAGACGGAAGCTACCTCGCCGAGTTTCTCCTCGGTAAGGGATACGAAGTCCACGGCATCATTCGCCGATCTTCCACCTTCAACACCCAACGCATCGAGCACCTATACAAAGACTTCCACGAGGAAGGCACAAAGCTCTTCCTCCACTACGGGGACCTGAGCGACTCCTCCCGCCTGACCACACTTCTTCAGACGGTGGCTCCCGATGAGGTCTATAACCTCGCCGCGCAATCCCACGTGCGGGTGAGTTTTGATGAGCCCGAATACACGGGCGACACCACGGGCCTCGGCTCGATTCGACTGCTCGAAGCCATTCGCATGCTTGGTCTGCCCTGTCGCTTCTACCAAGCCTCCAGCTCGGAAATGTTTGGGGCCACCCCGCCGCCTCAAAACGAAGACACCGTTTTTTACCCGCGCTCGCCCTATGGCGCCGCGAAGCTCTATTCGCACTGGGTGACCAGGAACTACCGCGAGGGCTACGGCATCTTTGCCACAAGTGGCATCCTCTTCAACCACGAGTCACCCCGTCGTGGCGAGACGTTCGTGACCAGAAAAATTACCCGGGCGGTGGCACGTATTGCCGCGGGCCTTCAAGGTGAACTCTATTTGGGAAACCTCGATGCCATCCGTGACTGGGGTTACGCACCCGAGTATGTCCAGGCCATGTGGATGATGCTTCAGGCTGATGAACCTGGCGACTTCGTTATTGCCACAGGAACGGAGTACACGGTCAGAGACTTCCTGAAGTTTTCTTTTGGACATGCGGGGCTCGATTGGGAAAGGTATGTGAAGTTTGACGCTAGGTATCTGCGTCCCGCAGAGGTTGATTCTCTTGTTGGGGATGCGTCCCGGGCAGAAGCATTGTTGGGCTGGAAGCCTCGGGTTCTCGCACCTGAGCTCGCTCAAATAATGGTCGACGCGGATATCCGCGGGCTCGAGGCTGGCCAAATGTTCCCGGTCGATACGCCAGTGTTTCTTGGGGCAGCGTAGATGAATTCCGTCTTCGGCAGCATTTGGTTTAGCTGGAAAAGATTGGGGCGAAGGCAAAAGATTGGGTTTTTTGGACTTCTACTCGCACAAACATTTGGAAACAGCGTTGACCTAATTGGAATTGGCGCGATAGCTCTTTTAGTGATGGCGGTAGCCTCGGGAAAAATTGATTTCGATTTAGGCGGGATTTATCGTTTGCAGATTGATTACGTCTCTCCAGTAGGAATTGCGTGGTTAGTTGTTCTGGCAGCAATGGCTTTTCTTCTTCGAGCCGTGCTGAACCTTCTCGTCTCGTTGGCGATGGTGCGGTACTTGGCGAAGGTTGAGGTGAGGGCATCTTCGATAATTGCCTCATACCTGTTCGGAGGTTCGCTTGGTCGGGTTAGAAGATTCTCGGCTTCGGATATTCAGTACCTGTTGAATCCCTCTAGTGCAGCTTTGTACAGTGGAGTACTTACTTCAACCGCTTCCTTATTTTCGAATTTTGTTTTTGCCCTAATGGTGCTGGGCGCGTTTGTGCTCGTCAATCCTTATGCTGCCCTTGCCGTTGCAATCTATCTCTCAGTGATTGTGACCGTGATTCAGAGTTTCTTGGCGAAGCGACTCGTGAGGATTGGCGAAGCAGTAAATAAGTGGTCAGTGGCGTCGTCGGCCGCGGTTCTGGATACTATTTCGGCCTTCAAAGAAATCGGTGTCCTCGGTGCCCATGAGCACTTTGTGAATAACTTTTCCAAGGCTCGATCGGAACTCGCCAATATCAAAGCGACCCAAGAGGTGCTTCGCGCTACCCCGCGAATCGTGATAGAGCAAGGCTTAATGGTGGGGGTCTTGGCGTTCACAGCTTGGCAAATTGTCGGCACAGATGCGGCAGCGGGATTGGCTTCCCTCGGGTTCTTCTTGGCTGGAAGCGTTCGCCTAATCGGCGCTGCGGTCCCCATTCAGAATGCAATTTCATCCTTGAAGACGAAAGCAGTGCAAGCAGGGCTTGCGAGAGACCTAACTTTAGAAATCGAAGAGCGTTTAGGCCATCGCTTGAACCTCGAACATTCTCAGGTCGAGCCACGGACTGAATC
>JAYODB010000053.1:0-2730 GCA_038106075.1 Cellulomonadaceae bacterium | reverse complement strand
GACTGAAGCAGTGCACGTTGTTATTGAAGAGTTGGAATTTACTTATCCCGGACACCACGAGCCAGCTTTGAAGCGCCTAAGTATGGAAATCCTGCCGGGAAGCTTTGTCGCAGTGATTGGTCCTTCCGGCGCTGGGAAGAGCACACTTGCCGACCTAATTTTGGGGTTGCATGACCCATCGCGGGGGACTGTCCGATTGAACGGAGAGCTCCCAAGCAACCTGAGGAGAGAATTTCCGGGATTAGTTTCATATGTTCCCCAGAGGCCAGGCATGGTCTCGGGTTCCATCGCCGAGAACATTGCCCTGGGAATTGAGCGGGAAGCTGTCGACGACGATCGGGTCTGGGAGGCACTGAGCATGGCTTCGCTAGACGAAGTTGTTCGGCACTTTGAGAATGGGCTGGACTCCTCGATTGGAAGGCAATCTGACAAACTAAGCGGCGGGCAGTTGCAGCGGCTAGGGCTCGCCAGAGCCATTTACCCCAATCCCGGCCTGATTGTTTTGGATGAAGCCACGAGTGCCCTGGACGCAAAATCAGAGTTTGAGGTCTCCGAGAACTTATCGCGTTTCAAGGGCAGAGCCACGTTGCTGGTTATCGCGCACCGTCTTTCGACAGTCCAGAAGGCCGATTGCGTCTACGTCGTCGATGGGGGAGAGATTATCGCGTCAGGAACTTTCAACTACCTTCGAAAGACAGTACCGATGATCGAGGAGTATGTGAGGCTA
This sequence comes from Cellulomonadaceae bacterium, assembly GCA_038106075.1. Taxonomy (GTDB): domain Bacteria; phylum Actinomycetota; class Actinomycetes; order Actinomycetales; family Microbacteriaceae; genus Pontimonas. The sequence continues at coordinate 2,003 of JAYODB010000053.1, read as the reverse complement.
ATGTCGTTTGACGATGCTGAGGAGTGAGGGTGACCGACCCTTCATCGTTTGACCTCTCTCCTATAGTCGACGATGTATTGTGGTGCGACGAGATTGACTCCACATCTACGTTTCTCGTTCGGCAGTCATTAGGTAATTCAATCGCCGTTCTGTCTTGGAACCAAACGGGTGGTCGCGGCCGGTTAGGTAGAGAGTGGATATCGCCGGCGGGTAAGTCTCTGGCGATGAGTGTGGGGCTGTGGCCTGAGGTGTTACCCGGTGTGCTTTCTACCGAGTGGTTGGGAGCGCTCTCACTAATCTCGGCAGCGACCCTCGCCGACGCCCTCCGGCCCCACCTCTCGGAGCCGATTCGCATCAAGTGGCCCAATGACGTCATGATTTCTGGGAAGAAGGTTGCGGGCATTTTGGGTGAAATTCCCTTACCCGGCCTGGTGATTGTGGGCGTGGGCCTAAACGTCTCACTCTCAGAAGATGAACTCCCTACGGAGAACGCCACCTCTCTTGGTCTCCATGGTATGGACGCCAACTCTGTTGACCAGGTGGTGAGAACTTTCTTGATTCACTTGCGTCAGGCCTTGGAGATGAGCCGAGATGGGCTCTCTCACGAAATGTTGGCGTGGTTGAGTGAGCAGGTAGAGACTCTGGGCAGCAGAGTGAGAGTGGACTTTCCGGGTGGGAACTCTTGGGAGGGAACGGCTCTCTCCCTTGACCGCTCAGGGCGACTCAAGGTCCAATTCGACGGCTCGGATCAACCTGACCTGATTGATTCTGCCGATGTGTGGCACCTGCGCCCGGCTCAAGCCGGCTAAGCACCACTTAAACTGAAGACATGATTATCGGGGTCGTTGGTGGGGGGCAACTCGCTCGGATGATGATTCCCGCAGCAGAAGCGCTCGGCATTGAACTGCGGGTGCTCGCTGAAACCGAAGGCTCCTCGGCTCGCACCGCCACCACGATGGTGGGCGACTACACCGATTGGGAGACCCTCCTTCGGTTTTCGAAAGATGTTGACGTTCTGACCTTCGACCACGAGCACGTTCCCACTGACCTGCTCCACCGCCTAGAAGGTGAAGGTGTCACCGTTCACCCCGATCCTCACGCGCTCGTCTTTGCCCAGGACAAAGCGCTGATGCGAGAGAGGCTTTCCTCACTCGATGTGCCCTTGCCTCGCTGGGTGATTGCCCGGTCGGTCGAACACGCCGACGCCTTCATTGCCGTTGAAGGCGGAGAAGCCATAGCTAAGACTCCCCGTGGTGGGTACGACGGCAAGGGCGTGAAGGTGGTCGGCTCCGGGTTAGAGCTGGTCGAATGGCTCGAGGCAGGGCCCGTTCTGATGGAGCAGAAGGTGGCATTCCGCCGCGAGCTCGCGCAGTTGATTGCCCGCAGGCCCACCGGGGGAACCCGAGTGTTCCCGCTCGTTCACACCATCCAAGAGGGCGGGGTGTGTGCGGAGGTGATTGCCCCCGCTCCGGGCGCCGACGACGCCCTCATCGCTGAGGCTGCACGAATCGCCCACACGATCGCGGAGAGCCTCGATGTGACGGGTGTCTTGGCCGTCGAAATGTTTGAAACCGACGAGGGCGAACTGGTCGTCAACGAGCTTGCGATGAGACCACACAACTCGGGCCACGTTTTTACCGAAGGTGCCATCACGAGCCAGTTTGAACAGCACCTGCGCGCGGTCGCCGACTGGCCATTAGGCGATGTGTCGCTGCGAGACAAGTGGGCTGTGATGGTGAACCTGTTTAGTGACGCAGGCGACGCGAGGGTCTATGCGGCAATCGAGCATTCGCCCGAAGTTAGGGTTCACGCATATGGCAAAGAACCGCGCCTGGGGAGAAAAGCAGGACACCTCGTGGTTTCTGGGTCAGACTTAACACACGTGCACCAAGTGGCCCGGGCGGCAGCCCGAGCCGGGGAAGACGCTGAGGAGGCGTAATGGACGCACCAGTCGTGGGAATCATCATGGGCTCCGATTCGGACTGGCCCACCATGAGGGATGC
>JAYODB010000052.1:0-6376 GCA_038106075.1 Cellulomonadaceae bacterium | reverse complement strand
TAACCTGTGGCGCGGTCACCGCACCGTTCGAAATCGACGATTACACCCGGTGGCGGCTGATGGAAGGACTCGATGATATTGGGCTCACGCTTCGACACGAAGATGCCATTACGGCATTCGAAGCGACCCGCGCATCGTGGAGGCCCAAGACTTTGCCCATCCTGGAGGGCTAGATGAGCCCCAGTGCGGCGACCGTGAGCAACACCGAACCGACCGGTAAAGCGACCGAAGCGGACACCATCGTCTTCTCCGGCGGTAAGCCGTTGATGGGAAGCGTCGAAGTCCGGGGAGCGAAGAACCTCGTCACCAAAGCCATGGTGGCCGCCCTTCTCGGCGACGAACCGAGCGTGCTGAATTCTGTTCCGGCGATTCGCGACGTCGCCGTCGTGAGGGGCCTGCTCGAAGCACACGCGGTCGACGTCACGGACTCGGCCCCGGGTCAGCTCACCCTCGACCCTCGGGGGGTGAAGAGCGCGCACTTCGCCGAAATCGACGCGCACGCGGGCTCGAGTCGAATCCCGATCCTCTTCTGTGGACCTCTTCTTCACCAGCTCGGCGAAGCGTTCATCCCCGACCTCGGTGGATGTCACATCGGAGACCGGCCGATCAACTTCCACCTCGACGCCCTGAGGGCGTTTGGGGCTGAGCTCGAGAAGTCGCCCGCGGGAATCGCCCTTCGGGCTCCCGAGCGTCTGCGCGGCGCGCAGGTCGAACTCCCGTTCCCCAGCGTGGGGGCAACCGAGCAGGTGCTGCTCACGGCGGTGCGCGCGAAGGGTGTGACGGAGCTTCGCAATGCCGCCATCGAGCCCGAAATCATGGACTTGATTGCCATCTTGCAAAAGATGGGCGCCATCATTTCCGTCGAAACGAACCGGGTGATTCTGATCGAGGGTGTCGATCGGCTCTCGGGCTACCAGCACACGGCCATTGCGGATCGGAACGAGGCAGCCAGCTGGGCCGCCGCGGCGCTCGCCACGCGCGGCACGATTTTTGTCCGCGGGGCCACTCAGCTTGATTTGATGACCTTCCTCAACGTGTATCGAAAGGTGGGCGGTGAGTTCACGATCACCGAGGACGGCATCGAGTTCCGCCACCCCGGGGGTGATCTGAACCCCGTCGTCATCGAAACCGACGTTCACCCGGGCTTCATGACCGACTGGCAGCAGCCCATGGTCGTCGCGCTCACCCAGGCGACGGGGCAGTCGATTGTGCACGAGACCGTGTACGAAAACCGTTTCGGATTCACCGACGCCCTTGTGGAGATGGGCGCCGACATCAAGGTTTATCGCGAAGGAATCGCGAGTATCACCCGCCGGGTCCCGCGCCGTCCGCTGGAGCAGGCGGCGGTGATCAATGGGCCCACGCCCCTGCGGGGTGCCAACATTCGCGTTCCTGACCTGCGCGGAGGTTTCAGCCACGTCATTGCCGCGGTCGCTGCGGAGGGTGAGTCGGTCGTGACCAATGTGGGCATTATTTCCCGCGGATACGAACACCTACTCGAGAAGCTTGAATCCCTGGGAGCGACGCTCGAGCTGAGAGACTAGAGGGCGTGTCGACGAAGCGGAAGGGCCCCGGCCCCTGGTGGCGACTCGCCCAGGTGGTGATTCTGCCCCTCTTCTCCGCCTTCGTCACGATGAGGATTCGCCCAACCTCGTCGATTCCCGCGCAGGGGCCCTTCATTGTTGCGCCCAACCACTACAGCGAAATCGACCCCATCGTGATGGGCGTCGCGGTGTGGAAACTCGGTCGCACGCCTCGGTTCCTCGCCAAAGCCTCCCTCTTCCGAATTCCCGGGCTCGGGTTTTATCTGCGCAAGACCGGTCAGATTCCGGTGGAGCGCGACGCCGGGGGAAGCAGCGCCATCGACGCCGCCCATCGGCTCATGGAATCGGGCCAAGGCGTGATTGTCTACCCCGAGGGCACCCTCACGCGGGAGCCCGATCTGTGGCCCATGCGGGGCAAGAGTGGAGCGATCCGGATGGCGCTTGAGGCAAACATTCCGCTCTACCCGGCGGCACACTGGGGAACGCAGATGTTGATGCCCCGCTACGGCAAGAAGATCTCTATCCGACCCCGGCCCCGTATCGAGGTCATCGTGGGGGAACACATGGACCTCTCCCTCTATCAGGGCAAGCCCGTGACCAAGGAACTCGTCGACACACTCACCAACGAGTTGATGCTCGAGATTCAGAAACTCGTCGCCCAGTTACGGGGAGAAAAAGCGCCGGAGAGTATTTTTCAACCAGGTGTGATTACTCCGGGGAGGTCGTCGTGAGCAGAATCGCCGTGGTGGGTTCAGGGTCGTGGGGAACGACGTTTGCCAAGATTCTTGCCGACGCCGGTAACGACGTCACGTTGTGGGCGAGGCGCCAGGAGCTCGCTCGAGAAATCAACGAGACCAGTCGAAACAGTGACTATCTACCTGGTATCAATCTTCCACCCAGCCTGTCAGCCACGTCTGTGTTGGCCGAAGCCCTCGACGGCGCCGAGCAGGTCTACCTCGCGGTCCCGAGCCAAACCCTGCGGGCGAACCTCGAATCGATGGCTGACTTCGGTGACGCCATCGTGGTGAGCCTGATGAAGGGTGTGGAGTCGGGAACCGGTCTTCGCATGTCGGAAGTCATCGCCCAAGCCGGGGGAGTCGACCCGTCCCGAATCGCGGTCGTGAGTGGCCCTAACCTCGCGCTCGAAATTGCGAAGGAACAGCCGACGGCGGCCGTCGCGTCCTCGAGCGACAAGAAGACCGCTGCGGCGGTGGCGAAAGCCTCCACCACCCACTACTTCAAGACCTTCGTCAATTACGACGTGGTGGGAACCGAATTCGGCGGGGTGCTCAAAAACCTAATCGCCGTCGCCGTCGGTATCGCCGATGGTGTGGGATACGGCGAGAACACCAAAGCCTCCATCATCACTCGCGGCCTCGCCGAAATCAGCGCCTTCGCCGCCGCCTTCGGTGCTGAAGAACAGACCATGTCGGGTCTCGCCGGCCTCGGCGACCTGATCGCGACGTGTGAGTCGCCCCTGTCGAGAAACAACACCGCGGGCCGCCTGCTGGGCCAGGGCTACCGACTCGAAGACGTGGTGCGTCGGATGAATCAAACGGCGGAGGGCCTTCAAGCCGTGACCCCCGTCTTGGAGCTCGCGAAATCCAAGGGCGTCTCGATGCCGATCGTGTTGCAGGTCGGGCAGGTGCTCGAGGGCACCCTCGACCCGGCCGAGCTCGCCCCCCACTTAGCGACCGACTCCGACGAACCGGAAGGCGAATAGCCGGTGCTGGGATCCCTCGCTGACGGCGCCGTCATCGTTGAACGCTATGGCGATGGTCCGATTGACGTCGTCGCCCTGCACGGATGGGGTCGCTCGGCAACAGACTTCAACAGGGTGCTCGAGGGATTCAACGCGGCCTCGGTCTACCTCCCCGGCTTCGGCACGATTGAACCCCCGCCGCGAGCGTGGGTTCCTGCGGACTACGCCAATTGGCTGCTGCCCGCCCTGGATCCACAGCGCCCGCCGATTCTGGTCGGACACTCTTTTGGCGGTCGGGTGGCGGTCAGGCTGGCGGCTCAGCATCCCGAGCGCGTGTCGGGCCTCGTCTTGACGGGTGTGCCGATGACAAAGTTGCACCAGGCGAAAGGACCCGACTGGCGCTACGCCCTCATTCGCTCGCTCCATGGCATGGGGGTGGTGAGTGAGAAGCAGATGGAATCCGCGCGCCGACGGTTTGGTTCCGCCGACTACCGAGCGGCCTCGGGGGTGATGAGAGAAATCTTGGTACACACCGTCGGTGAGGACTATTTAGACGACGCGGCTGCGCTGTCGATGCCAGTCGAGTTGGTGTGGGGGGAGTTCGACCGTCCGGCGCCACTGCAGGTTGCGAAGCTCGCCCTCGAACGCATCCCCCGGGGGCGACTCACCGTCGCTGACGGCTCAGAACACCTGCTCGATGACACACTGGTAAGACACCTTCGAGACGCTATCGAGAGATTGCGTGCGGGAGAGAACGGAAGCTAACCGACAGTGAGTTTTGCCTTAGACGGAGTAGTCCTCGTGACTGCTCTTTCCGCCCTCGCTGCCCTCGTTGTAGGTCAGTTGCGCTGGTTACGTGTCGCGCAAAGGGTTCAGTATCTCCCCGGCGAAGTAAGCCGTATCGAAAGACTGTGGTTTGCTCGCCGTCCGCTCGGAATTCTCTGGTGGGTTCTCGCCATTGCCGCCGCTTTGGTCGGATACCTCACCCCTGTGCTCGGGGTTCCTCTCCTGGTGTGGTTGATTCCGGCGGCTCCTTTCATTTCCGCGCTGACGCCGTGGCGGCTGCCGATTCTTGGTGTGACCAAGCCGATGGCGTGGACCGGTCGGCTCTACCGCCTCCTCGTCATCAACACCGTGTTGCTCATTGGACTGGGCTGGTTTGGAGTGTGGTTCATGGGGCCTGCGGGCGCCCTGGTGCCGCTTCTGCTCCAAGCCCTCATCACGGACCTGTCGCTCGGAATCGCCTGGCCGATTGAACGCGCCCTGCAAAAGCGCTACCTCGTGGACGCCCAGGTGAAATTGAAGAAGGTCGACCCACAGATTGTGGCCATCACGGGGTCGTATGGAAAAACCTCAACCAAGGGCTATACCGCGACCCTCCTCGCCTCGAAATACCAGGTGATGGCTTCCCCGGCGAGCTTCAACAACCTGATGGGCCTGAGCCGCTCCATCAATGACAAACTCACCCCCGGCACTGACGTGTTTGTCGCCGAAATGGGAATGAACGCTGAAGGCCGCATTCGGGAGTTGTGCAAAGCATTTCCGCCGTATATCGGCGCGATCACGACGGTGGGTGAAGCGCATTTTGAGCGCCTGGGGTCCCACGAGGCCATCCTCCGCGCGAAGTCAGAAATCACCGAGAACGCGTCAGTCGTCGTCTTGCCCGTTGACCAGCCAGAGCTTGAAGCGCTGGGCGACACCTGCCGCTCGCGCGGAACCATTGTGGTGAGTGTGAGTGCCTTGGGTAAGGAAGCCGATGTGTCCATCGACCCGGAGTCGGGGACTGTTCGATACGGCCCTCAGGTGGAACCCACGGCGATTCCGATTCCCCTCTTTGGCCACGGAATCAACATCGCCGTAGCGCTCGGTATCGCCTGGGCGCTGGACGTGCCCCAGGACATGGCGCTGTCTCAACTGCAGTTCCTGCCGGTGGCCTCACACCGCTCCGAGCTGACCGAAACCGACCGCGGCGTCGCCATCGTCGACGACACCTACAACTCGAACCCCCCAGGAGCCGAGCGGGCCATCGAATCGGCGGCCGAGCTCGCCAAGGAAAGGGGAGGTTCGCTCTATGTGGTCACCCCAGGGATGGTGGAGCTTGGCACCCTGCAATATCAGCGGAACCGCGAGCTCGCTCAGCAGGTGAACGAGGTTGGAGGCGCCCTCTACGCGGTGGGGCTCACCAACCGAAAAGCCCTCATCGATGGCGGCGGTTCAGGAGTCACTCTCTTCCTCACCCGCGACGACGCGGTGGGCGCGGTAAACCAGGTCGCGCGCAGTGGCGACGTTATCCTCTATGAGAACGATTTACCCGACCACTATCCCTAAGGGTTGGGTGCGGGATAGGGGGGTCCATCAATGAGTGATTCGGGAACCTGGGCCGTCGTCTTTGGAGGGCCTAGTCCCGAGCACGAAATCTCCATCCTCACCGGCTTGCAGGCTGAGCGTGTCCTCGCCGACGCCGGACACGACGTCACCGCAATCTATCTCGCCCCCTCTGGCGCGTGGTTCGCCGTTCCTTCCGGAACCGAAGCCAAGGACTACCTCGAGGGCGCTCCCGCGAAATCGGTCGAGCTCGAGGTTCGCTTAGGAGACCGCCCGGGGTTGTTCCAAAAAAAGGGACTCTCCAGCAAGGCGCTCGATTTTTCTGCAGCTCTGCTGTGCTTCCACGGAGGAATGGGTGAAGGCGGCGGCGCCGCGGCCCTGTTCGAACTGCTCGAGATTCCCGCCACGGGCTCCTCGCTCTATGCCGGCGCAGTCGGAATGGACAAGCTTGCCTTCGCGGGCCTGATGATCAATGCCGGCATCGCGTCGCTGCCACGTGAGCACCTGAGCCTCGAATCGGAACCTGCCTTCCCCGGCCCCTACATCGTCAAGCCCCGCTTCGGCGGTTCGTCGATTGGAATCGAAATCGTCGACGATGTAGCGACCGCCCGGGCGCTCATGTCGTCGAGCCCACACTTGAAGAATGGCGCCGTTATTGAGCCCTATCGCAAGGGCATCGTGGACCTGAATATTTCTTTCCGGACCTTCCCCGAACTTGAACTGACTGACCTAGAAAAGCCTCTGCGCGGAGACGAGTCGACGGGGCTCTATAGCTACCAAGAGAAATACCTCTCGGGTTCTGGCG
>JAYODB010000051.1:0-6597 GCA_038106075.1 Cellulomonadaceae bacterium | reverse complement strand
CGGCTTCCTTGACAGCCTTTTCCTCGGCCTTCTCGGCTTCCTTGACAGCCTTTTCGTTGAGCTTTTCGGCCTTGTCAATCAGTCGGGCTTCGAGCTTGGCTACTTTGTCGTCAAGATTTTCGAGAGTTTTCGCTACTTTCTCTGAATAGTTGGGATCGTCGGGGTCCAACGACTCAAGCTTTGCGACTGCCTTAGCGACCCGCTGATCAAGCTTTTCGTAGTAATGAGTTATCCGAGAGCCAAGTTTCTCCTCGAGTTTCTCTGACGCTTCAACGCTGAATTCAGGCTGGGTGACCGAATCCGCCACGGTCAATGCCATTTCAGCGCCGAGAACTGAGAGGCAGTCAGTGTCTGAGCCTTCGGCTCGACATTGGATATAGAGGGGCGCAACATCTGCATACGCGCCAGACCAGGTTTCACCGGAGAATTCCCAAATCGATTTCTGTTCCTCGAGGTTTTCCTCGATGACCAGCGAAACATCCACTCCGTCCGAGACTTCAATCTGATCAACAATCTCGGGAGCAACAACCTCAAGCTCTACCGCTTCTTCCACTAGAGGCGTCAGTGCCTCCAAAAGGGCGGCCGAAAGCTCAGGCGCGTCAATGATTTCCAACGTGGTGTCTACCAGCGCGTCAGAAGTCTCATCCGCGTAGGCGAGGCTTGGAGCCGCAACAAGCGCTCCACTCAAACCCAGGGCAACCAAACTCTTCTTAGCAATCATCGTGTTTCTCATGCGTTGAATACTTCCAACCGTAACAAAGCGATCCGTATGAGACCACTATGACGAAGGTGTACAAACCCTATGAGAATCCAAAGAAAAAGCGGATGCACGGTAACCCAGCTTGGTACACCCCCCGGGACTCGAACCCGGAACCCACTGATTAAGAGATGTGTTCCAAACCGCTCAAATGAATGGTTTTCCCCCACATTACGGGGTTTTCCTGTGTCAGCAAGTGTCAGGAAATGTCAGCCAGACCAGCACTTTGGCTGACCTATTGGCTGACTAGCGTCTCAGCTCGTCACTGTCGGTTGTTCGTTCAATAATGTTTGGGACGAGGGAATGAGGAGAAGTTGATGAGTAAGAAAGAAACGCCCATGACGCGCTGGTTTTGGGAGCAAACCGGTGGCCTTCTCATTGAAGAATTCCAAGTCGTGAAATCAGCGCCGGGTATTTCGCCTCGTTTTCTGGATGGATTGATTGTTCTCGGTGAAGACTCACGCATTAGTCGAGAACGAACTTTTGACATTGAAAATAAATGATGTCATCGCGATACAGACAAAGAATTCACGGCTCGGAATGTATCTGCTGGGACAATGCGTGTTTTCCCGAGACCTCCTGCGGCTACTTAATCCAAAGTCTGTCCGATCTATTGCACTTTGTTCCAAGGGTGACGCCCTGCTGGAAAACCTTCTACAGGCTTATGACGATTGCGAAGTTGTAATCTATAGCGGCCCGCCAATCCTGCGATGAGTAAGGGTCTTTTCTCGCAGTACAGGGGTTTTGCCGTTTTCGATTTTGAAACCACTGGGCTAAAACCTGAAGATGGCGATCGCGTTGTACAGGTAGCTACAGTGCTTCTTTCTAAGGAGGGGCAATTCCAAAGTGACTGGTGCTCTTTTGTGAAACCGCCGCGTCCTATGGCTGCAACAGAAATTCATGGAATCAGCGATGAAGAGGTCTCGTCTTCACCAGCCTTCCCGGATTTGTGGCCGATAATTCGGGAAAGATTTGATTCCCGAATCGTTGTCGCTCACAACGCCAGCTTCGACCTGGAATTCTTATCCATAGAGCTTGAAGCCGTCAACAAACTAAGTGATTTGACCCCTTTTCCCGTGTTTGACACCTTGCGCCTGGCTCACCTCGTTGAAGGGATTCCTAATCGGAGGCAGCGTTCCATCGCAGCAAAACTCGGGGTAGATCCACTTTCAAAGCCTGGAAGGGGCCCCCACGACGCACTGACTGATTCCCACGTAGCATCAGAGATACTGCGCTACTACCTGAATCTTTGGCCAGAAACTGTTGCGAACAACATCCAGGTATTTCCCGATGACTTCGATTTTGTGGAATGAGAAGCGTGGTTTCAGGATCCTCAATGTTCCGCCCGCGAAGGTTTCTCCTCACAAGGGCACTCGTCCCAAACATTTCCGCACTGAGTGCAAATTGGGCTCTCAATGGGACACCAACAAAAAGTGACGTAATCCAGGCAAAGTTCGCAGATTTTGCCGGATTCGCCAGATCTCATACCTCAAAAATACAGGCAGGCCCCCTGATTAAGAGTCAGTCGCCAAACCCACTAAACACGCGGTTTTTCAATAGTCTAGTGGGAAGCAACTGCGTCAGAGTGTGTCACGCTGTGTCAGGGTGACCGCCAGTATTACTGACATATTTACTGACATCTAAGGCACCGTTTACTAGTGGCTGCCAGCAATTGACTTAAGCTTCAAAAGTGCACTCATCCTTTTCACTAGCGGGCCAAGGCGCGATCGTCAGCGGGGCGGGGAGCTCTAACGGAATTGGTTTTGCAACTGCAAAACTGTTTTCTGAACTCGGCGCTCAGGTCCTGCTAACCGGACTGAGCAGAAGGATCTTCGAACGGCGGGACGAACTAAATTCCCGAGGCTTTCGATCTGAGGCTGTTGCGGCAGATTTGACAACTGAAGAAGGCGTTGAGGCAGTCCTTGCCGCTTCAAGAAATTTGACCCACCCCCTGCGCATCCTGGTCAACAACGCTGGCATGACCAGCGTCTCTTCCTCAGCCTCCGAGCTCGGAGAAGCCAGCGGCATATTGGGTACATCGATAACTGGATTCCGGCGGGCAATCGAGCGGAACCTGACCTCGAGTTTTGGACTCACCAAGGCACTATTGCCAGAATTGCGCAAGAACGCACCATCCCGGATTGTTTTTGTTTCGAGCGTCACTGGCCCCCTAATGGCTATGAAGGGAGAGGTGTCTTATGCAGCAGCGAAAGCCGCTTTATTAGGGCTGACCAAATCGCTCGCATTAGACTTCGCGTCTGAACAAATCACGGTCAACTCGGTAGCTCCGGGTTGGATTGAAACCGATTCACAAACCACTTCAGAGCGACTGAATGGGCAAGCGACTCCGCTCAAGCGTTCCGGTAAGCCGGAGGAAATAGCTTCCGCAATAGCGTGGCTTTCAAGTCCGTCGGCAAGCTACATCACGGGCCAAACCGTCGTCGTAGACGGCGGCAACTCAATACAGGAGGAACGGCACGGGGACTGACCTATTGCCAGGCACGAACCCGGAAGCTCTCGAATTTGGTACCGGCTTGCTAGGAGCTAAACCTCTGGGACTCAGATAGCCTACGACTATGAAATTCTTTCGAAATTACACCTACACGTGGTGGCAACACTCAATCATCAAAATTGCGGTGCTAGCTCTTGGAATGATTACTGGAGCCCTCGCAACTGAGTTTGTCATGTCTAGTGTTTGGCTCTGGGTTGTAATCGCCGCAGTGGGCTCGGCCTATATTTACTGGCTCACCTACAAGCCCGGAACCCCAACGAAATAGTGGTACACCCCCCGGGACTCGAACCCGGAACCCACTGATTAAGAGTCAGTTGCTCTGCCAATTGAGCTAGAGGTGCGGATGTGGCGCAAGGCCAGGTGCCCAGCGTAGCACCTCGGCTATCGCGTCAAAATTCTTGTGGACTCGGCAATCAGTCAGTTTGCTCCCCTAGTCTCAATCGCATTCAGCCACCCTCTGAACCAGGAGTCCTCATGACCACCACGCTCGAAGCAGGCGCCGCCGCCCCCGGATTTTCACTCTCTGACAAAGACGGCAACACCCTCTCACTTTCCGACTTTTCGGGCAAGAAAGTAATCCTCTACTTCTACCCCGCCGCCTCGACACCTGGCTGCACGACCCAGGCGTGTGACTTCCGCGACAACATGGCGTCGCTTCAAGGCGCTGGCTACGTCGTGCTTGGAGTGTCGAAGGACGACACCCCCGCTCTCGTGAAGTTCGCTGCGGAGGAGAACCTCGGCTTCCCGCTTCTGTCTGACAAAGACCTCAGCGTTCACTACGCCTATGGCGCTTTCGGTGAGAAGTCGATGTATGGGAAGAAAGTTCAGGGTGTGATCCGCTCAACCTTTGTGATCGACGAGGACGGAAAGATTGAGCACGCGCTCTACAACGTGAAGGCCACGGGACACGTGGAGAGCCTTCGGAAGAAGCTCGGGCTCGACTAAGAGTCGAAGTGGTCGCGAAGGCTTCGGTTAAACAAAATCAGGCCGATCGCAATCACAGCAGGTAGTCCAATCACGAGCGCCAGGTCGTAGCGCGCGAAAATCCCCTCCCCGCTCGCGAGACCTATTGCTCCTTGAAGCACCTGCCAGGTCAACGACGCACTCCGGGCAGAGGTTTTTCCCTGCCACAAGCCTTTCGTGATGAAACCCAGTGCCACAGCGGCAGCGAGCACCATCGCCGCGAGGAATACCGCTGAGGCCATGGAGTCGGGGGTGGCGATGAACAATTCGACGATGAGCAGGGCGGCAAAGCCCGCGAGCGCAAGGGTTTCCAGAGCGTTGATGCCAACCAGCACGCGGATGCCTACCTGAGAGTTTTCTGAACTTCTTGCCACAATTTATCCTTCAACCCTTGATTGAGACCCCTGAATGTGGGATTCTAACGTCTGGTTGTCGTGACGTTCACACCGCAGTGGGCGAGATCAGAACTCCATCAGCCTGAGAATGGGCGCCTGATTGCGTGTCACCTCACCCCCACAAGACCCCGCGATATTCGCAACCCCAACACAAGGAGCACTCATGGACTGGCGCGACCGAGCAGCCTGCCTCACCGTCGACCCCGAACTGTTTTTCCCTGTCGGCAACACCGGCCCCGCCGTCGAGCAAATCGACCAGGCCAAGGCCGTCTGCTCCACCTGCCCGGTGACCGAATACTGCCTGCAGTATGCGCTCGACACCAACCAGGACTCTGGCGTGTGGGGTGGCTTGAGCGAAGACGAGCGTCGCGCTCTCAAGCGTCGCGCTGCTCGCGCCCGTCGCGCCTCCTAGACCAGCGGAATCGCAGCCGTCATCGGCTGTTCTTCGAGGTATTGAAGCGGGACATTCACTTCCACCTCGGTACTCGCGCCCGCAGTAGAGCGCCATTCGATGGTGCCGCTGAGCTCACCCTCGACCAGCGTGCGCACGATCTGTGTTCCCAGGCCCTCGCCAACTCGTCCTTCGGGTAACCCGCCGCCGTTATCGGCGACAATGACCTGGAGCCGGTCGGGGCTGCGGGTCGCCGTAATGTTTACTTCGCCCTGCTCTCGACCCCGAAGCCCGTGTTCAACCGCGTTGGTGACCAATTCGGTAAGGGCCAGGGCAAGGGGGGTCGCGTATTCGCTCGGCAAGATGCCAAAACGGCCTTTGAGTTGGGGTTTGATCACCTGGTTGGTGCCCGAGGCCACCTCGGCTGCGAGCATCATCACCCGGTCGAATACCTCATCAAAGTCGACGTTCTGGCTCAGCCCCTCGGAGAGGGTGTCGTGAACAACGGCAATCGCAGCCACCCGTCTCATCGCCTGGTTAAGGGCATCTCGCGCATTCTCATCGCTCGTCCGACGCGACTGGATGCGTAGGAGGGAGGCCACCGTTTGAAGGTTGTTCTTCACTCGGTGGTGAATTTCACGAATCGTGGCGTCCTTCGTGATCAGCTCACGCTCCTGGCGACGCAACACCGTCACATCGCGAGAAAGAACGAGTGCCCCGGTGCGCTCCCCTGCGGCCTTGAGCGGAATCGCCCTGAGCGTCACCGTGACGCCGGATGCTTCCACGTCGCTTCGCCACGGCGCTCGGCCACTCACGACAAGCGGAAGAGACTCATCGACAATCAATCGACCAGACAACAGTGAGGTCGTCACTCCCGACAACAGTCGACCCTCGAGTTCTTGATTAAATCCCAGCCGGCCGAAAGCCGAGAGAGCGTTGGGGCTGGCAAAGACGACTCGTCCACCCCGGTCGAGACGAATCAGACCGTCGGACGCTCGGGGTGCGCCGCGGGCGGGCGCCGTAGGGGTTTCCGGGTCAGGAAAGGACCCTTCTGCGATCATTCGAAACAGGTCATTGGCGCATTCGTTAAAGGTCAATTCCAACCGAGAGGGCATGCGCGACTCACTCAGATTTGAGTGGCGAGTAATCACCGCGACCGGCGCACCCGACACCCCGGCACCGTGAACGCGGTCGCGACGGCAGACCGGGACCGCTCGAGTTCGTGCGGGAGTCTGCTCGAACCAGTCGGGGTGACTCGAATCGACAATCACTTTCGTGTCATAGGCGCGCTCAATGAGCCCGCGCCACTCTGAACGGGGAGTAGTGCCGACGACGTCGCGGTAAAACAAAGTGGCCGAACTAGAGGGCCTGAGGTGAGCGGTTGCCACAAACGAGCCGTCAGCGAGCCTCGTCCAAAAAACGATATCGGCGAAAGCGAGGTCAGCGAGCAGCTGACCTTCCCCAATCACCTGCTGCAACAACGCAGCGTCCGCGTCGCTCAATCGAGCGTCACGAGAAAGGGAATGGGGAGGGATTGCCACTCCCTCAGCGTAACGGTGCGAGCTTCTTGACGAGATGG
>JAYODB010000050.1:0-6700 GCA_038106075.1 Cellulomonadaceae bacterium | reverse complement strand
TCCGTACGCGGATCAAGCGGAATCGACACCACCATGTCGCAGGTCTCACGCACGAGACGGGACAAACCAGCACCCTCCGCACCCACAACCAACACAACGGGCACATCACCAAGTTGTGCTTCGGGGAGCGACTGGCTGGTATCGCCTGCGAGCCCGACGACGAAGTAGCCCCGTTCTTTGAGAGCTTTGAGCGTGTTGGTGAGGTTCGTTGCGAGCGCGACGGGCGCGTAGCTCAACTGCCCTGCCGAGGTCTTCCACACAGCTGGGGTCACTCCCACACTCCGACGCTTGGGAACGATCACGCCGTGACCCCCGAAAGCTGCCGCCGAGCGGATAATCGCTCCGAGGTTTCTCGGGTCGGTGACCCCGTCCGCGGCGACGAGGAGAGCGGAGCCTCGATCGAGTGCCTTCTCGGCGAGGTCGAGTGGCTCCTGGTATCGATAGGGCGGCACACTCAACACGACCCCCTGGTGAACGACATCGACTCCGGCGAGCCGGTCGAGCTCGGGCTTCGTCGCTTCCATCACAGGAATCGAGCGCTTTTGGGCGAGCTGCAGAATCTCGTTGACGCGGGCGTCTCGATCCATACGGGCCTGCAGGGTGATCTGGCTGACGGGGATCTTCGCCCTCAGTGCCTCCACGACGGGGTTCTTGCCACACACCACGTGAGTTTCGCTTGTCGCGTCTTGAGTGGTTCGCCTCGCAGGCTTTGGCCCCGCTGTTGACCGTGCTGGGCGGCGTTGCTTGTCTTTGTACCAGTGACGCTCGGATGCCTTCGGGGTGGGGCCTTTGCCCTCGAGCGCCTTTCGCCCGTGTCCTCCGGTACCGGGGCGCTTACCCGAACTCTTCTTAGCCACGAATACTCCACCCTGGGCCTGCGTCGGTGTCGACCACCTCGATACCCGATTCGCTCAACGCATCACGGATGACGTCTGCTACGGCGAAGTTTTTGGCCTCTCTCGCCTCGTCTCTCACTCGAATCAGATGCTGGACAACCCTATCTAGAGCCCCCTCTGTCCCGCTGTCGGCCTGATCGGCCCATTCTGCTGCTTCCGGGTTGAGGCCCAGCACATTGACCATGGCAACGACCTCGGCGCGGGCAGTCGCTGCGGAGGAGAGATCTTTGTGGTCAAAGGCCTGATTACCGCCACGAACCGTGTCGTGCAGCACCGCGAGCGCGTCCGGGATTCCCAAGTCGTCATCCATCGCCACTGAGAACGACTCGGGTATCGAAGAGGACACCTTCTCGAGTCGGGAGGTGCGCTGCAAGAACGCTTCGATTCGGCCGAAGGCGGCACCCGCTTCGGTGAGAAAACCTTCGTGCACGTCAATGTCAGAGCGATAGTGGGCCGTGGTGAGGGCGTATCGGATGACGATGGGTCGCGCCGAGGCTAGCCAATCGCTCGCGTAGATGCTGTTTCCGAGAGACTTCGACATCTTTTGGCCAGAGACCAAGACGAGGGCACTATGTAGCCAGTGTCGGGCAAACGAGTCACCCGCCGCGCGCGACTGGGCGATTTCGTTTTCGTGGTGGGGGAAGCGCAAGTCGAGTCCGCCCCCGTGGATATCGAATTCCGCCCCCAAGTAGCGCGCAGACATTGCCGAGCATTCGAGGTGCCAACCTGGTCGTCCCGCCCCCCAGGGCGCGGGCCAAGACGCGGTCTCGGGCTCAGAGGCTTTGTGCCCCTTCCACAAGGCAAAGTCGTGTGGGGCCCGCTTCGCACCACCCGACTCGGCCGACACCATGTCCTCGGGTTTTTGTCGAGTCAGTTTGCCGTAGTGCTTCCATGATGAGACGTCGAAATACACGTCTCCCGACCCATCGTCTGCGGTGTAGGCGTGGCCGCGGTCGATGAGTCGCTCGATCAGGGAGACCATCGCGGGAATATCGCCCGTTGCTCGAGGCTCGATTGCGGGCCTGCGAATCCGCAGCGCGTCTGAGGCGAGGTGAAATTCGTGCTCGACCCGCGCGGCCAACTGCCACCAGGCTTCCCCTGATTCGGCTGACTTTTCGAGAATCTTGTCGTCGATGTCGGTGACGTTTCGCACCATCGTGACGGAGTATCCGCGGTGTTCGAGCCACCGCCACCACAGGTCATAGACCAGGGCGCTCCGCAAGTGGCCTACGTGGGGCTGAGATTGCACAGTCGGCCCACAGACGTACATCGATACTTGCCCCTTTGTCAGGGGGGTGAAGTCGACTACTGCCTGTTGAAGGGAGTCATAGAGCCTTACCGACACCCATTCATGCTACTTGCCTGGTTCCGCAGAGCTTTCGTGGCGCACCACAAGCGCCTGAGCGATCGCGGCAGCACCCTCACCGTTGCCGGTGAGCCCCATGCCGTCGGTGGTGGTGGCGGAGAGGTGAACCGGGGCACCGACTAGGGCCGTCAGTGCGTCACTGAGCTCGCCCCGCACGGCACCCAAACGAGGCTCGTTTCCGATGTATTGGACCGACACGGATTGTGGTCGATAGCCTCGCTGCTCCAACATCTCCAGCGTCTTGTCGAGGAACACAGGCGACGGCGCCCCTGCGAATTCTGGCCTGCTCGTGCCAAAATGCGTCCCCAAGTCACCCAAACCGGCTGCGCCGAGGAGGGCGTCGGTGATGGCGTGGAGGACCACGTCACCGTCGCTGTGTCCCGAGAGTCCCTGGGAGCTCTCAAACACTCGTCCGGCAACGACCATTGAGGTTCCGGTCTCAAAACGGTGCGCGTCAACCCCGACCCCGATGCGCAAGTTCGGCGCACCAACCACGACAGCGTGGAGTGCATCGAGGTCGTCGGGGTAAGTGATTTTGACGCTGTCTCGGTGACCTTCAACAGAGACAACATCGAGCCCAGCGTGGCGGAGCACTTCAGCGTCGTCGGTGGCATCGCCATCGAATGTGGCGTATGCCTCCCGCAATGCCCCCGCGTTGAAGCCTTGAGGAGTTTGAGTGATGGCGAGGCCATCTCGGTCAAGGGCGGCGTGGGTCACACCAGTGTCCCGATCGCGAGGCACCATCGTGTCCACCACGTCGAGGGTGGGAATCACTCCCTGCGCGCCCTCCTCGATGGCGGCAATCACCCTCTCGAAAACCTCTCGTGGCGTCATACACCGGGCCGCGTCGTGAATGAGAACGATAGAGGCAGAATCATCGACACTCTCGAGTCCACGACGAACGCTGTCCGTTCGGGTGGCGCCACCCTCCACCACCTCGAGGGCGATCGCATCACCAAGAACGTGCGCAGCGAGCTGTTGGGCCGGCTCAACCCAACCCGACGGGGCGACCACCACGACCTGATCGACGGAGTCCAAATCGACAATAGGCCCGAGGCTTCTCTCCAAGAGAGTCAAGCCCGCCAGGTCGACAAAGGCTTTCGGGCGAGCCGAACCGAGCCTCTCGCCGCTACCAGCGGCGACCACAATCACCGAGAGGGTCACCGCAGTGGGTTCCTACTAGGAGGCGAGGACTTCGTCGAGGGTCTGTGACGCTTTTTCTTCGTCGGTCTTCTCGGCGAGGGCGAGCTCAGAAATCAAAATCTGTCGAGCCTTGGCGAGCATGCGCTTTTCACCGGCGGAAAGTCCGCGGTCTTGATCGCGTCGCCACAAGTCGCGCACCACTTCGGACACCTTGATGACGTCACCAGAGGCGAGCTTTTCGAGGTTGGCCTTGTAACGGCGCGACCAGTTGGTGGGCTCTTCGACGAAGGGCTGGCGGAGCACGTCAAACACCTGGTTCACACCTTCTCGGCCTATCACATCACGCACACCCACGAGGTCAACGTTTTCGGCGGGAACCTCAATGGTGAGGTCGCCCTGCTTGACGTTGAGCTTCAAATAGAGCTTCTTTTCGCCTTTGATGGTGCGCTGCTTGACCTCTGTGATGGTGGCGGCACCGTGGTGGGGGTAAACGACGGTTTCTCCGACTTCAAACTGCATTAAGGCGTCCCTTCGACAAATCCCCAGTTTATCACAGCACCCCTGCTACGATTCGGCTCCCTCAAGCCGATGGGAGGGCACACCTGGTCGAGTAGGCTAGAGGTATTGAACCCACACCCCAGCGGTGTTTGCTCCGGAAGGCACTCACTCATCGTGCGCAATCGACTCGCTCACACGCTCACCATCGGCTCTCTCGTGGCAGCTCTTCTTTCCGGCTGCACCTTCACCGCTGAAATCGCGAACCTCGAGCCCTACGACCCCTCCGACGGTGTCGGCGCCACCCTCGAGGACGTGGCAATTCGTAATGTTCTCCTCGTCACCTCGGACGGCGGCGAGGCGAACCTGGTAATGACGGTCGTGAACTCCTCAGGCAACGACACCGAGCTCGTGGTGCAGTTTGGTGAGGGTGAGAGCCGGCAGACCGCAACTCTCATGCTTCCCGCCCTGCCCGAACTCACCCAGGTGGGCACATCTCTCGACAACCAGCTCGTCGTCGAAGACGACAATCTGATTGCGGGGGCGCTCTTCCCCGTCTACTTCCAACACGGCGACGTGCAAGGCGAGCAGCTTAACGTTCCGGTGCTCGATGGCACCCTCGCCGAATACGAGCTGCTCGTTCCCTAAGCTTCGAAGCGGTAGCCCAAGCCCCGAACGGTCACGATAATCGAGGGCTCTGAGGGAACCTTCTCGATTTTTGAGCGCAATCTCTTGATGTGCACGTCAAGGGTCTTCGTATCCCCGAAATAGTCTGAGCCCCACACCCGGTCAATGATTTGACCGCGGGTGAGAACCCGTCCCGCGTTCACCATCAAGAGCTCGAGCAATTCGAATTCTTTGAGCGGGAGCGACACGGATTCGCCGCCAACCGTCACGTGGTGGCGTTCACTATCGAGCCGAATCCCATGAAACTCAAGAACCGAGTCATCAGCAGTATCATCGGAACTCTTTCGCCGAAGAACCGCACGAATACGGGCGAGAAGCTCCCTCGTCGAATAGGGCTTGGTGATGTAGTCGTCAGCACCGAGCTCGAGTCCGACGACGATATCGACTTCGCTGTCTTTAGCCGTGAGCATGATGATGGGCACACTCGAGCGGGTGCGAACCTCGCGGCACACTTCCGTTCCCGGCATTCCAGGAAGCATCAAGTCCAACAAGACCAAGTCGACGTGGCCCGAGGTGGCGTGAGGAACGGCATCGGTGCCGTTGTCGACGCTGATGACGTCATAGCCTTCGTGCTGAAGGAGGTATTCGAGTGGTTCGCGAAGCGAGCGCTCGTCTTCAACTACAAGAATCGTGCTCATGCGTGCCCTTGGGTAATGGTGATTTCTTCTGTCACGGGCTCAGCGTCAGGGCTTGTCGCGATGTATTGAGCGGGGCGGCTCTTCGACGCCCGCTTGGCCGCCGAAGGAACCACGGTAGGAATTTGAGTCGGCTTGGTCTGCGTGTCCTCTGGCTCCACCGTGTCGAGTTTGATGGTGAAGGTTGATCCCCGGCCGGGGTGTGACCACACCCGAACCTCACCGCGGTGGTTCTGCACGACGTGTTTCACGATGCTCAGGCCCAAGCCCGAACCGCCCTTTTCTCTCGTTCGGGCGGGGTCGCCACGGTAGAAGCGCTCAAAAATGCGCCCTAGCTCCCCGGCGGGAATACCAACGCCCTGATCGGTGACGGAGATTTCTACACGGCCGTCGCGAACCACCACGCCCACACCGACACGGTCGGGTGCATTCGAGTAGTTGATGGCGTTTCGCACCAGGTTGTGTACGGCGTTCACCAACGAACTCTTATCGCCCTTCACCACGGCGCCTGACTTAGCGTTGACCAAAAGCTCTACCCCGGCCGATTCGGCGGCAACCCGGTTGGCGTCAACCGCCTCGTTCACGACCTCGTCGATGGAGACCCGTGAGTTGGCCTCTGGGCCACCGAGTGATTGGAGTTTTGAGAGCTCAATGATGTCGCCCGTGAGCTCGGCCAGCCGGGCGGCTTCCCGCTCCAAGCTCGCGGCGAACTTTCTCACCTGAGCCGGGTCATCCGCCGACATGGAGAGGGTCTCTGCGAGCAACGACACCGCACCGATAGGGGTTTTGAGTTCGTGAGAAATGTTGGCAATAAAGTCACGTCGGACGTTGTCGATGCGGTAAATGTCGGTGCGGTCATCGGCGACGAGCAGGGTGAACTTTGAACCCAGTGGCGCGACACGAACCATCAGGTGCAGCACATTGCCGTCACCGCGGGTGAGTTCGAACTCCTCTTGGACGATGGAGCCCTTGAGCTTGGCGCGAGCGATGAGGTCTTTGATTTGGTCGATCGCGACCTCACGGTCCTCGACGATGCCGAGTTTCACGGCAGCACGGGAGGCACGGAGGACCTGGTTGTTTTGATCGAGTACTAAACCATTCGCGCCGATGACTTCCAGTGCGGTGTCGAGGCCGTCAGGGACGACCTCCCGGTCGATTCCACCCGATGCATTCCACGGGTGGCGGACCATCCACACCACTCCAATGAGGAGAGCGCCCAGCACAAAACCCAGCAGTCCGCTGTAAGGCCAGGTGGTGAGCAACTCCATGCCTAGAGGGTAATCGTCTTCTCCGGGCCTCAGGCAATGTCGGAGCGTAGACTGGGCAGGAAACAGCAAGTGTTCACGAAGTCCTCACTGTCCGTTTACCTACCTGCGAAACAGTGTGGGGAGCCCGTGACCAGCAGATAACGATGTAGGGAGCGCCATGCGCGAGCTATTCCAACAAGAACTTCAAGAGCTCCGTGACGGGCTCGTCGA
>JAYODB010000049.1:0-6780 GCA_038106075.1 Cellulomonadaceae bacterium | reverse complement strand
GAGGATTACGTTTCCGGCAAGTTCGGATAGGTCTAACCTGGTCGGATGAGTGCCGACGACGTCACACACCCCGAACACCCCCGCATCCTTGACGAGGCCGACCCGCTGAGGGATTTCCCCTCACGCTTCTACGTTGCCGATGCCGAGGTCTGCTACCTCGATGGAAACTCTCTCGGTCGACTCCCCTTAACGACCAAAGCCTCAATTGAGTCGTTCCTCACCGACGAGTGGGGCACTGAACTGGTTGGCGGTTGGAGCCACTGGATCGATGAAGCCGAACGAGCTGGCGATCTCCTCGCCGAGGCTGTTCTTGGCACCGGGCCGGGGCAGACCCTCGTTGCCGATACGACGTCGGTCAACCTCTACCAGCTCTGCCGGGCCGTGGTGGACTCGAGGCCCGGCAAGAAGACCATCCTTGTCGACTCGGCCAACTTCCCCACCGACCGCTACATCGTGCAAGGAATCGCCCAGCAGTGGGGTCTGAACCTCATCACACTCGACGTGGACGGCAGTGGCGGGCCGGGGGCGGTCAGCGTTGACACGGAGTTCGAGCGGTTGACCCCCGAGCTCATCGAGCCTTTCCTCGCTGATGATGTCGCTTTCGTCACACTTCAGGCCATCAACTACCGCTCGGGAGCCAGGCCCGACATCAAAGCCATCAATGACCTCGCCCGCTCGCGGAGAATCCCCGTCATTTGGGACTGTTCCCATGCGGTGGGGTCAATCGACCTCGCCTTTGACGAGAACGGTGTTGATCTTGCGGTGGGCTGCACGTATAAGTATTTGAACTCTGGCCCGGGTTCACCCGCCTGGTTGTTTGTGCGCTCCGAGCTCCAATCGCAGTTGCAGGTGCCCATTCAGGGGTGGTTCGCGCAGGCTGACCAGTTTGCGATGGGGCCCAATTTTGAGCGCATCGACACCATCAGAGGGTTCCAAGTGGCAAGCCCCTCGATTATTGGCATCAGGGCCGTCCAGTCAGGCCTTGAGATGGTGAACGAGGCGGGAATTGCGGTGATCGAGCAGAAGGCTCGAGCGGGTACGACCATGATGGTTGACCTTTTTGACCAGTGGTTGGCACCTCTTGGGTTTGAGCTGATGACCCCAAGGGACTCCCATTGGCGTGGAGGGCACATCTCTATCAGCCACCCAGACGCCAAACACATTGCGCTCGCCATGCGAGTTCACTCCAAAGTCATCCCCGACTACCGGGAGCCTGACTCAATCCGGCTTGCCATCTCACCGCTAGCGACCACCTATACCGAAGCCTGGGAGGGGTTGCGGCGTTTGCGTGACCTGGTCGAGAGTGGCGCCTACCGCGAGGTCACAGCTGAGGGGAGCCGCGTCACATGAGTTCACACGACAAGCACGTCACCTACCAGAGCTATCTCAAGGTCGATGAGCTCCTTCAACTGCAGCAGCCGCTCTCCGATGGGCCTGAACACGATGAGCTGCTCTTCATCACGATCCACCAGGTCTATGAGCTGTGGTTTCAGCAGATTCTCCATGAAATGCAGGCGCTCCAGTCGAGCCTCGAGCAGGGCGACACCCATCGAAGCCTTGCGTTGATCGGCAGAGTGCGCACCATTATGAAGACCTGCGTGGCGCAGGTGGATGTCTTGGAGACCATGACTCCGATTCAGTTCAAGTCGTTCCGCGCTCGACTGTCCTCCGCGAGCGGGTTCCAGTCCGCGCAGTTCCGTGAACTCGAAGCGGTCCTCGGACGGCGCGACCGGGCTGGCTCTGACGCCGCGGAGGGCTCGGGGATGAAGATGGCCGAACACCTCAAGCCGGGCTCTCGCGGGCGAGAGCGCACCGAGGCCGCAATGGCGAGGCCTAGCCTGTGGGATTCCGCCCTGCGTTATTTTGCATCCCACGGACACGCGATTCCTACCGAGGTTCTCGAGCGGGACGTGACCACGCCGTGGGAGGGCGCGGAGGGGCTCGAGCAGGCACTCGTGCAGATGTATCACTCCGACCCGGAGGCTCGAATGGTCGCCGAGGCGCTTGTCGATGTGGACGAGGGTTTGGCGGAGTGGCGCTATCGCCACGTGATGATGGTGCACCGCACGATTGGCAAGAAACCTGGCACGGGGGGTTCGAGCGGGGTGGACTATTTGCGCTCGACCCTTTTCCACCCCTCATTCCCTGAGCTGTGGGCGATTCGCAACCAGCTCTAGGGAACTAAGCGGCCGGCTCTTTGAGCCGATCGGCGGGGGTATAAGTGCAGCGGTCTCCGGGGCACATTTCCGGTGGAGTCTTTGAGAACACTCGCTGGAGTTCGCAACCCACACAGATGCCCATTGCAGCCTCGAGGAATAGCAGGCTCAGACACAGCCCGCATAGAACGAGCATCCAGATTCCGGGGAAGCCCAACCAGCCAAATCCCAAGCAGCCAATAAACGCGATGCCAAAGCCAAGAGTCCAGGCGAAGCGCTTTTGTGTGGCACTCACCCATTCGGGTCGTTGCCAGCGCACGATGAGTGATCCGAGTGCCATGGCCGGGGCGAACCTGTGGCTCACGGTGAGGCGCATCAGCATCTCAATCAAGAAGAGAGCTCCGAACGCCCGGAGAGGTTGAAAGTTTCCGGTGTAGAGCGCCGTCATCCAGCCGAAGAACCCGACGAGGAAGAGGATCCCCGCCGAAGCGCGCACCGCGCGCTCGTCAAACACGGGGCTCGCCATTCCGGGGACTCTGTCGCCAAAAGCGGGGGTGTCGTCGATTTCGGTGGTGCTGGTCACGGATGTGATTATACCAGGGGGGGTATACGCAAAAGCTTGGAGTCGCGCCCCGATTAGGCTTCTGTTATGACCGCCGTGCACCTCTCTGCTGAAGTCCGTGACGCGCTCAACGACGGGAGGCCCGTCGTCGCTCTCGAGTCGACCATCATCGCTCACGGGCTCCCACGCCCCGACAATCTCACAGCGGCACAAGAGTTTGAGAATCTCTGTCGAGAGAGCGCAGTAACCCCCGCCACGATTGCCATTGTCGAAGGCGTTCCCCGCGCCGGGTTGGATGCCGAGGCCATCGATCGCATCGCCAATGACGACAGCACGCTCAAGGCCAGTGTGCGAGACATTCCACACGTCATCGCGTCCAAGGCAACCGGAGCGACCACGGTTGCGTCGACCGCGTATCTCGCCGCCGCGGCGGGGATTCGTGTCTTTGCCACCGGAGGTCTGGGTGGAGTCCACCGCGGGGCAAACGAGAGCTTCGACGAATCAGCTGACCTCACGGTGTTGGCGTCTTCGCCGGTGGCGGTTGTGTCCGCGGGGGTGAAGTCGGTGTTGGACATTGGGGCCACTCTGGAGCGACTGGAAACCTTGAGTGTTCCGGTTGTGGGCTACGGAACGGACGTGTTTCCCTCCTTCTGGCTTCCCAAGAGTGAGTTCCCGCTCGACTGGAGTGCACAAACCCCTACCGAGGTCGCGGCATTGATGGCGACGACGTGGGAGATGGGGCTTCGCAGTGGCATTTTGGTGGCAAACCCGGTACCCGAAGACAAAGCGTGGAACCGGAATGACCATGACCGTATTGTGCAAATGGCATTTGACGCGGCGGAGCGCGACGGAATCCGAGGGAAAGAGGTCACCCCATACCTCCTCGATTTCATCCAACGCGAATCGTCTGGTGAGAGCCTGCGGGTCAATCTCGATGTCGTGCGCAACAACATTCGCGTCGCCTGTGACATCGCCAACGCGTGGGCGGGACGCTAAGTGCCATCGGTCATGGTCGTCGGTGACGTCATTGACGATGTCTTGGCGGTTACCGAAGGACCGATTCGGCCCGATACCGACACATTGGCGAACATTGCCGTTCGGCCGGGAGGGTCCGCAGCCAACACGGCCTGTTGGATTGGCTACAGCGGTCACGCCGTCACTTTCTATGGCCGCGTGGGCGCCAACGATATTGAGCGTCACCAGGCAGAGTTCGCCCGTTACGGGGTGACCACGGCATTGCAAGCGGACCCCGACCACCCCACCGGCACCATCGTGGTCATCATCCAGGGGGGTACCCGGACGATGTTGAGCGATCGGGGAGCAAACCTCACCCTCGACGTGTCAGATATTGGCCGGGGGTCGGATGTGCCCGACGTCTTGCACCTCACCGGTTACAGCTTTTTTCACCGCGACGGAATCGACGATCTTCTCGCCCTCATGGACCGGACAAAAGATGCGGGGGGCACGGTCGTCTTGGATTGCTCCTCAGCCGGGTTTCTTGCCGACCACGGCGCAGGGTGGTGGTGGAACATTGCCCGCCACGCGAGCATCGTGAAGGGAAATGCCGATGAGGCGGAGTTTCTCACCGGACGCCCCGCCATCGAAGCGGCAGAGGCGATTGCTGAATTCGACGTCACCTCGGTGGTGACTCTCGCGAGTGATGGGGCGAGCTGGTGTGAGCCAGGGGGCCCACGATCGCACTATCCGGCGGCACCTCTCGGGCCCGAAGGTCTCGCTGACCCAACCGGGGCGGGTGATGCGTTTAGTGCGGGGCTCATCTCGGGATTGGTTGATGGTGAGGAGTTTGCCCAGTGTGTCCAGCGTGGACTCGTGCTCTCAGCAGAGGCGGTCAGCCAGAGCGGGGCGCGGCCTTTATTGCCTCAAATGCGCTGAGTGCGCGCTCGCGGGTTTCAGCCAAGTCCACAATCGCGTCTGGGTAATCCGGGGTGTTCCATTCGGGAAGCCAGCGTGAGCGGTAGGCGCCGTCGGGGTCAAATTTCTCGGCCTGCACAACAGGATTGAATACTCGGAAATAGGGGGCGGCGTCTGTGCCGCAGCCGGCGACCCACTGCCAGCTTCCCGGGTTGTTGGCCTCATCGGCGTCGACCAGGGTGTCCCAGAACCACTGCTCGCCTACCCGCCAATCAATCAGCATGTTCTTGATTAGGAACGAGGCTGTCACCATGCGGACACGGTTGTGCATGTAGCCGGTGTGCCACAGCTCCCGCATTCCCGCATCAACGAGGGGAATGCCGGTCTTGCCCTTCTGCCACGCCTTGAGCTCGTCTCTGGTTGGGTTTCCCCAGGGGAAGAGGTCAAAGTTTTTCTTGATGTTCTCGGTGTGTAGCTGGGGGTGTTGGTAGAGAACGTTGTTCATGAACTCGCGCCAGCCCACTTCGCTGAGGAACTTGTCTCGGTTCTTCTCGAACTCCGGCCCCGCGGTAAGCATCGTCTGGTGCCATACCTGGAAGGGGCTAACTTCGCCGAAGCGCAGGTGGGGACTCAGCATCGAGGTCGCAAGGATGCCCGGTTCATCTCGGCGGTGGTAGAGCTCGAGCCCGCTGTCTAAGAAGTCGTCGAGGCGCTTGTGCGCCCCTTCTTCTCCCGGTTCCCATGTTTCGCGCAAGCCCTCGGACCAGTCCGGGTCGGTGGGGAGCAGGCGCCAGCTCTCGAGATCATCCGATGCGACAGCGTCCAGCGAGGACATCGCCTCGGGGGTGACAAGTGGCTCCCGTGGCGGCTCACCAGCCAGTGCGGTTTTCCAAAACGGTGTGAACACTTGGAAGGGGTTGCCGTCCTTGTTGTGCACGGTCCACGGCTCGAACAACACACTCGCCTGGAAACTCTCGACCTCGATCCCGTGGTCTTTCAGCGACGGCTTCAGCTCTTGGTCTATCGCCCGGGAGGCGCCGTAGCGGCGATTCCAGGCGAGAGCCCCCGCACCACTCTCGTGAACGACTGCAGGAACGACGTTTCGGGCCGCACCTTTTCGCAATACGAGGTTCACACCGATCGACGCCAGCGATGAACGGAGGGATGTCAGAGAGTGGTGAAGCCACCATTTACTCGCCGAACCCAACGGCCTGATTTCGGGGGATTGCTCGTCGAGCAGATACAGCGCCACGACAGGGCCGCCACGCTCCGCCGCCCACGAGAGAGCGGGGTTGTCGCTGATGCGCAGGTCGTCTCGAAACCAGACGAGAGTCGGGGAAGTCACGACTTCAGCGTAGGTGTGGTGACTGCGCGGAGTCTGAACAAAGATGAGGACCGGCCGCCGAGGCGAGCGGCCGGTCCTTTTTCCCTTGCACCAAGAGTGTTATTGCAATCACATTCACGAGAGCTGTCACAGCAAACAACTGACGCTGAAGCCAATATATAACGAAACGGTAACGGCGTCTAGTTACCATTTCGTGACAAAAAAATCGAGGTCCCTTCGGGACTAGACCATGTCGGGCGAGGGGGCCTGTCCAAACACGATGGTCACGTCAGCGTGACGATCAAACCGGTAGCCGGCGCCACGCACCGTTCTCACAATCTCCGAATAGGGCTCGAGTTTTTGGCGCATCCGGCGGATGTGAACGTCGATGGTGCGGAGGTTCGGAGCTTGGTCGTCCTCGGGATCCCACAGGTGGTCAATGATGGCCTCGCGCGGAACCGTTTGGCCCTCGCGCAGAACCAGAAACTGCAGAAGTTCGAACTCGCGATAGGTCAGTGACGAGATCTCGCTCCCAATGACCACTCTCTTTCGCGAAATGTCGATCGTGACTCCGATTGGCGTGGGCTCATCCTTTTTCCTCATCGATTGGAGCTTGTGCGGGTCATGCAGCGCAACCCGGACAATTTCGAGGTCGTCACCGATGGTGCCCTCGGGAGCGAGGGCGATGGTGGCGTGAGTCCCCGCCTCGGGCGTCAGTCGCTGCACCTCTGACTTCAGATGCGCGACAAGGTCTTTGAGCGGCACACCTAACTCGGCCGCCCGAGCGTCATCGAGGCCGACGTAGAGGGCAAACCCTCGGGCCTGACGCGAACCCTCAGCCGGCTTGTCCATAGAGCCGGTCCCCG
>JAYODB010000048.1:0-6896 GCA_038106075.1 Cellulomonadaceae bacterium | reverse complement strand
TCTTCTACGGCTACGACGGACTCGCCATCTTGACGGTGTTTATCGTGATCAACGCACTCGGCGGGCTCATGTTTGCCGGATCACCCGGCCACCTCGCTTTGCGGATGCGCATCGCCCCCGTTCGCGGCGGGCGACTGGGGGTGTGGGCGCCCCTGATCAGGCCGCTGTTGATAGCACTCGTTATTCCGCCGCTACTCAACGACAAGGACATGCGCGGAGCGCACGACCGATTGGTCGGAACGGTGTTGGTGAGCCGCTAGCGGGGTTTTGGAGCCCGCATTTTGTAGGGGTCGATGCCTTTCGGAATCGGCATATCGCCAGGCTTCTTCAACGACTCGAGACGATTAGCCACGGCGAGAACCTCGGCCTTGCTCAGTTCCTTCTTGAGCTTGTTCATCGCCTTACGAAGTCCTTTGAGGGAGACCGAGTCTTCTTCGGGCCCGACGTGCAGAACGTGGATCGAGACCTGGGGGACGGAGCGTTGCACGTGGCGGCGCTCGTCGTTGATGAGCTTCTGAGCACGCGTTCTCGAGCCTTCGGAGATCAACACGACACCGCATTTACCCACGGCGCGGTAGACCGCGTCACGGGTGCGGGGGTTCACTGCCACGGGGTATTCCTGGGCTTGCCACGCGCGGCGAAGGCCGTTTTGTAATACGGCCCCCACGGCACCAGACTGGCCCTCAATTTGCTTATAGGCCATGGTTTCGGCTCGGTTACCCAAGACCACCAGCACCAACAGCACGCCGCCGAGAATTCCGGTGAGAATCCACAGCACGAGTCCGAAGATGCCCGAAGGAATCACGGTCAGCGGAAGGACAACACCCAACACCGCGGGAACGATGAAGGAGACAATGAGGATCGGGACGAGCGTCTTGTCCGCCCGGCGCGTCATTTGGAAGACGCGCCACAGCTGGGTCATCCGACCCGGCTCTTTTTCGACTTCAGCCATCAGTTAGATTCCCAATACGTCGTCGAACTGAGCGGCCTCGAGGCGCTCTTTCACCTGGCTGAGGAAGCGAGCGGCGTCCGCCCCGTCGATGATGCGGTGGTCGTAGCTCAACGCGAGATACACGGTCTGGCGCACCGCAATCGCGTCGACGCCGTCCTTGCTAACCACGACCGGTTTCTTCTGAACCGTCCCGGTTCCCAAGATCGCGACCTGCGGAAGGAAGACCACCGGGGTGTCGAACAGGGCTCCACGCGAGCCCGTATTGGTCACGGTGAAGGTGCCACCGGAGAGCTCGTCAGGTCCAACCTTGTTCTCACGCGTGCGCGCAGCAAGGTCAGCGATGTCGTGCGAGATCTGGGCGAGGCTCTTTGAGCCCGCGTCACGCAAGACCGGGGTGAGCAGACCTCGTTCGGTGTCGACCGCAATCGAAATGTTCTCCGTCGCCGCGTAGACGATGTTCTCGCCGTCGACGGTGGCGTTGATGATCGGGTGGCTCTGCAGTCCCTCGGCCGCGGCGCGGACGAAGAAAGGAAGGAAGCTGAGCTTCCCACCGGTTTGACGAACGAAGTTGTCCTGCACGCGTGCGCGCAACTTCGCAATCTCGGTGACGTCGGCTTCCACCACGGTGGTGAGCTGAGCGGTCTGCTGCATTGAGGCCACGGCGCGCTCGGCAATGACCTTCCGCAGACGAGACATCGGCACCGTGGTACCCCGAAGTTCGGAAACCACAGCCGCGGGCGCTGCCGGAGCAGCGGGGGCGGGAGCAGCGGCCGCGGGCGCGGCGGGTGCCGCGTTCAGAATGTCTTCCTTGCGAATACGTCCTCCGACGCCGGTGCCGGTCACAGCGTTGAGGTCGACACCGCGTTCCTGAGCGAGCTTTCGCACAATCGGGGTCACGTAGGCGGGGCCGTCAGTCGACACAGGTTCTGCTGCTGGAGCGGCTGGTGCAGGTGCCGGCGGTGCAGGAGGTGCGGGGGGCGCCGCAACCGGGGCGGGTGGTGCCGGTGGTGCAGGCGGCGCTGCGACGGGCGCCGGGGGAGCAGGAGGGGCAGGAGTGGCGACAGGAGCCGGTGCCTCGGCAACGGGAGCAGCCGGGGCTTCTGCGACAGGCTCTGCGGCGGCAGGAGCGGCAGGAGCAGCTGGGGCGGCGCCCGCGTCACCTACCCGAGCCAATACGGCACCGACTTCGACGGTTTCGTCTTCGCCCACCAGGATTTCCTGGATGACACCCGCAACGGGGGAGGGGATCTCGGTGTCGACCTTGTCGGTCGAGATTTCGACGATGGGTTCGTCAACAGCGACGGTGTCACCCACGGCCTTGAGCCACCGGGTGACGGTGCCTTCAGTGACGGATTCTCCGAGGGCGGGAAGAGTGATGTCACTCATAGTGTTTTCCTGACTCCTTAAAGCGGACTTGTGGTCCTAGAGGGCGTGTAGGGGTTTGCCGGCGATGGCCATGAAGGCTTCACCGAGAGCTTCGTTCTGGGTGGGGTGGGCGTGAATGAGCGGGGCAATATCTTCTGGATACGCGTCCCAATTCACGGCCAGCTGGGCTTCGGCAATCAGTTCACCCACGCGGGCACCGATCATGTGAACGCCCAGGACAGGTCCGTCCACTTCCCGAATGACCTTGATGGAGCCAGCGGTTTCGAGGATGTGTGACTTACCGTTGCCGGCGAGGTTGTAGTCGTATACCGCGACCTTGTCCTCGCCAAACTTTTCCTTCGCAGCCTTCTCCGACATTCCCACCGAGGCCACCTCGGGCTCCGAGTAGGTCACCTTTGGAATCATCTGGTCGGAGATGACGACGGGGTTCAGCCCAGCGATTTCCTCGGCGACAAAAATGCCGTGCTGGAAACCGCGGTGAGCCAACTGAAGGCCGGGAACAATGTCACCGACGGCGTAGACGCCGGGGATGTTGGTGTGAAGCCGCTCGTCGGTGAGGACCCAACCACGCTCCATCGTGATGCCAACCTCTTCGAAACCCATTCCTTCGGTCTGCGGCCCACGGCCGACAGCCACCAGAAGCAATTCGGCTTCGAAGGTTTGGCCGTCTTCGAGGGTGACGACGACGCCCTGGTCGTTTTGGGTGACGCCCTGGAACTTCACGCCCAGCGAAAAGTTGATTCCGCGTTTACGGTAGGCGCGCTCGAACTGTTTCGACACCGACTCGTCTTCATTCGGAACGAGGTGGGGCAGAGCTTCGATGATGGTCACTTCTGACCCGAAGGAGCGCCACACGCTGGAGAACTCCACCCCAATGACGCCTCCGCCCAAGACGATGACCGATTTGGGCACGTAGTCAAGCTGTAGGGCCTGCTCGGAGGTAATGACCCGGCCACCGATTTCGAGACCGGGGAGGGTGCGTGGGTAGGAACCCGTCGCGAGAACCACGTTCTTTCCCGTCACCGTGTCCTCACCGACCTGAACGGTGGTGGGAGAGATGAGCTTTCCAGCACCCTCGATCGTGGTGATGCCGCGGGCTTTGATCAGGCCCTGCAGACCCTTGTGCTTGCTCGAAACGATGCCGTCGCGGTAGGTGTTCACGGCGGGAAGATCGATGCCGTCGAGGGTGGCCTTCACACCGAACATTTCTGAGTGGCGTGCCGAATCGGCGACCTCGGCAGCGTGCAGCAGGGCCTTCGTGGGGATGCAGCCCACGTGAAGACAGGTGCCACCCACCTTCGACTTTTCAATCAGGCCAACGGACATTCCCAGTTGGCTCGCTCGCAGTGCCGCGGCGTAACCGCCGGATCCAGCACCTAAAACGACAAGGTCAAAGTTGTGGTCGGTCACCAGGTTGACTCCTCGCAATAGCGGATGGGGGCCCTCGAATGCCACCCGGCCTCCCAGCCTACTACTGGCCGGGGACGGGTAAACCCTTCTCGGCGCTATCGAGGACGAGTTCAATCAGCGTCCTCACCACCGCGCCCGTCGGGCCTTTCGGGGTGTGGCCGTAAGGCCCAGAAGAGTTCGACGCAGGGCCGGCGATGTCGAGGTGCGCCCAGGGAATCCGAGTGCTCACTCCGTCGACCTCGCGCTCGCCCACAAACTCTCGCAGGAACAACCCTGCGACCAGCATTCCGCCGAGGGTGCTCCCGGTGGCCACGTTCGCAATATCGGCGACGTCGCTCTCGAGTCCCTTACGCAGCTCGTCAGGAAGAGGCATCGGCCACACCAGTTCACCCTGGTTGGCGGCGGCCTCTTGAACGAGCTCTCTCGCGCCCTCGTGACCCATCAGTCCGGCGTAGCGCTCGCCGAGCGCCACACGGGCCGCACCGGTGAGGGTCGCCACGTCCACGATCAGGTCGGGGTTTTCCTCACTGGCCGCCTGTAGCCCATCGGCGAGAACCAACCGGCCTTCGGCGTCCGTGTTGAGCACCTCGACCGTCTTGCCTCCACGAATGGTGATGACGTCGTTGGGGCGAAGTGCGGTGCCCGACGGCATGTTTTCCGCCAAGCACATCCACGCCGTAATCGACACTGGTGCACCTAGCTCCGCGGCAGCCATGATGACCCCCGCCACGGTCGCAGAACCGGTCATGTCGTATTTCATCCCCACCATCGAGGCCGCAGGCTTGAGCGAGAGCCCGCCCGAATCAAAGGTGATGCCCTTACCCACGAGGGCGACGTGCGCCGTGGCACCCTCGGGGCGATAGCGCAGAGCGACGAGGCGGGGCGGGCGCTGTGACCCGCCGCCCACTCCGAGGATTCCCCCGAATCCGTCTTGTGCGAGGCGCTCCTCGTCCCACACCTCGACCTCGACGGGGAGCTCGGCGCAGGCCGTGCTGACGAGGTCGGCAAAGTGTGCAGGGTAAAGCTCGTTGGGGGGAGTGTTCACCCGATCGCGCACCCAATACACACTCTTCGCCGTCGACAGGGCCCTCTTCAGGTCGTCATCGTCGAGTGCGCCGCGCACCACCACACGGGCGAGGTCAACCGCGTCGTCTTTCTTCGCTTTCGCGCCGTGGAAGCGATAGCCGCCGAGCAGAGCGCCTTCAACAGCGGCCTGGGTCTGGAGAGGACCCTCACCCGGCAGGGAGACGCCGATGGCGGCTTTTGAGCCGGCAGCTCTCACGCCCGCTCCCGCGGCATACCGAACTGCGGCGGCGTCAGGGATGTTGCGGGCAATACCGACCAGAACCACGGTCTCTGCCTTCCACCCACTCGGAGCAGGAATCTGACGGACCTCGTCTGCGGTGGCTTTCATTCCCAGTGCGCGGGCCGCCGAAAGGAGGGACTCGCGGTCCTCGGCAGTAAGCGACGGGTCGGCAATCTCCAGACCGTCATCGCCAGGGGAGACCCCAATCACGACAACGTCGGTGTCGAATTCAGCGAGCGGGTGAGAGGAGAGTTCAACGGTGGGAAGAGTCACCCGCTCATGTTAGTGGCGCCAGCCGTCGGCCTTCAGTGAACACGGGGGGTGGTTTCAGCCGGGAGGCCTAGCATGGGAGAGACATGTTTGACGACTCACTCTTCCGACCCGCCTCCGCGAGTCCTGACGTTCCCAAGGGACTTCCGCTCGTCGCTGGCCTCACCGGCTTTGCGGACGCCGGCGGGGCCGTCAGTCAACTGATTGAGTGGATGGAAGACACCCTCGACTGCCGGGAGGTGGGCCGGTTCAACAACGACGCTCTGCTTGACTACCGCGCTCGCAGGCCCGTGTTTCAATTCGACGAAACGCACCTCACCGACTATCAGCCTCCGAAACTCACGCTCTCTCTGGTTCGTGACGAGTTGGGTGAGCCGTTCTTGTTCCTCTCCGGCTACGAGCCGGACATGCGCTGGGAGCAAGTCACGAGTGAAATCGTGGACCTCACCAGCCGGTTTGGGGTTCAGTCGACCACCTGGGTTCACGCGATTCCGATGCCCGTGCCCCACACCAGAACCCTCGGCGTGACGGTGAGTGGTAACCGGAAGGAACTAACCGACAAGTTCTCGGTCTGGCGCCCGACCACGGGAGTTCCCGGAACGATGATGCATCTGGTCGAGTGGAACCTTCAGGGGAAAAACCACCCGGTCGCCGGATTTGTCGTGTTGGTGCCGCACTATCTGGCCGACACTGAATTCCCGGTCGCAACGGTCACCGCACTCGAGTCGATCACCGCCGCCACAGGCCGCATTTTCCCCACGGATTCCCTGCGCGAGCAGGGTCGCACCTTCCTCGCCGGAATTAGTGACCAGGTGGAGAACAATGAGGAGCTGCAGCGCCTCGTCGGGGTGTTGGAAACCCGTCATGACTCGTATATGGAAGACAACCCCTTGGCCTCGCCGCTCATGGATGAGGCTGGAGAGGTTCCCAGCGCGGAAGCGATTGCGCAGGAGCTGCAGAAATTCCTCGCTCACCAGGACAGGACCGAGCAGAGCGAACCACCGATCGGGGACACTCCGTAACTCCGGGCTGTCAGGGGAAACGTGCCATAATGGTGGCCTAGTCCCTGCAAGGCGGTGTTAACCACTTGACAAGGGGCTTCCTACTGCCCGAAACAGTGAAGTAGGTGCGCCATGGCGGCAAACCCGAAGAAGCCATCGGAATCCAAACCTCGCGGACTGATGAGCCGCTTGAAGGGTGCCCTGTCCGGAGGCGGAAAAAAGGAACCGACCCCGGCTCCGCAAAAGACCTCAGCTCAACCACAGCCTGCGAAGAAAGCGACTACCCCCTCAGTGACCACCGCCGCGAAGAAGACATCTGCCGCAAAACCCGCCGCCTCAAAGACCACCGCAACCAAAGCCCCCGCAAAGAAGCCCGCCGCGAAGCCCGCGGTGAAGACTCCGGCAAAGCCTGCGGCTAAGCCCGCGGCGAAGAAGGCGCCCGCCAAGCCTGCGGCGAAACCCGCGGCGAAGAAGGCGCCGGCTAAGCCTGCGGCGAAGGCTCCCGCCAAGAAAGCTCCTGCAAAGCCTGCGGCTAAGCCCGCGGCGAAGAAGGCACCTGCAAAGCCTGCGG
>JAYODB010000047.1:1919-7076 GCA_038106075.1 Cellulomonadaceae bacterium | reverse complement strand
AGCCCGCGGCTGGGAACAATGAAAATCATCCGCACCCAGCCCGTACCGTGGTTCGACATCGACTCCATCCGACCCTTTCGGGCGGCGAGAAGCTGGGTAATGGCGCCCAAGTGTTCTTCGGGGCTGTCGATGGTGAGCTCTTCATAGGGCTCGTGCAAAGAACCATTGACGTCCTTCGTCACCACCTGCGGTTTACCGACAGTGAGTTCGAATCCTTCCCGGCGCATATTTTCCACCAACACCGCGAGTGCGAGCTCGCCACGCCCCTGAACCTCCCACGCGTCGGGGCGACCAATGTCGACCACGCGAAGAGAGACGTTTCCGATGAGTTCACGGTCGAGGCGGTCTTTCACCAATCGGGCAGTGAGCTTGTGCCCCGACACTTTGCCCGCCAGGGGGGAGGTGTTCGTGCCAATGGTGACGGCGATGGCGGGCTCATCGACCGTGATGGCGGGGAGCGGCCTGACGTCTTCTGGGTCACACAGTGAATCGCCAATGGTGATGTCTTCAATACCGGCAACCGCAACGATGTCACCGGCCCGGGCTGATTCGGCGGGGACTCGATCCAACGCAACGGTCTTCAGCAGTTCGGTAATGCGCACGTTGGCCGGGGTGCCATCACCGCGAACCCACGCCACGGTTTGCCCCTTCTTGATTTCACCGTGGAACAGGCGAATCAGGGCAATACGTCCGAGAAAGGGACTCGCGTCAAGGTTCGTGACGTGCGCCTGGAGGGGGTGCTGATCGTCATAGGACGGCGCGGGAATCCGAGTGAGGATGGCTTCAAACAGAGGCTCGAGGTTGTCATTATCGGGCAGCTGCCCATCGGCGGGCTGGTGGGCACTCGCCGCCCCCGCCCGGCCTGAGGCGTAAATCACGGGAAGGTCGAGCACGCTGTCGACGTCGAGATCGGCCACCTCGTCAGATAGGTCAGACACCAAGCCAAGAAGGAGGTCGTGGGTTTCTGCGACGACCTCGTCGATTCGCGAGTCCGGACGGTCGGTCTTATTAACCACGAGGATGACTGGGAGGTGCGCCGCGAGCGCTTTGCGCAACACGAAACGGGTTTGTGGAAGCGGGCCCTCACTGGCGTCCACGAGAAGCACCACGCCGTCGACCATGCTGAGGCCTCGCTCGACCTCACCGCCGAAGTCGGCGTGGCCAGGCGTGTCGATCACATTGATGGTCACACCACCGGCGGGAGCAGATGGCCCGGTGTAGTGCACCGTGGTGTTCTTGGCAAGAATCGTGATGCCCTTTTCCCGCTCGAGGTCATTCGAGTCAAGTGCCCGGTCGGTCGGTGCCTGGTGGGCATCGAGCGACCCTGTTTGACGAAGCATCTGGTCGACCAGGGTGGTTTTTCCGTGGTCGACGTGGGCAACAATGGCGACATTGCGCAAGTCATCGCGACGGGCACGCGCCATGAGAGGGTCCTTTCGAGGGGGCTTCGCAGAATCAGAAATCCGCGGCGCCCACAGCCAAGTGACGCGCCCTGTTAGCTTAGCGAGCGCTCAGCACCGAGGCTTAGCATTTGGGGGTGACCGAACCCCAGAACACACCGACCGTCGTCTATGACGGCGAGTGTTCGTTTTGTCGGCATTGGGCTCAAGATCTCGGTCGGTTCCTCACCCGCCCCCCACACGCGGTTCCCTCCTCGAGCGTGAATCTTGATGAGTTGGGGCTCGACCGCACAGATCTTGAGCGCTCGGTATGGCTGATCACCCCAAAGAAGCACTACGGCGGAGCGGCGGCAATCGCCGCGATATTCCGAGGCCAACCGGAGTTCGGCTGGAGATTCCTCGGACACCTCATGGACACCTGGCCATTGTCGGTGCTCGCCGAACTGGGCTACCGCGTGGTGTCGGCATCACGTCGCTTTCTCCCCCACCGGGAAACGTCCTGCCAGGTCTGTGATGTCCCACAGCGTTAGTCGTCTCCGCGCCGAAATCCTCATTGTGTTGGCGCTGAGCCTGGGCATCAGCGCGCTCTACGCCATCGTCGGTTTCGCGAGGCGACTCTCGCTCGAAACTCCGCTGAGTAGCCAGCAGGCCACCATTAACAGACCCCTCGCCGACGAGTCACTGTTCGATTTGCTCTACCAACTTCTGGGAATGGCGAGCCAGTGGGCGCCTGTGCTGCTGGTGGCGTTCCTGCTGTGGTCGCCGGCGAAACCGCACTTGGGTCAACTGGGCCTCAATCGGGCGCGATGGTCCGACTTGGGCTGGGGGCTAGGACTCGCGACCCTGATTGGACTTCCGGGACTGGGGGTATACGTCGCGGGCGTTCAACTGGGTCTCACCGTTCAAGTAGTGCCGACCACTCTCGAGGCCTATTGGTGGACGATTCCGGTGTTGTTGTTGCGGGCACTCACCGCGGGGGTTGTCGAGGAAACCATCGCGGTGGGTTACCTCTACCAGCGCTTGACCCAATTGGCGTGGTCACCTCTCGCGATCATCGTCACTCAGGCGCTACTGCGTGGGGCCTACCACCTCTATCAGGGCGCCGGAGCGTTTGTCGGCAATGTCGCAATGGGGCTCATTTTTGGCTGGTACTACCACCGCACAAGGCGCCTTGGCCCGCTGATTGCCGCTCATACGCTCATTGATGCCGTGGCCTTTGTGGGTTATCCGCTTATCTCAGACAACGTCCTGGAAACTCTCGGTTTCGGGGGGTAGCGTCACGCGAGTGACACAGCCGGATGTTGGAGACCTCGCTCCGGACTTCACCCTCCCCGGAATTGTGGTGGAAAACGGTGAGACGATTACTCGCCACTTCACCCTCTCGGAAAATCGCGGCCGACCAGTGGTGTTGGCTTTCTACCCCGCTGACTACTCCCCCGGCTGCACGGCACAGCTGTGTAGCTACCAAGACGAACTCGCCACCTTTCGCGGCCTCGGCGCCGAAATTTGGGGAATTTCCCGCCAGGACCAGCGCAGTCACGAAAAATTTGCCAAGAGTAAAGCCCTCGGCTTCCCGCTCCTCGCCGACGAAAAGGGTGACGTGACCGCCGCCTACGGTGTGGGCCTGTTCGGCATGGGCGTTCGGCGCAGCATCTTTATCGTCGATGCAGACGGGAAAATCGCCTGGCGCCACGTCTCACTGGTCGGCTTCACCTTCCAAAGTGCCGACACTTTGCGCAACCAGTTGGAACTGATTGCGAGCTAGCGCTTAGGCGAACGCTTCGATCGGCGGGCAGGCGCAGACGAGGTTTCGGTCACCAAAGGCTTGGTCCACTCGTCCCACGGGAGTCCAGTATTTGGTAGCTACGCGCGGGTCCGCTCCGGTGATCTCGTGCTCCGATGAGGTCGCCGCCGGGTAGCAGGCGAGTTCACGCGAGTAGGGATGTGCCCACTCACCCGCAATCGCGCTGTGCGCGGGGTGCGGGGCGTTCACCAGAGGGTTGTCCTCGGCTGGCCAAACACCTTGAGCGACCTGGTCGGCTTCGTGGCGGATACGAATCATTGCGTCGATGAAGCGGTCAATTTCGCCGAGGTCTTCACTCTCCGTGGGCTCGACCATCAGCGTTCCCGCGACCGGGAAGGACATGGTGGGTGCGTGGAAGCCATAGTCGACGAGGCGCTTGGCGACGTCGTCCACGCTCACACCCGTTGAGGCCGTGAGAGGGCGAATGTCCAAAATGACTTCGTGCGCGACCAAACCGTTCTCACCCGAATACAGCACGGGGTAGTGGTCGCTCAGCTTCTTCGCGATGTAGTTCGCAGCGAGGACGGCGCGAGCCGTGGCTTTGGCGAGCCCCTCGCGTCCCATCAAGCGCACATACGCCCAACTAATCGGCAAGATGCTCGGGCTTCCAAAGGGAGCCGCCGAGACGGGCGGGCCATCGTGGTGGTAGACCCCGGCCTTACCGGTGTCGAGGTCAAACGCGGGGTGCTCGAGCGACTGCGCGAAGGGGTGTCCTGGCAAGAACGGGGCAAGGTGGGCTTTCGCACCCACCGGGCCCACGCCGGGGCCTCCGCCACCGTGGGGAATACAGAACGTCTTGTGCAAGTTCAAGTGTGAGACGTCGCCACCGATGTCGCCGTAGCGGGCGTAACCCACGAGGGCGTTCAAGTTAGCGCCGTCGATGTAGACCTGACCTCCGGCGGCGTGAACCGCATCGGTCACCTTCTTAATCCCGTGCTCGTAGACCCCGTGTGTCGAGGGGTAGGTCACCATGAGGGCAGCGAGGTTCTCGCCGTGTTCGGCAATCTTCGCGTTTAAGTCGTCGATGTCGACGTCGCCCTGCTCGTCACAGGCCACGACCACCACCTGCATACCCGCCAAAACGGCGCTTGCGGCGTTGGTGCCGTGAGCACTCGAGGGAATCAAACACACGTTGCGGTGTGCGTCTCCGCGCGAGAGGTGGTAGCCGCGAATCGCGAGGAGCCCGGCGTATTCACCCTGGCTTCCGGCGTTGGGTTGGAGTGACACCGTGTCGTATCCGGTGAGTTCAGCAAGCCACGTCTCCAGGTGAGACATCAACACTAGATAGCCCGACACGTCAGACGCGGGGGCAAAGGGGTGGAGGCGTCCAAATTCGGGCCAGGTGACCGCCTCCATTTCGGTGGCGGCATTGAGCTTCATGGTGCAGCTGCCCAGTGGAATCATTCCTCGATCAAGCGCGTAGTCCTTATCCGCGAGCTGCTTGAGATAGCGCATCATTTGGGTTTCCGAGCGGTGGACGTTAAACACCGGGTGTTCGAGATACGACGAGCTGCGACGAAGCGGCTCGGGCAGCGCATCACCCTCGGCCTTCTCCCCCGCGTAGTCACCCAGGCCCAACACTTCGGCGAGAGCCGCGAAGGGCCCGGCGTTCACTCCGCGTCCAGTCGACTCAGCACTCACCTGGTCAAACGAGAGCTGAATGACATCGTCAGAGACACGATGGAGGAGCACTCCCTTCTCTTTGGCTTTCGCCACCACAGCGTCAGCGTCTGAGACCCGCACCTGCACGGTGTCGAAGAAGACATCGTGAACAACCTCGAGGCCTGCGGCGCGTGCCCGCTCGGCAAACCCCTGTGCCTGCTTCGCGACCCCTTCGGCCATGCGGCGTAGACCCTCGGGGCCGTGGTAGACCGCGAACATGCCCGCCATGACGGCGAGGAGAACCTGGGCGGTGCAAATGTTGCTCGTCGCGCGGTCGCGACGAATGTGCTG
>JAYODB010000047.1:0-1819 GCA_038106075.1 Cellulomonadaceae bacterium | reverse complement strand
GTCGACTCCTAAGTGCCGCGGGTGAAAGGGACTGTGGCTCACTTACTCTCCAATCAATTGCCGGTAGGCGTCAGCATCCAAGAAACCTGAGGTGTCGTTCGCGGTGACTTTGAACAGCCAACCCTCGCCGTAGGGGTCACGGTTGATGAGCGCTGGGTCATCAACGACAGCCTGGTTGACCTCGACCACTTCACCGGCCGCGGGGGCAAAGATCTCACCCACCGATTTGGTGGACTCAACTTCTCCCACGATGGCGCCGGCAGCGATGGTCGAGCCGACTGCGGGGTGGTCGACGTAGACCACGTCACCGAGGGCGTCGGCTGCGTACTGGGTAATTCCCACGGTGAAGTGGTCGCCATCGACCGAAATCCACTCGTGGTCTTTCGTGTAGTGCAGGTGGGCTGGTACGTCCGACATTGATTAGTCCTTTCGCCGGCGATAGAAGGGCAGTGCCACCACTTTGGCGGGAATCATCGTTCCCCGCACCTCGAGGTGTACCTCAGTGTCCACCTCACGGTGGTCGCGGTCAATGAGCGCCATCGCAATCGGATAGCCAAGCGTGGGGGAAAGCGCCCCGGAGGTCACTTCTCCGATCGGCTCCATGGAACCTGGGTCAACCACGGGGTAGCCCGCTCGAGCGGAGCGCTTACCTTCCGCCTGAATGCCGACCAGGATTTTTGGCCTGGGCTCGGTGTGCTCAGAAAGCCACGCTTTTCCGACGAAGTCGTCTTTATCCATATCAACAACGCGGGAGAGTCTTGCGTCCGCGGGCCTCACACGACGGTCAATTTCGTGGCCATAGAGCGCCATCCCCGCTTCGAGCCGAAGGGTGTCTCGCGCAGCGAGGCCACAGAGCTCCAACTCAAAGGCGCCACCCGCCGCGACAATCGCGTCCCACAGCTCAACGGCTTTTCCTGCCGGCACATAGATTTCGAAGCCGTCTTCACCGGTGTAACCCGTGCGGGCAATCAACACTTCGAGCCCGTCGAAAGACCCACGGGCGATCCTGTAGTAGCCCAATCCATCGAGGTCCTCCTCGGCGCTCAGGCC
Organism: Cellulomonadaceae bacterium; assembly: GCA_038106075.1. Lineage (GTDB taxonomy): Bacteria > Actinomycetota > Actinomycetes > Actinomycetales > Microbacteriaceae > Pontimonas. Next base: position 769 of record JAYODB010000047.1, on the reverse strand, counting down.
GGCCATTGCGTTGACTAAGGCAAGTGCGTTCGGCCCTTGGACGGCAACCATCGCGGTCTCATCGGTTTCATCAGAAACAGTGACGTCAAAGCCGGCCGCTCGAGCGCTGAATTCCGCGACCACGGGTTCGCGGTTGCTCGCGTTGGCGACGACCAAGAACTCGTCTTCTTGAAGGCGGTACACGATGACATCGTCGATGATTCCCGCATCTTCGGCGAGCATGAGCGAATACTTCGCCTGCCCTGCCTCCAGGGTCGACAGTCGAGAACTCAGCGCATAGTCGAGGCAGTCCGCTGCTCCCGATCCCGAGAGGCGAATTTCGGCCATATGGCTCAAATCAAAAAGCCCCACGGTGGAGCGCACCGCGTGGTGTTCGGCAAGGTCGGAGGAGTAGCGCACCGGCATTTGCCATCCGGCAAAGTCGGTAAACGCCGCTCCTGCCGCTTCGTGAACCGCGTGCAATGGTGTGGTGGACCCCACGATGCCTCCCCTGTCAAACGAGAAGCAATCGCTTCTCATGACTCCCCCTCTGTCATTGGCCTGAGAGTTTCGCGCGGGTGGCGCTTTCACCGTCGGCGGGACAACCATTGTCCGCTTTTCAGAGTGGCCCCACTACGCGGTACGGATGACCTGAGAGATTGGCGGGGAGGCTTGCTCCTTCGGTGTTGACCGCTTGAGGCGATCAACTCTCCCGCGCAGTGCGTGGCCCAATATTCAATTGCCCTAAGGCTAGCAAAGCCAGGCTGTGCCTCCGACTCGGCTCACCGGC
>JAYODB010000008.1:0-42652 GCA_038106075.1 Cellulomonadaceae bacterium | reverse complement strand
TCACGGTAGTGACGGGTCACCGTTCCGTGGGCGGCTTCAGCCTCGACAATCTGACCATCGGGCGAGGTCAGCACGCTGGTCATCAAACCGAGCGAACCGAAACCTTGGGCAACGGTGTCGCTCTGGACGTCACCGTCGTAGTTCTTGGTGGCCCAGACGTAGCCACCCTCCCATTTGAGAGCGCTGGCCACCATGTCGTCGATCAGACGGTGCTCGTAGGTGATTCCCGCCTTCTCAAACTTTTCTCTGAACTCGGCGTCAAAGACTTCTTGGAAGAGGTCCTTGAAGCGGCCGTCGTAGGCCTTAAGGATTGTGTTCTTGGTCGAGAGGTACACCGGGTAACCACGAGAGAGGCCGTAGTTCATCGAAGCGCGAGCGAAGTCTCGAATGGATTCGTCGAGGTTATACATCGCCATCGCGACGCCAGAGCCTGGGGCTTGGAAAACCTCGAAGCTTTGCGCCTCGGAGCCGTCCTGCGGTTGGAAGCTAATCGTGAGTGTTCCGGGACCGTCGAAGACGAAGTCGGTCGCGCGGTATTGGTCGCCGAATGCGTGACGGCCGACAATAATCGGCTTGTTCCACCCGGGCACCAGGCGCGGAATGTTCGAGATGATGATCGGCTCACGGAAAATCACGCCTCCGATAATGTTTCGGATGGTGCCGTTGGGGCTGCGCCACATCTTCTTCAGCCCGAATTCCTCGACGCGGGCCTCGTCGGGGGTGATCGTGGCGCATTTCACTCCGACGCCGTGCTTGATGATGGCGTGCGCAGCGTCGATCGTGATCTGATCGTCCGTTTCGTCGCGCTTTTCGATGCCCAGGTCGTAATACTCGAGGGTGACGTCCAAGTAGGGGTGAATCAGGCGCTCTTTGATGAACTGCCAGATGATTCGCGTCATTTCATCGCCATCGAGCTCGACGACGACACCGTCAACCTTAATCTTTTCCACGTCTAACCCCTCTAATTGAGCATGAACGAGCGAGCGCTCTCCTCCAGTGTAACCAAAAATTCAATTTACCTTCACATAAAGATATCTCCCCACAGGGCCTCTCATGCGCCTAATCTGGGAGAGATGTCCGAGCTCTACCTGGAAGAACTCTCCGCCGCCAACGCCGTCGCGGCGAACTCTCTCGAGCTCCGACCGGGCCAGGAAGCCTTCGCGACTCCCACGACCTATACGCAGGAAGAACCGGGTATCGACCCCACCAAGGCGTGGTCTCGCGTCATCAAGAAAGGCCATGAGGTCGTCGGATTTGTTCGCGCCTACTGCGACCCCGATTACCCGCAGGAAGAATTGCGCTGTTGCATCTGGCGGATTACCGTCGCCGGGGCCCACCAGGGCGCGGGGGTCGGCCGGTTCGCCGTGAATGCGGTCATCGACGAAGCAAAACGCCAGCAGTGCGAAAAACTCACCGTGATGTGGACCCCAGGACAGGAAGGCCCCGGTGATTTCTTCCACCACCTCGGATTCGTTGACAGTGGAACCACTGCCTACGGCGATCGAATCGGAGCCTTGCCCCTCAACGCCTAGTGCAGGAAGTGACGCTCCCCTGTGAGGTAGAGCGTCACACCAGCCCGAGAGGCGGCGGCAATCACTTCGTCGTCTCGAACAGAGCCACCGGGCTGTACCACCGCCCGGACCCCGCCCGAGATCAAGATTTCGAGACCGTCCGCAAAGGGGAAGAACGCATCCGATGCGGCGACCGAGCCTTGAGCCCGATCTCCGGCACGGCTCACCGCGAGATGGCACGAGTCCACCCGGTTGACCTGGCCCATGCCGATACCCACACTCGCCGTGCCTTGGGCGAGCAGAATCGCGTTCGATTTGACCGATTTCACGGCTCGCCAGGCAAACTCCAGCGATGCGAGCGTGTCGGCGTCAACCGGCTCACCCGCAATGCACTCCCACGTCGAAGCCGGGGCGAAGTGCTGGTCACGCTCTTGCACCAAGAGCCCGCCGGAAATAATCCGAACATCCTTTTCGTCGAGGGCAAACCCTTCGGGCAAGACGACCACGCGAAGGTTCTTCTTTGATGAGAGCACCGCGACGGCGTCCTCGCTCACCGACGGCGCAACAATCACTTCGGTAAACACCTCGGCAATGGCTTCAGCTGTTGCCGCGTCTAACTCACGGTTCACAGCAATGACCCCACCAAAGGCTGACACCGGGTCGCAGGCGTGGGCAGCCTGGTAGGCCTCCAGCAAGGAACTCGCGGTGGCAATGCCGCAAGGGTTTTGGTGCTTGATAATCGCAACTGCGGGCGAGTCATGGTCAAAAGCGGCAATCAATGCGGCGTTTGCGTCGAGGTAGTTGTTGAACGACATCGCTTTGCCCTGTATGACTCTGGCCTGAGCCAGACCCTTCGGGGCGCCGGGGCGCTCATAGAGGGCCGCGGCTTGGTGCGAGTTCTCGCCGTAACGCAACTCACTCAGCGGCCTCGAAACGAGGTGAATGCCATCGGCCACTCCAGTTGCTCCGCGCTGCTGAGCCATCCAACCGGCAACCAGGCCGTCATAGTTGGCCGTGTGGGCAAAGGCTTTTGCCGCGAGGCGCACCCGGGTCTCATCGCTCACACCGCCAGATGAAATTTCTTCGATGACGCCGTCGTAATCCGCGGGGTCGACAACAATCGCTACCGAGGCGTGGTTCTTTGCCGCTGCTCTCACCATGGCCGGGCCACCGATATCGATGTTCTCGATTGCCTCGTCAAAACCAGCACCTCGAGCCACCGTCGCTTCAAAGGGATAGAGGTTGACCACGACCAGGTCGAACGCTTCGATCCCCAACTGCTCAAGTTGATTGCGGTGTGACTCGAGTCGACGATCGGCGAGGATGCCGCCATGGATGGAGGGGTGCAGGGTTTTTACCCGGCCATCGAGGGCTTCGCGAAATCCGGTCACCTCGGCCACGTCGGTCACCGGGATTCCGGCCTCGCGCAGAGTCGCGGCCGTTGAACCGGTCGAGACGATGGCCACGCCATTGCTGTTGAGAGCTTCTCCTAGCTCAACCAGCCCCGTCTTATCGCTCACGCTCACAAGGGCACGCTTCACCGATGTCGTCTTCGTCACTGACCTGTGTCCTCCGTTTCTCTGTGGCTTCGACAAAACTCGACTACGAGATGGAACAGAAGCTCCCGCTCCACCTCTTTAATCCTCTCGTGCACAGCAGCCTCGGTCTCCCCCGGATGAATGGGAACACGCTGCCGGGCCAAAATCGGTCCTGTGTCGACCCCCTCATCGACCACGATGACCGACGCACCGGTTTCCTTCACGCCGGCAGCCATTGCGTCTCTGACCGCGTGGGGGCCGGGAAATTCGGGCAAGAATGCCGGGTGGGTGTTCCACAGGCGCGGTGAATATCGCGAAACCACGTTGTGGGGAAGCAATCGCATAAAGCCACTCAAAATCACGAGGTCCGGACTGTGAGCGTCGATGGCCTCAATGAGCCGCTCCCCCCACGCCTCGCGGTCTCCTCCGCGCTCCAGGGGAACCAAAAAAGTCGGAATACCCCGATGGAGGGCCGACGAGAGACCCGGTGCCTCCACATCTGAGCCCATCGCTACCACTTCGGCCTCGACGGAGCCACGTGAATGATCAATGCGATCGAGCAAATCGGCGGCGTTAGACCCGGCACCCGAGACGAGGATAACGAGGCGGACGGTCACCGTGCCAGCCTAGCGAGCCGCTACCGAGCCAACCGCGTGCTCTTGCGCTCGGATCCAGCGAATTGCTTTCGCTATCACCATGCCGAGCATGACCCCAGCGAATAATTCGACTCCCCACCACAACACCAATTGCGGAAGGTCAATTCCCACCGTCTGAAAACGACCGGGGCCCAGAGCGCCCGAGGCTAAGGATGCTGGCACCGCAAGAATCAACACCCCAATTGCGGTCGCAATCACCGAGGACCCGAACACAGCCATGGTCTGCCGGCCCGGACTTAACGTGACGGAGGCCCTTGAGCTGCCGCGGCGGAACTCTCGCTCGGCCAAGGCACCGGCAGCCACGGCCGCGAGGAGGGGAATCGCAATGATGGTGAAGCCAATTGAGTCGGGGTTCGTGGGAAGGGCCCCGAGAATGGGCAGCGCGGGGAGGGCTTGAATATCGGTGCCAAGCGGTGAGAATTGCGCCGCGGTACCCAGCGAGAAACCAGGTCCCGCGAGCCAGGACGAGACAAACACGACGAGCGAGGGGACAAAAGCCAACTGGCCTAGGAACAACACAACGAGGCCAATTACGCTCGGGCCAAGGGACTCAAACAGTCCCACGACGGTGGCGTAGGAAAAGAGAAGCATGCCCGCAAACACCACCCCGGCGATGCCCAGAAGCCCAAAAGCGGCACCAATCCCCGCCTTCACGCCCGCCGAGAGCACGCCCCAGGCCGACTCGCTGAGACTCGACTGCAGCCACTGACGGCCCTGTGACCACTTCGACGTCCAGGAGGCAATAATCAGGCCGGCTGCGAGGAACAGTGAGGGCCGCAGGGTTGCCTCCACCACGTCTGCCGTGGCCATCATGTGGTGGGCACTGGCGTGAATGCCGTAGCTCAGACCAGCGAGGGTGATCAGGCCCACCAGCCAGACCACGATGGGGTAATCAATCATGAGGTCCCGGCGCCCCATCCGGAAGCCCCACCACAGCGTCAAGACGGCCGGGCCAAGGGGTGCTGCCGAGAGGATGAAGTTCCTTTGGCTCTGAGCGAGCCCGAGACCCTGGGCCACCTCGTCAGTGAGTGATACCGACACGGGGACCCCGTGCCCGATCATCCAGAAATCGGCGGACACCCGCCAATAGGTCAACAGGTCAGTCGAAAATTGGTCGTCAATGGCCCAGACCAGACTCAGTGGCGCAAAGAAGATACCCACGCCAATACCCACCACGACGAGGGTTTCGAGCGCGGTGAGGAGGGCGGCGAGCCTGGCATTCATGGCGTCTTGAGCCTAACCCTGAGCGCCGACTTCTAAGCGGTGTGACGCGAGTGGCTAGAGGCTTTCGATGATTTCTCTCATCAGGCGAGCGGTTTCACTGGGGGTCTTACCCACCTTGACACCGGCCGCCTCGAGGGCATCCTTCTTCGCCTGAGCAGTACCGGCAGAACCCGACACAATGGCGCCCGCGTGGCCCATGGTCTTCCCCTCGGGAGCCGTGAACCCAGCGACGTAACCGACGACGGGCTTTGAGACGTTCGCGCGAATGTAATCCGCGGCCCGCTCCTCAGCGTCTCCCCCGATCTCGCCAATCATCACGATGGCTTTGGTGTTCGGGTCAGCCTCAAACGCTTCGAGAGCGTCGATGTGAGTGGTACCCACGATCGGATCGCCACCAATACCGATGGCGGTGGAGAATCCGATGTCGCGCAGCTCAAACATCATTTGGTAGGTCAAGGTTCCCGACTTGGACACCAGTCCAATCGGACCGGTTCCGGTAATAGTCGCCGGGGTGATTCCCGCGAGCGCTTCACCCGGAGTGATGATTCCCGGGCAGTTTGGCCCAATCAAACGGCTCGTGCCCTTGCTCTGTGCGTAGGCGAAGAACTCCGCAGTGTCGTGCACCGGGATTCCCTCGGTAATCACCACCACCAGGGGCATCGTGGCGTCAATGGCTTCCATCACGGCAGCCTTAGCAAAAGCGGGTGGGACGAACACGACCGAAACGTCGGCTCCGGTCTCCGCCATCGCTTCAGCGACTGTTCCAAACACCGGAAGGGTGACATCACCGTGAGTCACTGTGGTACCCGCCTTACGCGCGTTGACTCCGCCGACAACCTGGGTTCCGGAGGCGAGCATCAGCGCGGTGTGCTTGGAGCCCTCGCCGCCAGTGATGCCCTGGACGATGACTTTCGAATTCTTGTCAAGAAAAATGGCCATGGTGTCTGTCCCTACTTCGCGGCGAGCTCAGCAGCGCGCTGTGCTCCCTCGTCCATCGTGCCGGCCAGTTCAACCAGCGGGTGTCCTGCTTCTTCGAGGATGCGACGTCCCTCGTCAACGCTGTTTCCGTCCAGCCGGACCACGAGCGGCTTACTCGCCTGGTCGCCGAGGATTTCGAGGGCCTGAACAATTCCGTTTGCGACCTTGTCACAAGCGGTAATGCCTCCGAAGACGTTGACGAACACCGACTTCACCTGGGGGTCACCCAAAATCACGTCCAAACCGGCAGCCATGACTTCGGCAGACGCACCCCCACCGATGTCGAGGAAGTTCGCGGGCTTCTGACCGCCAAACTCTTCACCGGCATAGGCGACGACGTCGAGGGTGGACATGACGAGGCCGGCACCATTACCGATCACACCAACCGAACCGTCGAGCTTCACGTAGTTGAGGTCGTGGGCTTTGGCCTTCTCTTCGAGAGGGTCAGCGGACGCCTTGTCAGCGAGCGCCTCGTGGTGCTCTTGGCGGAAGGCGGCGTTTTCGTCGAGGGTGACTTTTCCGTCGAGGGCAATGATGTCTCCAGACTCGGTGAGCACGAGCGGGTTCACCTCGACGAGAGTGGCGTCTTCCTTCTCAAACACTTCGTAGAGCTTCACGAGCACCGGGGCGACCTTGTCAACCAACTCAGCGGGGAATTTCGCCGCCACGGCAATTTCCTTTGCTTTGGCAAGGTCGATTCCGGTGAGCGGAGACACCTCGATGCGGGCAAGCGCGTCGGGGCGCTCTTCCGCGAGCTGCTCAATTTCCATGCCGCCCTCGTAACTGCACAACGCAAGGTAGGAGCGGTTTGCGCGGTCGAGAAGCACGGAGAAGTAAAACTCTTGGGCAATCTGCGCACCGGCGGCAACCATCACGCGACGAACCACGTGGCCTTTGATGTCGAGGCCCAGAATGGCTTCGGCAGCGGCTTTCGCGTCCTCTGGGGTTTTCGCGACCTTCACACCACCGGCTTTACCGCGGCCTCCGGTCTTGACCTGAGCTTTGACGACGGTGACGCCACCCATCTCGGTGGCGGCGGCAAAGACCTCGTCAGGAGTGTCGGCAATTTTGCCGGCGAGCACGGGCACACCGTGCGCTTCAAACATGTCTCGAGCTTGATACTCAAATAAATCCACTGGGGAAATCCCTCTCACAAGGCGAATCAGAGCGTCGGGGCAACGGCACCACACGACGGTTTAGATGCCCCCAGCCTAGTCACTTAACGTGAAGAGAGATTTCTCCCGGCTACCCGTCGACCCGTGAAATCGGAGCGATTTTGACAAGCAACCTCTTCTTGCCCACCTGGTCAAACTGCACTTCGACAACCCGCTTGGGACCCTCCCCCTGAACGGCCATCACCGACCCTTCACCGAAATCGTCGTGGACGATGCGGTCTCCCACCGCGAGCTCCAACGCCGAATTATCTCGGGGCACAACGTCGATACGGTTCGCCCACTGGGTGTTCTTTTTCCTCGGGGCTTGCGGAAGCGAAGGAGTCTCCCGCTCAATCTGACGGCGCGGGCGCTCAAGAGCAGACGCGCCCAGGCCGGACTCTTTCCACTCGATCAGCTCCGCAGGGATTTCTTGGAGGAACCGACTGGGCGCACACACCAGGGGTTCGCCGGTATAGGTGAGTCGACTCATGGCGAGGGAGAAGTAGAGCTTCTCTTTCGCCCTGGTCATTCCCACGTAAAACAGACGACGCTCTTCGGCGAGGCCGCCGGGCTCCGCCGCACTCATTCGATGGGGCAAAAGCTCTTCCTCGACACCGGTAATGAAAACCACGTCGAATTCCAGGCCCTTTGCGGTGTGCAGCGTCATCAACGACACCGTGCCCTGCGAATCGTCGAGCTCGTCGGCAGCGGCAACGAGTGACACTTCGGTCAGGAACTCCACGAGACCTGCTTCTTGATTACCTCGCGAAAACTCGATGGCCACTTGGATCAACTCGTCGACGTTTTCGGCGCGAGCTTCCTCTTGAGGATTCCCCGAGCGCAAGAGCAGCTCTTTATAGCCAGTGCGCTCCACGACAGCCTTCAAGGTGTCAGCGGCACTCGCCCGGTCGAGGGTGGAGCGGAGTTCGACCAGTAATCCGTTGAGCTCAGCGATTGCCTTCGTCACTTTCGGCCCCAGTCCCAGCTGCTCCACTTCGGCGAGTGCCGCCGAAAGCGTGATGCCTGCTTGTTCAGCGTGGGCGACGAGGGCTGACTCCGTGGCAGGCCCGATGCCGCGTTTGGGGGTATTCAGAATTCGACGCAGGGCCAGAGTGTCGGCGGGATTCGCGATGGCCTGGAGGTAAGCGAGCATGTCTTTGACTTCGAGGCGCTCATAGAACTTGGTGCCACCGATCACGCGGTAGGGAATCGCGCTTCGAATGAACACTTCTTCCAACGCGCGGGTTTGAGCGTTCGTGCGGTAGAACACCGCGATGTCTTGATAGCGGTGGCCCTCGTCAATTTGGCGCACCACCTCGTCAGCGACAAATTGGGCTTCGTCGTGCTGGCTGTAACCGGTAAAGCCAACAATCGGCTGCCCAGTGCCCCTCTCGCTAAAGAGGTTTTTCGCCTTGCGGTCGAAGTTGTGGGAAATCACGGCATTAGCCGCGTCCAGGATGTTTTGCTTCGAGCGGTAGTTCTGCTCCAAAAGCACCACTTTGGCGCCGGGGAAGTCGCGTTCGAACTCGATGATGTTTCGAATGTCGGCTCCGCGGAAGGCATAGATCGACTGGTCGGAGTCACCCACCACAGTGAGCGTGGGGGCCGCGATTCCCTCCTGCTTCTGCTCATCTGAAGCACCATCTGGAACCAGCTCAGGCGGAACAGGTTTGGTGAGCTCCCTAATCAGTGCGTATTGGGCGTGGTTGGTGTCCTGGTATTCGTCAATCAGGACGTGACGGAACCTCCGGCGATAGACCGCCGCGACTTCGGGGAACACCCGGAAGAGGTGCACCGTGTGAACGATGAGGTCGTCAAAGTCGAACGCTTGCGAGCGCGCGAGCTCCGCCTGGTATTCAGCCCACACCTGGAAAAACTCCATGTCGTTGGGGTCTGATTCGTTGACCCGAGAGCGATAGCCATCGACATCGACAAGCTCGTTCTTGAGCCGCGACATCTTGCTCGACACACTCGCCGGGGTGAGCCCCAGACGGTCGCTGCCGCGGTCGCGAATGATCCGCTTGAGTAGCGCCCGCTGATCACCCGAGTCATAAATCGTGAATGCTTTGGTGTAACCAAAGCGCTCCGCTTCCGTTCTCAAAATGCGCACGCAGGCCGAGTGGAAGGTGGAAATCCACATCCCCTCGCTGGCTTCGCCCAGAAAACCCTCGACGCGGTCGCGCATCTCCCCCGCAGCCTTATTCGTGAAAGTGATCGCAAGAATCTGGCTCGGCCAGGCTTCCTTGCCCGCAATCAACGAGGCGATGCGCCGGGTGAGAACGCTTGTTTTCCCCGAGCCTGCCCCCGCGACAATCAGAAGCGCGGGTCCGCGGTAGCTGACTGCGTCAACTTGGCGCTCGTTGAGGCCCTCGAGCAACGCACTTTTCCACGGTTCCATCGGACACTCAGTCTAGAGTCCACCTCTGATTCAGCCCGCCACGATTACCCTGAAGGAGTGAGTGAAACTCCAGAGCCTGAGGTCCCCGTCGAGGCCGAGCCTTCGCGGGCATCTCACCGGGGAAAACCGCTCAACATTCTCTCGGTGGTGGGGTTGATTGCCGCGCTCGTCGCGAGCCCCTTTGCCGTGATTTTTGGCTATATCGCGATTGCCCAGATTCGAAAGAGCGATCAGCGGGGCGCGTCGATGGCGTGGACGGCGGTCGGCCTGGGGTGGTTGTGGCTCTCGCTCTACATCGTTGTCGGCGTTGCTCTTTTCACGATTTGGCAAGACAACCCTTTTTGGCCCTGAAGCGTCGAGTAAGCCCTAGGCGTACACCAAGCCATTCCTCAGCCGTCTGCCTACACTGGTAGTGACAGCAAAATAGCTGTCATAACTACCAAGGAGTGATGCACCACTATGGCGACGTCCAACCCTGCGTTCAGCCGGTCCGCTGTCTTCCACGACACCGGCCGTCAACCCATTTCGCTCGACCAGCTGCAGGAAATGTATGGTCGACCCTCTGCGACTCCCGCCGAAACCGGCCGGATGAGCTACAACGACACGATCATGAAGACTCTGATCAGTTTCGGAATCCTTACCCTCGGCGCCGTCGTCGGCTGGTGGGTTCCGATCCTTGCGATTCCCGCGGCGATTGCCGGTTTCGTGCTGGCTCTGGTCAACATCTTCAAGAAGACCCCTTCGCGTGGACTCATCTTGAGCTACTCCGCTGTTCAGGGTCTTTTTGTCGGTGGAATCTCGTGGATCTTCAACTCCATGTGGGACGGCATCGTCACCCAGGCCGTATTTGGAACACTCGCCGTCGTCGGCGTCACCCTGTTCCTCTTCCTCAACGGAACACTTCGCTCCTCGCCGCGGCTGACAAAAATCTTCATCGTCGGAATGGTCGGTTACCTCGCGTTCTCGCTGGTGAACTTTGGTCTGATGATTTTCGGTGTGACCGAAGGCATGTTTGGTCTTCGCAGCGTCGAATTCATGGGAATTCCGCTGGGGCTGATTCTCGGCGTGGTCATCGTGCTACTCGCGGTCTACTCGCTGGTGATGGACTTTGAGGCCATCAAGAACGGTGTCGACCAGGGAGCTCCCGAAATTTACGGCTGGCAGGCCGCGTTTGGAATCGTCGTCACCGTGGTGTGGTTGTACGTCGAGATTCTGCGCATCCTCGCCATCCTGCGAGGCGAATAACACGACGAACGAAGCCGCCCGGTTACTCCCATTCGATGGTGCCGGGCGGCTTCGACGTAATGTCGAGCACCACGCGGTTCACATCGGCCACCTCGTTGGTGATGCGGTTTGAGATCTGGGCAAGAAGTTCGTGATCGAGACGAGTCCAATCCGCCGTCATCGCGTCTTCACTCGACACGGGACGCAGCACAATCGGGTGGCCGTAGGTGCGACCGTCGCCCTGAACACCCACTGACCTTACGTCGGCGAGCAACACCACCGGGCACTGCCAGATCTCGCCGTCCACACCGGCTGAGGTGAGTTCTTCTCGGACAATCGCGTCGGCGGCGCGCAACACGTCGAGACGCTCTTTGGTCACCTCACCGACGATACGAATTCCCAGCCCCGGGCCCGGGAACGGGTGGCGCGACACAATTGCTTCGGGCAAACCAAGCTCCCGACCGATTGCCCGCACCTCGTCTTTGAACAGGGTCTTCAGGGGTTCGACCAAATCAAACTCGAGGTCGTCGGGGAGGCCCCCGACGTTGTGGTGGGACTTAATCACTGCCGTTCCGGAGCCCCCACCGCTCTCGACCACGTCGGGGTAGAGGGTGCCCTGAACCAGAAACTTCACTTCGGCGTCATCATCTTTAGCCTCAGCGACCAACTCGGCCGCGGCGTCCTCGAAGGTTCGGATGAACTCACGTCCGATGATTTTTCGCTTTTGCTCGGGGTCACTCACCCCGGCGAGTTCGCGCAGGAACTTCTCCTCCGCGTCGACCGTGACAAGTCGAACCCCGGTGGCGGCGACAAAGTCGCGCTCGACCTGCTCACGCTCGCCCGCCCGAAGCAGACCGTGGTCGACGAAGACACAGACGAGTTGGTCGCCAACGGCCTTGTGCACGATGGCCGCGGCAACGGCGGAGTCCACGCCACCAGAGAGCCCACAAATCACACGGGCGTCACCGACTTGCGCGCGGATCTGCTCTACCTGCGCGGCGATCACGTTTCCCGAGTTCCAGTCGCGAGCGAGCCCCGCGATGTCGTGCAAGAAGTGTTCGAGGACGTCTTGGCCAAACTCTGAATGGCGCACTTCGGGGTGCCACTGCACGCCGTAGCGCCCAGTGGTGAGGTCACCAAAGGCGGCCACCGGAGTCGCATCGGTTTCGGCGAGCACCTGAAAACCCGGAGGGGCTGTGCGCACCTGGTCACCGTGGCTCATCCACGTGGTTTGGCTCTCGGGTTGACCCTTGAGTAGGGGGTCGTCGCCGGCGATGACGCGGGCAATCGTGCGCCCGTATTCGCGCTGGCCCGTTTGGGCAACCTCGCCACCCAAAGCCTGGGCCATCACCTGGAAGCCGTAGCAAATCCCAAAAATCGGAAGGTCGAGGTCGAATACCCCCGCATCGAGCTCGGGTGACCCCGGCTCATACACACTCGAGGGTCCACCGCTCAGAATCAGCGCAACAGGATTCCTCGCCTCCACCTCAGAAGCCGTGATGGTGTGCGGGACGAGTTCGGAGTAGACACCGGCTTCCCTCACACGGCGGGCAATCAACTGCGCGTATTGGGCCCCAAAGTCGACAACGAGGACGGGACGCGGCGTGGCCTCGCTCACGAGGCGGTCACTTCGACGAGTCGGCGGCGAATAATCAACGTGGCGTAGTGCTCAATAAAGAAGGAGAGGAACGGGAAAAGTCCACCGGAGGCAAGCCAGAGAAACCGCCAGAATGGCCACCGCATCATCGTCCAGACCCGGAACGAAGCGAACAGATAGACGACGAAGAACCAGCCGTGGGCAATCAGTATCGCCTGAGAAAAGTTGAAGGCCTCGACTTGGCCGTCGGGAACAAAGGCGACCAACCCGCGGTCACCAAACATTTCGACTTCGGTGCCGTAGCCGTATTTGGCAATCATCTCGATGGTGAGCAGGAGAAGCAGAATCCCCGTCACATACGCGGAGAACCGATAGAACTTGAGGCCCCCAGCCAGACCGGCAGGAGCAGGTGCGGACTCAATCTTTTCCGCTGAACCTGTGGCCATGGCCCCCATCCTATTCGGCCCTCGCTGAGGCTTCTTCGAGTTCTCTCTCCCATTCATCCTTCACCAGACGGAACCAGAGATAGAGGGCAAAGAAGGCGAAAATGACCCACTCAGCGGCGTAGAAGATGTTGAGCCAATTGAGTTGTCGGTCAACTGACGGCGGCTCGGTCGAAATGCTGGTCAGGCCTTCAGGAGCTTCCACCAGCACCAGGTAGCCGCCATATGCCGGACCTGGCTCGCTCCACAGGTTTATCAGCTCAGCGACCGACACCGCGGATCGCTCGCCGCTTTCAAAAACTGAGGCCTGAGGTGATTCGGTGGGAACGTATCTGCCCAGATACGACTCGAGACTGTTTGCAACGGGGACCTCGACGTCAGATGGCGATGACCCCACGACGATAGCGAGAGAGTTTCCCTCTTCAGTCACGCAGTGACGAACGAGCCACTGCTGTGGTCCTCGCGGGCTGGGGCGGTTCGTCGCCCAGACGTCGTCTCCGGGGACCATCTGGCACTCAACGGTCACCATGCGGCCACTCGCGTCGGAGGTGATGATGCTCTGGGGCTCGGCAACCTCGTCCAAAGGCACCGCCTGCTCCGTATTGCGGTCGACCACAGTGGCGGTGTCGATACTGCGCTCCCACTGCCATTGGCCAAGCCAGGCAAACACCCCCGCAACGACCAGGGCAAAGGCGAGCGCCCCGATCCATTTCGGTCGTCTGGCGACCGCCCACACTGACGTCATCTGTTGCATCACCTGCGGTCGAAAATAGCGATGGAGGCTGTGTGCAGGGTGGGCACTTAATCGCGAACGACGACGTCGACGCGTTGGAAGTCCTTCACGTCGGTGTAGCCACAGGTCGCCATCGAATGACGCAGCGCACCCATCAGATTGCTCACCCCATCGGCGTGAGCGGCAGGACCGAACACGACCTCTTCTAGGGAACCCGCGACACCGACGTGGACCCGATTACCTCGAGGCAGGTGGGCGTGGTGAGCTTCAGGGCCCCAGTGCCAGCCGCCACCGGGGGCTTCAGCCGAACGAGCCAGCGTCGAACCGAGCATGACCGCGTCAGCACCAGAGGCGATCGCGGCGACAACGTTCCCGCTCGTGCCCAGCCCACCATCAGCGATGACGTGGACGTAGCGTCCCCCAGATTCGTCGAGATAGTCGCGGCGGGCCGCTGCGACATCAGAAATGGCGGAAGCCATCGGCGCTTGTATGCCGAGGGTGAGACGTGTCCGTGACGAGGCACCGCCACCAAAGCCGACCAAAACACCAGCAGCGCCAGTGCGCATCAGATGCAATGCCGCCGTATAGGTCGCAGCACCCCCCACGATGACGGGCACGTCGAGCTGGTAAATGAACTCTTTGAGGTTGAGCGGTTCACGGTTTCCACTCACGTGTTCCGCGCTGACCGTAGTTCCTCGAATCACAAAGAGGTCCACCCCGCTGGCGAGGACGGTCTGGGAAAACTCTTGGGTGCGCTGAGGGCTGAGCGCTCCAGCGACGGGAACCTCCGCGGCTCGGATCTCGTCGAGCCTGGCGCGAATGAGCTCGGGCTTGATCGGCTCCTGGTACACCTTTTGAAGAAGTGCAGTGGCCTCGTCATCTGTGGCCTGACGGATCTGCTCGAAGATGGGCTCTGGGTTGTCGTACCTCGTCCACAGCCCCTCGAGGTTCAACACTCCGAGACCCCCGAGCTTGCCCAGGGCGATAGCCGTCTGCGGGGACATCACCGAATCCATCGGGGCAGCCACCACCGGAATACCGAAAGTGAAGGCGTCAATCGACCATTCGAGGGAGACGTCTTCGGGGTCTCTCGTGCGGCGCGAGGGGACAACGGCAATATCGTCCAGACCGTAGGCGCGGCGGGCACGCTTAGCGCGGCCGATTTCTAGCTCATTCACCCCAACAGCCTAGTCCGGGCGCTATCTACTGGCTATCCCTTGTAGTTGGGAGCTTCCACGACGCGGTGCACGTCGTGCGGGTGCGATTCCTTGAGGCCCGCGGGGGTAATCCGAACAAACTTCCCTCGCACCTTCAGCTCATCAATCGTGGCGGCACCGGTGTAGAACATCGACTGGCGGAGACCACCCAGTAGTTGGTAAACCACCGACCCGAGAGGGCCGCGATAGGGGACCTGACCTTCAATTCCTTCGGCAATCAACTGCTCATCACTGGGCACATCGGCTTGGAAGTAGCGGTCACGGGAGTACGAGGTCTTCTCGCCACGACGCTGCAACGCTCCGAGTGAGCCCATCCCGCGGTAGTGCTTGAACTGCTTACCGTCGACGAAGACGAGGTCTCCAGGAGACTCGTCGGTTCCTGCGAGCAGTGAGCCGAGCATCACCGAGTCGGCGCCCGCCACAAGGGCCTTCGCAATGTCACCGGAATACTGCAGCCCACCATCCGCGATGACCGGAACTCCGGCGGGAATCGCAGCACGGGAGGCCTCCCACACGGCGGTGACCTGGGGGACTCCCACTCCGGCGACCACGCGGGTGGTACAAATCGACCCAGGGCCCACACCGACCTTGATGGCGTCGGCGCCAGCCGAAATGAGGGCTTCCGCACCCTCACGAGTCGCCACATTGCCGCCAATGACGTCGATGTCAGCAAATGACGCATCGGACTTGAGGCGTCCAATGATGTCGAGCACGCCGGAGCTGTCGCCATTGGCGGTGTCGACCACGATGACGTCCACTCCGGCGTCACGCAAGCCACACGCACGCTCCCACGCGTCACCATAGAATCCGATGGCAGCCGCCACCCTCAGCCGCCCCTGCGAATCTTTCGTCGCGTTCGGGTACTGCTCGGACTTATCAAAATCTTTGACCGTAATCAGGCCTCGCAACATTCCCTCGTCATCGACCAGAGGAAGCTTCTCAATCTTGTGTTCGGCAAAGAGCGCCAATGCCTGCTCCGGCTTGATGCCGACCGGCGCCGTGATCAGGCCGTCGCGGGTCATCACGTCTCGGACATAGGTACTGTCTGCTTCAAAGCGGGAGACAAAACGCATATCGCGATTCGTGATGATGCCGACGAGCTTTCCGTCACCTTCCACGACGGGAAGCCCAGAGACGCGGAAGCGACCACACAGGTCATCGACTTCGGCAACCGTGGCGTCAGGGGTAATCGTGACCGGATTTGTCACCATGCCCGATTCGTTTCGCTTGACCTTGTCGACCGACTCCACCTGGTCCTCAATGGACATGTTTCGGTGCAGGACACCGATGCCGCCCTGGCGAGCCATGGCTATCGCCATCCGCGTTTCAGTCACCGTGTCCATGGCTGCAGAAAGCACGGGGGCGTGCATGGTGATGCGCTTGGTCAGCCGGGTGGAAGTGTCCGCCTGAGAGGGAATCACGTCGGTATGGGCGGGCAGAAGCATCACGTCGTCGTACGTGAGTCCAACAAATTCGAACGGATTTGATTCCATTACGCGTGCCCCCGAGACCCTCAGATACCAACGAATCACGGTGAACGAGCACCGTGAACCAATGGTACCGGTTAGACCTGGTGTGTAGAACCAGGCATAATGACACCAATTGTTAATACGAGGTCGACACCACGGAAACAAGACGGCGTCAGAGTCGACGCAGGATGTGCAACACGAGTTGCGCCCAATGAGAGATAAATCAACGGAGGCAGTGTGGAACTCGTGAGAGGTGCCGAAACAACCCTCAGCCAAAGGCTTCCCCAGTGGCTTGTCGTCACGCTAGTTACGCTGCTGGCGTTCTTCCTCGCCGTCGGGCCAGCGTCAAGCGCGCACGCCGACGAGGTGGGAGCCGAATACGACTTCACCATTTCTGGCAACGTCAAGAATGAGGGCGAACCCATCGCTGGTGTCCGCATCGTTGTCGACGGTAACGGATACTCTGCTGAAGTCCAGACGGGCGATGACGGTAAGTGGAAAGTCGGCGTGCCCGAGCGCGGGGCCTACAGCGTCTTTCTCGACCAAAACACTCTCCCCGAGGGAATCGCCGTGTTGGAGGGTGGCGACACCCAACAGGTGGAAATCGGCCCCGGCGGTTCCGTCGTCAAGAACTTCTTCATCGGAGAGGGTGAACGGCAAACCACGAGCGTGGTCGACCAGCTCATTTCGCGTCTAATCTATGGGTTGAACTTCGGCCTGATGTTGGCTCTCGCCGCAATCGGCCTCTCTCTCGTCTATGGAACGACCGGCCTTTCGAACTTCGCCCACGCCGAAATGGTGACGTTCGGAGCCATCGTTGCGATGGTCTTCGGTGTGATTCTTGAATTCCCGATGTGGCTTGCCATCATCCTCGCCATTGCGGCGAGCGCTGGATTGGGCTGGGTACAAGACGCAGGACTATGGGCGCCACTTCGAAAACGTGGCCTGGGGCTCGTCCAGCTCATGATTGTGAGTATCGGACTGTCGCTCGCCGTGCGCTACATCTTCCAGTTTGCGATCGGCGGAGGAACCATGCAGCTCCCCGGCTCGGGAGCGGCAAAGATTCCACTGTTTGGCGCGGTCGCCTTGAGCACAATCGACCTGGCGAGCATGGCGATCAGCCTCGTCGTGATTGTCGCATTCGCCCTGTGGTTGATTTTCTCCCGCATTGGAAAGGCAACGCGCGCGATTTCGGATAACGCCTCTCTCGCGGCTGCCTCGGGTATCGACGTCGACCGCGTGATTCGCATTGTCTGGATTCTGGCCTCGATGCTCGCCGGTCTCGCCGGAATCCTCTGGGCCTACTTCCGCCCCGGTATCAAGTGGGACATGGGAGAGAAAATCCTCTTGCTCATGTTCTCCGCCGTGGTGTTGGGCGGTCTGGGAACCGCCTTCGGCGCGTTAGTGGGAGCACTCATCGTCGGTGTCCTCGTGGAGACCTCAGCGATGGTCATTCCCTCCGACCTCAAATACGTCGGAGCACTGAGCTTGCTCATCATCATTCTTGTTGTGAGACCCCAGGGATTGCTGGGCCGGAAAGAACGAATAGGTTAGGGGCGCGACGATGGACTGGGGATCAATCCTTTCAAACACAGCCCAACAGCTGCTCAGCCCAGCGACGATGGCGTTCGCCTTGGCAGCCCTCGGTTTGGCCATCCACTTCGGTTTTGCCGGCCTGCTGAACATGGGTATCGCGGGCTTTATGGCTGTCGGTGCTTACGGCTATGCCATCTCGATTCTGACCTTCGGCTTCCCCTGGTGGGCCGCTGCGCTCGTGGGAATCGTGGCCTCGGTGATCTTGGCCATCATTATGGGTATTCCCACCCTGCGATTGCGGGGCGACTATCTCGCCATTGTGACGATTGCGGGTGCGGAAATTCTGCGTCTGCTCTTCCTCACCACGGCGAACCAGGAAATCACCGGGTCTGCCGATGGTCTCTTCGGCTACCACGCCTCGTTCCGCGCGGCGAACCCGTTCCCTGAGGGAACCTACGGCTTCGGTCCCTGGACCTACAACGAGGTCGAGTTCTGGGTGCTGGTCTTGGGCCTCATCCTGCTCGCCCTGGCGGTGCTCTTCGTCTGGCGCCTCATTCACAGCCCCTGGGGCCGAGTCATCAAGGGAATCCGTGAAGACGAGGACGCCGTGCGCGCACTGGGTAAGAACGTGTTCAGCTACAAGATGCAGGCGCTCATTATCGGCGGTGTGATTGCCGCCATCGGCGGAATCGTCTACGCGCTCCCGAGCGCCGTAAACCCGAACGTCTATGTCACCTCGCTGACATTCTTCGTCTGGACCGCTCTGCTCCTCGGAGGAGCGGCGACGGTGTTCGGACCGCTACTGGGTGCCATCATCTTCTGGGTGCTGCAGGCCTTCCTGAGCAACGTTCTTCCCGCGCTCGTGTCCTCCGGCATCATGCCGTTCGTCACCTCGCAGCAGGCCGCAACGCTGCGCTTCGTGCTGGTCGGTGTAGGTCTCGTGCTCCTGGTGGTGTTCAGACCTCAAGGAATTTTGGGCGACAAGAGGGAGTTGACCTTTGTCAAGTAACAGCGCAAAACCCGAAAACGTCGTGAAGACCACCGGTCTTCACGTCGGAGAGATTGAACCCGGCGTCAAAAAAGTCGACCCGATCATCACGATTGACAAGGTGCACCGCCAGTTCGGTGGTCTCACCGCCGTTGACGTCGACCACCTCGAGATTCCGCGCGGGGTCATCACCGCGCTGATCGGCCCGAACGGTGCGGGAAAGACCACCCTATTTAACCTGCTCACTGGTTTCGATAAGCCAGACACCGGCGAGTGGACCTTCGATGGGAACAATATCGCTGGTGTTCCCGCATACAAGCTCGCTCAGAAGGGTCAGGTGCGGACCTTCCAGCTCACCAAGGCTCTTGGTTTGCTGACGGTGTTGGAGAACATGAAGCTTGGGGCCAAACACCAGCAGGGTGAGCGCTTCCTCCAATCACTATTCCCGTTCTTGTGGAAGAAGCAAGACGACGAAATTGCTGAAAAGGCGATGAAGCTTCTCAAGAAGTTCAAGCTCGACGCCAAGAAAGATGATTTCGCGGCGAGTCTCTCGGGTGGTCAGCGGAAACTGTTGGAGATGGCTCGCGCACTCATGAGTGACCCCGAGTTGGTCATGCTCGATGAGCCCATGGCCGGTGTGAACCCCGCGCTCACCCAGTCGCTCCTGGACCACATTCTCGATTTGAAGAAAGAGGGCATGACGGTTCTCTTCGTTGAGCACGACATGCACATGGTGAGCCACATCGCCGACTGGGTGGTGGTGCTCGCGGAGGGTCGTGTGGTGGCCGAGGGTCCGCCGGATGTGGTCATGAAGAACCCCGCCGTGATCGACGCCTACCTCGGCTCACACCAGGACGTCGATCTGGGTGCCGTCACCGGCCGTATCCCGAAGATTTCTGAGTAGAGGCGCCAGGAGAAAATCAATGACTGAATCGACAACGCCCGTTATCGAGGTCAACTCGCTCGTCGCGGGTTACCTGCCCGGTGTCAACATTCTTAACAGCTGCACCATTTCCGCCCACCAGGGAGAGCTGATTGGCATCATCGGTCCAAATGGAGCAGGAAAATCTACTCTGCTGAAGGCCATCTTCGGCCAGGTCAACATCCGCGATGGACACATTCTGCTCAACGGCGACGACATCACCGGCCTGAAGGCCAACAAGCTCGTTGAGCGCGGTGTCGGAATGGTGCCTCAGAACAACAACGTGTTCCCGAGCCTCACCATTGAGGAAAACTTCCAAATGGGTGTCTATCAAGACCCGAAGCTGTTTGAGGAGCGACTGGATTTTGTTGTCGGGCTCTTTGCTGAGCTGAAGAACCGCCTCAAGCAGCGCGCGGGATCTCTCTCCGGTGGTGAGCGTCAGATGGTGGCCATGGGTCGGGCGCTGATGATGAACCCCAAGGTGTTGTTGCTGGACGAGCCCTCTGCCGGCTTGTCACCGGTGCGGCAGGATGAAGCCTTCATTCGAGTCTCTGAGATTAACAAGGCGGGTGTGACCACGATTATGGTGGAGCAGAACGCGCGTCGTTGCCTCCAGATTTGTGACCGCGCCTACGTGCTGGACCAGGGAACTGACGCCTACACCGGGACCGGCCGCGAGCTCCTGAACGACCCCAAGGTCATTAGCCTCTACCTCGGCACCCTCGGAACCTAGCGGGCTCTCTCAGCGCCCCTCAGGGGCTCCTATCGTGCTGTCTGTGAGTCGCATCGATGCGCGGGGAACACTCACATAGTGCTCGGGCTGGCCACGTGGGTTCACATCCACACGCAAAAGCACAGGGCCCCGGGTTTCCCCGGGGCCCTGCGTGACCTCTAGCGAGGCAGCAACTACTACTTAGCCTTCGTAGACCACGTAGGTGTTGTCTGCACCGTAGATGTACTTTCCGATGCTGGCTTCGGTCGGGTCGCCCACCTCGTTGAAGGTGATCGGACCGGACACGCCGTCGTAGTCGGCGACGCCACCACCATTGATGATGGCTGCACAGTCAGCAAAGCTGGTGCACTTCTCGCCGCCACCGGTACCACCGGAGACTTCCTGCAGCTTCGCAGCAATTGCGGAACCGCTGTCAGCGTTTCCTGCAGCGAGAGCAGCAAGGGCGAGGAGGACGGTTGCGTCGTAGGACTCGGCACCGTAGGCGAAGACACCCTCGAGGTCTGCGTTGCCCTCGGCAACCCAGTTGTCGTTCATGCGAGTGGTGAAGTCACCGATCGCGTTGGTGTCGAGACCAGGAAGGGTACCCTTGGCACCTTCCAGCAGGCCGGCGTCGAAGTCCGCGCTGTAGTTGGCGAGGTTACCGTCGACCATGTAAATCTGGTCGCCCGGGTACTGGCTCAACAGCTCGGGAGCAATCGTCTTGACCTCTTCGAAGGTGATCAGAACGATGGCGTCCGGGTCAACCGCGAGGACCTCGTTGATCTGCGAGGTGAAGTTGGTGTCACCGGTGTTGTAGGTCGGAGCAGCAAGCACAGTACCGCCCGCGGCCTCGAAGGCCTCGGTGGTGAACTGAGCAAGACCAGTTCCGTAGGAGTCGTTCAGAACAATCATGGCGATGTTCTGGTGTCCGTCCTCAGCAATCCAGTTACCGAGCACCTCACCCTGGAGAACGTCAGACGGAGCAGTACGCCAGTACAGACCGTTGTCCTCGTAGGTGGTGAAGGCAGCCGAGGTGTTGGCCGGCGAGAACTGAATCACGTCAGCGGCAACAACCTGGTCGATGAACTGAAGGGAGGTACCGGACGAGGCAGCACCGAGGATTGCCTTCACGCCAGCGTTGAGCAGACGGGGAATCTCAGTTTCGTATGCCTTGTTGTCGGTGTCACCCGAGTCACCCCACTCGACCTCAACAGTGACGCCAGCGCCTGCAGCGTTGATGTCTGCAACGGCGAGGGCCACACCGGCCTCTTCGGGCGGTCCGAGGAACGCGAGGTTACCGGTCTGCGGAAGTGCAGTACCGATCTTCAGGGTCAAGTCACCGACAGGTGCCGACTCAGTGGTCTCCTCGGCAGCTTCTTCAGCGGCGGGCTCAGCGGTTTCAGCCGCTGCACAACCACTGAGAACCAGAGCCGAGGCAGCGAAAATGGCCAAGCCACTTCCAGCCTTGGAAATTACACTCATGATGCTCCTTACATTGAGTTGTGTTCCACATAGGAACATGGCTGTGCAATACACAGCCAATGCTCAATAGTAGGCGTATCGATGTCACCGGACCAAGGCGAAATGGTTACAGCCCTGTAACAACCAAGAACCGGTTCCAGCGGTTTTTCAGCTCGATTTCTGCTGTTTTTGAGCGTTTCTCGTCGCATCGGCGGCAAAAACGACCAGGGCGAGCACCACGATGGCAAAGCCCCACCATCTCTCGAGGGGCATCGGCTCGGAGAGAACAACGATGCCGACTAGGGCTTGAAGCACCGGGTTGATGTATTGCATCAACCCCACCGTGCTCAGGGGAAGCCTCCGGGTTGCCGCCGCAAAGAGCAAGAGAGGGACCGAGGTGACCGCTCCGGCGAGCAACATCAACACCAGGTGCCCCGTGCCCTCCGTGAAAATGGTGAGGCCAAAATGGCTTCCTTGCCACCACAGCAGAGCTATTGCTACCGGAGTCACCCACAGAGTCTCGAGAGTTAACCCGTCAAGAGCGCCCATCTGGCCCAAGAGCTTCTTCACCAGGCCGTAGAGGCCAAAGGAAAAGGCCAAACCGAGGGCGATCACGGGGAACTGCCCATAGGCGACCACCAAAACGACCACTGCTAAGGTTCCGAGCCCTAGCGCAATCCACTGAAGCCTCCGCAGTGACTCTCTCAACACCACGACTCCTAAGAATGCGGTCACCAGAGGGTTGATGAAATAGCCCAGGGCGGCGTCAACCACGTGGCCCGTCTGCGTGGCCACAACAAAGATTCCCCAGTTGATGGCCACAAGAACTCCCGCAGCAGCGGTGAGCAACGCTGTTCTCTTCTCGCGCAGGAGCGACATCGTGCGCCAGAGGGTTCGTTGAGCGGCCAAGATCGCGACACAGAGCACTAACGAGAGGACAATTCGCCATCCCAGGATTTCCATTGGTGCGGCCGGGGCCAAGGCGACGAAGTACAGCGGAAAGATGCCCCACAACACGTAGGCAGAAAAGCCATAACCGTAGCCCTTACGAACCTCTGTCAATCCCGCCACGAGCTAAGGCTAGTGCCGCGCTCGATCACTAACGGGCAAAGACAAAGGGCCCGGAATCCCGGGCCCTTCGTTGCACTGCTTTGCTTAGTGTTCGACGATGGCGAGAACATCCTTCACCGAGAGCACGAGGTACTCTTCGGCACCGAGCTTGACCTCGGTTCCGCCATACTTCGAGTAGAGCACGCGGTCGCCGACGGAAACGTCGAGGGGAACGCGCTTGTCACCAGCCACTTTGCCTGGGCCCACGGCGACAACTTCGCCTTCCTGGGGCTTTTCCTTGGCGGTGTCCGGAATCACGAGACCGGACGCGGTGGTCTGCTCTGCTTCGACCTGCTTAATCACAATGCGATCTTCAAGCGGCTTGATGGAGACCGACACGGTTGACCTCTTTCGTAAGACGTGTGTTAGCACACTCCCATGTGGAGTGCTAACAAATACTGTAGCGAAACGATTAGCACTCACGCAATCCGAGTGCCAAGACGTTTTCTCCCACACACTGCGACAATGTGGGGGTGGAACCGTCCGGAGAAGAGCTTTTTCAGCCCGAAACTCTGTCGTTGATTGAGCAACTCGAAGCAGACCACACTCCCGAAGACCTCGTGCGCACTATTTCGCAGCTTCGCTCCGCTGGACACCCCCAGCAGAGGGTTCACCACGCCGTCGAACAGGTGCGCTTGCGGCGGAAAGCTCGCGCCAAATGTGGTGAATTCGCCTCATCGATGCTGTTCACAGAAGCCGGTTTAGAGCAGGCCACCCGCCTCTCGGTCGCTGCCCACCACGCGGGCCGATTTCAGCGAGCCGGAATCACTCGTGTCGCCGACCTTGGTTGCGGAATTGGCATGGATTCGCTCGCGTTCGCCGCTCTGGACTTTGACGTATTGAGCGTAGAGCAAGACCCGCTCACGGCCGCTATTGCGAGCTATAACCTCGCCCCATTCGACCGGGCCACGGTCGTCAATGCAGATGCACTCTCCGTCGACCTCTCCACAGTCGACGGGCTGTGGCTCGACCCCGCCCGTCGAGACGGAGCCACTCGCCTCGATGACCCCGAGGCATACTCCCCCACGCTGACCGAGACGCTCGAGCTCGCGAAAAAGCTGCCGAGTGGCATCAAGCTGGCACCCGGCATGGATCGTGGGTCAATCCCCGATGATGTTGAAGCACAATGGGTGAGCCATCGGGGCGAGGTCGTCGAAATGGTGTGGTGGTGTGGCCCACTGGCTTCTCCAGGGGTACGCCGAAGTGCCCTCATTTTGGGCGATAGGGCCCACCTGCTGACGGGGGCAGCGGACAGCGTCGACGCAGAGGCCGGCGAATTGGGCCGGTATCTCTACGAGCCTGATGGAGCAGTAATTCGCGCACGTCTCATCGGTGACCTGGTCCGCTCGCTAGGTGGGCACATGATCGACCCAACAATCGCCTACTTCACGACCTCCGAGTTCGTAGCTACTCCCTTTGCGCAAGCCTTCGAGGTGGAAAGGGTTCTTCCCCCTAAACACAAAGAAATTTCCCGCTGGGTGAGAGAAAACGGTGTCGGAACCCTCGAGATCAAGAAACGCGGAGTCGACATCGACCCGTCACAGTTTCGACACCAGCTTCCGCTCTCGGGCGACCTCGAAAGAACTTTGATTGTGACGAGGCTGGCGGGAAAGAAAGTCGCCATCGCCGCGAAGAGGGTGACCAAGGAGACTTAGGCCAGCAGGAACCCCAAGGCGACCAGGAACGAGCGAATCGCCGGAATGGCGAGGATCACGCCGACCACCGTGGACACGGCGATGCCGAGGTAACCGGCAATCACGGCCACCATGACGCTTCCTCGCCGGCGCTCCTCCCGACGCAGGGCCACGTGGCCAAACACCACCGCGAGAATCGCCGGGATCACACCGACGCCAAACGCTGGCGAGAGCGCCAAGCCGAGAATTCCCAGGGATAACGCGATGGTGCCAAGCCAGGTAGAGGGCGCCTTTTTTTCTCGGCGCAAGGAGGGCTTCACGGTGGGCTGAAGCCCGGTGAATGCTTCGTCGACCTTTTCGGCTTCCCCCACTGATTCCGAATCGGCGACCATCTGGTCAATAACGCCATCTTCGGACGGCGTTAAGAGTCCGGCTTGGGGGACACTCGCGCTGAGCGTGGGCTCCGCCGAAACCGACATGTCCGATCCGGGCCGGCCTCGACGCATCAACTCAGCGCCCAACGCGGCGATCATTCCGCCGTTGTCGGTGCACAGCGAAAGCGGAGGGATTCTCAGGTCAATCCCGTTCGCTTGACAGCGCTGCTCGGCGAGCGAGCGAACACGCGAATTCGCGGCCACCCCACCCCCCAACACCAGACGGGGGACGCCGTGGTGAAGACAGGCGTCGATGGCCTTCGAAATCAGGACATCCGCTACGGCCTCCTGGAACGACGACGCCACATCCGCAATTAATTGCGGGTTGTCCGGGTCTCCGTTTTTTTCCCACCATCGAGCAACAGCCGTTTTCAACCCCGAGAAGGAGAAGTTGAAGCGATGCGTGTCCTGGTCTTTCGGGTGGGTGAGCCCTCGGGGAAAGGCATAGGCCGTCGGGTCTCCCTCTCGAGCGACCCGGTCGATTTCTGGACCGCCGGGATAGGGAAGCCCCAAGAGCCGGGCTACCTTGTCGAAAGCTTCACCCGCAGCGTCATCGATGGTGTCCCCGAGCAGGGTCACATCGTTGACGATGTCGCGCACCATCAGTAGGGAGGTGTGCCCACCTGAGACCAAGAGTGCAACCGTGGGAAGTTGCAGTTCTCGACCCTCTGAGCGCAACAACTCCACGCTGACGTGTCCGACGAGGTGGTTCACGGCGTAGAGCGGAACGCTCAGGCTTTGAGCGAGACCCTTCGCCGCACCTACACCCACCATCAGGGCACCCGCCAAGCCGGGGCCCGAGGTGACGGCGACAGCATCGATGTCCTCGATGGCCACACCCGCCTTGTCGAGTGCCTCAGAAATCACCTGGGGCATCGCTTCAAGATGGGCTCGAGCCGCCACTTCAGGGACAACCCCTCCGAAACGTCGATGGAGTTCCATCGAGGACGAAATGACGTTCGCCAGTAGCTCCCCTCCCCGGACAATTCCGACCGAGGTTTCGTCACAGCTCGTCTCGATTCCCAGTACGAGAGGTAGCTCTTCGATGCGTGAGGTCACGCGCTTCCCTCCTCGTTCACATTTGCCGTGCGACACATCACAATGGCGTCGGCCCCGTCGGGCTGATAGTAACCAGTGCGCCGGTCAATCTCCCGAAAGCCCTCTGACGTGTACAGGGCAATAGCCCAAGCGTTATCTGCCCGAACCTCAAGAAAGAGGTCCGTCACACCGCGACGCTGAGACTCGTCGATGAGGTCTCTCAGGAGTCGCCGACCAAGGCCTTGATTCCGAAACTCAGTCGAGACCGCAATGGTTTGAATATCTCCCTGTCCCGCGTTTTCGGGCATAGCCCGAAGGCCCGAGTAGGCGATGAGTGTCCCCTCGTGCTCCATTCCTCGGTAATAGGAGAAGGGATGGCCCAGCTCGTCCTCAATAACGGCTCTCGGCCAGGCGTCTGACCCGAATAACTCCCGCTCCATGGGTTCAATCGCGTCGGCATCCGCGAGCGTCAGAGACCTTATCGACGGCGTCATGTGGGCATCGTCACGTCGGGAGCGCGCAAATAGACGGCCTGGGGAGGCAAAAGTGCGACTCCGTGGTGCTGGTACCACAGGGCCGCCCTCGCAAGCAGGCACGGTTCGACCGCCTCCAGTGAGATCACGGCATCTGTGTGAGCGGTCTGCTCAAATTCTTCGCGCAACACAAGATAGGTGTCCCCCTCCCGGCTGGCGAAAGACCGCTCGGCCTGAGGGAGATAGCGCGTCACGGCGAGTTCGCCTCGACGCGCATCGCTCACGACCAGGGACTCACGTTCTAGATCCCAGGCGGCGGCGTCATGACTGAGCACCGGCAACACCGGAATACCGCGCCCAATGGCAAAAGCCTGGGCTGCAGCCATGCCCACTCGAAGACCGGTGAAGGGTCCCGGTCCTACCCCCATAACGACCGAGGTGATATCGGCGGGTGTCGCGGTGGCGTCAGCGAGGGCCCGAGCAATGAGGGGGCCAATTGCCTCTGCGTGACTGCGACGGTCTTCGACGACCGCTTGGGCGAGACAGTTTCCTTGTAATCCCACGACGGCGACCGCCGTGCCGATCGAGGAATCAATCGCGAGAAGCATCGATCGCCTCCATCACATCGTCAAACCGGTGGCTGGGCTCGCCCGAGCGTGTGTGACCGGTGATGGTCACCACGCGGGAACCCTGGTCGGCTTCGGTGAGGTCAATGTCCTCATCCACATCGTCGCTTGAGCGCTGCAGGTCGACATCGAGCCATTCGTCGACGAGGTGCTCAGCGTAGGGCCGGCCCCACTCGATCAGCGTGATGGAGTGGTCGAGGTCGAGATCAAGGTCGAGAATCTCGTCGTGGTGGGTAAGGCGGTACGCGTCGACGTGAACGAGTTGGGGCTGAGAGGGATCCTTGCGTTTGTGGACCCGAGCGACGACGAAGGTAGGGCTTTGAATCATGCCCTCAACGTCCAGGGCCTCGCCGAGGCCCCTCACCAGCGTCGTCTTACCCGCACCAAGCGGACCGTGCAACACCACGACATCACCCGCCTCGAGAGATTGACCCAGTACTGCGCCCAGTTCCATCATCTCCTCGGGGCTCTCGATGGCAACGACGCTCATTCCACCACCCGAGTGACCCGTCGGCCTACGCGTGTAATCAGTTCATAGGAGTTAGTGCCGATGGCTTCAGCCCACTCCGAAACGTGGGGCTCACCCAGCTCTGGGTCACCCCACAGAGTGGCCCACTCACCCACTGCCACCGACTCGTCACCCACGTCAATGGTGATTTGATCCATCGACACCCGGCCCGAGAGCGCGAACCGCGAGCCCCCGATCGTCACCGGCCCGACCGACGACCCGTGACGCGGTACCCCGTCGGCATACCCCAACGGTACGAGGGCCATCGTGGTCTCTCGAGGCGTTGTATAGGTGAGGTCGTAGCCCACACCGTGGCCCTGTGGAAGGCGCTTCACCATAATCACTTGACCTCGGAAACGCATGGCCGGGCGAAGAGACAGCTCCCGGTGTTGATCGGTCACCGGAACTCCGTAGGAGGCGACACCGAGCCGGACCATGTCGAAACGCATGTCACCGCTTCTCGCGGCCACCGTGGATGATGCCGCGTGACACAGTTCAGGCTCAATCCCCGCAGTTGCCAAATTCTCAACGGCTCGGCGGAACACCTCGGCCTGGCGCGCGTCGTCTTCTTCCGTATGCAACGACATGTGGGTGAACACACCCCTCACGATGATCTGACCTGAATCCTGCAGCGATTTGGCTTCGGAAAAGAAAGCCTCCCAATCGGATTCGGCCGCTCCACCTCGGCCCATTCCCGAATCAATTTTGAGGTGAACGTGAGCGGGCTGTGCCGACCCCGCCTCCGCACCCACCTGCTGCAACTGGCCAAGGCTCGAGACACCCAAATCAACATCTGCATCGACCGCGCCCGCCACATCGGATTCTGGGCCAACCAGCCATGCGAGGACGGGAGCGTCGATGCCCGCCTCACGAAGTTCACGAGCTTCAGTAATGTCTGCGGTGCCGAGCCAGTCCGCGCCCCCCTCGAGCGCGGCGCGAGCCGCCAGGACTGCTCCGTGGCCGTAGCCGTCCGCTTTGACCACCACCATCGCGTGATCACTCGACGCCTGCGCGATGAGTTTCTCGACATTCGCGGAAATCGCCGACGGAGAAATTCGAAGCTCCCTCATCGACTCAGTCATGAGAGGCACCCTCACACTCGGCAATCACGAAGGCAACAGCAACCGGGCCATCGTGGCTGAGCGAGACATGCCAGCGCTCGACCCCTTGGCGTTGGGCGGCGGCATGCGCGCCGCCAGTGAGCACCAGAGTAGGGGCTCCCGTGTCACGTTTCTCCACCTGAATATCGAGCCAGCTAAAGCCCGGAATGTAACCACCCAGTGCCTTCAGGGTGGCTTCCTTCGCTGCAAAGCGTGCGGCGAGGGACAGTATCTTGGGATCTCCCTCAGTGAGACCGAGAGTGTCACGGTCGCCAAAAAGCCGGTGTTCGAGCTGCGGGGTCCGCGTCATGGAACGTCGAAACCGCTCTACGTCGACCACGTCAACGCCCACCCCGATGACCACCGAACCGTCACCTACTCCACGGTGACCGACTTGGCCAGGTTTCTCGGCTGGTCGACGTCGAGGCCCTTCGCCTGCGCAAGTTCCATTCCAAAGATGTGCAGCGGCACGACCGCAAGCAACGGTTCAATGAAGGTCGGAGCGGGCGGCAAACCGATGACTTCATCGGCAAAGGGGAGGACAGCCGCGTCACCGCGTTCGGCAATGGCGATGACACGTGCGCCGCGGGCGCGAATCTCTTGAATGTTCGACACTACTTTGGCGTGCAGCGACATCGGGTCGCGAGGACTCGGGACAACGACGAACACAATCTGTCCGGGTTCAATTAAGGCGATTGGACCGTGCTTGAGCTCCCCAGCAGCGAATCCCTCGGCGTGGATATAGGCGAGTTCTTTGAGTTTCAACGCGCCCTCCAGGGCAACCGGATAGCCCACGTGGCGGCCCAAATAGAGAACCGAACGGGTATCGGCCATCCAACCAGCGAGCTCACGGATTCGAGAGCCGGTTTGCACCATCTCCGCCATCCACTCGGGCGTCTTCAGCAGTGCCTGCGCCATCTCTTGCATCTCATCGGGCGCCATCGCGTGGCGACGGGCCGCAAACGACAGCGCGAGGAGATAACTCGCCACGATTTGAGCCGAGAATGCTTTTGTCGACGCGACCGCTACTTCTGGTCCGGCGTGGGTGTAGAGGGTGGCGTCCGACTCGCGGGGAATTGTCGCTCCCTGGGTGTTACAAATCGAGAGCGTCTTCGCGCCGGACTCGGCGGCGTGACGCACGGCCATCAGGGTGTCCATGGTCTCACCCGACTGGCTCACCGACACGACCAGAGTGTGCTCATCAATAACAGCGCCGCGGTAGCGGAATTCGTGGGAGAGCTCGACACTGGCAGGAATTTTTGCCCACTTCTCCATCGCATAGGCACCCACCATCGCCGCATAGGAGGCCGTTCCGCAGGCAATAAAGATGACTCGGTTAATGTCACCGTCCGACACAATGCACTCGAGTTCGGGAATGGTGAGGGCTCCGGTCTCGTCGATTCGCCCGCGGAGGGTATTGCCCACGGCGTCGGGCTGCTCAGAAATTTCTTTGGCCATGAAGCTCGGCCAGCCCCCCTTTTCCGCGGCTGAGGCATCCCAATCAACATTGAAGTGTTCAGGCTCCACGGGGTTGCCGTCAAAATCGGTCACCGCGACAGAATCGGCGGTAATCGTGACGACCTGGTCCTGGCCCAGTGCCATCGCTTCCCTGGTGTGCTCAACAAACGCGGCCACGTCGGAGGCAAGGAAGTTCTCGCCCTTGCCAAGCCCCACGACGAGTGGGGAATTGCGGCGTGCTCCGACAACCACCCCGGGTTGGTCCTCGTGAGCCACGAGAAGAGTGAATGCGCCCTCGAGTCGATTGACGACACGGCGAAGCGCTTCGGTCAGATCGCCTGAATCTCGGTAAGCCTGTGCGACCAGGTGTGCGGCGACCTCGCTGTCGGTGTCCGAAACACAATCGATGCCGTCGCGGGCGAGTTCGTCTTTCAGCTCGAGATAGTTCTCGATGATGCCGTTGTGAATGAGGGCAAGCTTGCCGCCATCCGCGAGATGCGGGTGGGCGTTCACATCAGTCGGTGCGCCGTGAGTGGCCCAGCGGGTGTGGGCGATTCCGGTGTGGCCCGCGGCAATCGGTTCGGCGGCCAGGTGCTCGCGCAGTGCGCTCAGTTTTCCCGATTTCTTCGCCGTGTGGATGGCGTTGTCAGTGCTGATCACTGCGACGCCGGCAGAGTCGTAACCGCGGTATTCCAAGCGGCCCAGGCCTGCCAGCAATACCTCAAGACTCGGCTGAGAGCCGACGTAACCGACGATTCCACACATGCGAACGAGTCTAGGCGATGGGGTTTGTCCGACCCGCTTCGCACTACCCTGGTCTGCATGGCGTCGGAAGCGGACAGTTCGCTCGACGGCAGCCCATTCGACGAATATGACCGTTCCAGCTGGGCTGCCCTTTCGAGTCCGCGTCCGCTGAGCCTCGACGACACCGACCTGGAACGCATACGTTCCACAGGAGATTTGCTCGACGCCACCGAAGTCACTGACATCTACCAGCCCCTCGCTGAGCTCCTCGGGCTCTACGTCGACACGACCCGGGAGCTTCACCGGCAAACCCGCAACTATTTGGGCACGAACGGTCGCATCACTCCCTTTGTCATTGGCGTGGCGGGAAGCGTGGCGGTGGGAAAGTCGACCACGTCGCGGCTCGTGCGGGAGCTGCTTTCCCTGAGGTCTTCAACTCCGCGGGTGCAGCTGGTCACCACTGACGGCTTTTTGTGGCCCACAGCCGAACTTGAGAAGCGAGGCATTCTCAACCGCAAGGGTTTCCCCGAATCGTATGACCGTCGGGCACTGTTGCGATTTGTGACCCAGGTCAAGAGTGGCGTCTCCCCCGTGAACGCGCCGGCCTACTCTCATCTGCTCTACGACCGAATTGACGGGGAATACCAGGAAGTCACCGCCCCCGATGTCCTCATCGTCGAAGGCCTCAACGTGCTCCAGCCACCTGCGACACACTCCGCCCTCTCAGTGAGCGACCTGTTCGACTTCAGCATCTACGTCGACGCAAACCCCGAACACATTGCCCACTGGTACGAGGAGAGATTTCTCACTCTGCAGCGCGGAGCATTTGCTGACCCGCGAAGCTATTTTCACCGCTACTCGTCTCTCAGCGAGGAAGACGCCCGAGCTGAAGCCCGCCGGATCTGGTCTGAAGTGAATGAGCCGAACCTTGTCGAAAACATTGCCCCGACAAAGCCTCGCGCGTCACTGATCTTGCACAAAGCAGCAGACCACCGGGTCCAGCGGGTGCTCTTGCGGAAGGTTTAGCCGAGCTCGGATCGCACCACCGAGGCAATAGCCTCAGCCACCGACTTGGCCTCGTCGCGCTCTGCGGCTTCGACCATGACCCGAACGAGTGGTTCGGTTCCCGAGGGTCGCAACACGACGCGACCACTGTCGCCCAATTTGGCCTCTGCCTCCGCCACGGCGGCGTCGATGGCCTTGTTGCCCGAAAGCCTGGTGTGGTCAACACCCGAAACATTCAGCAGCAGTTGCGGGAACACCGTCATCTGGTCGGCGAGTTCGGAGAGCGACTTCCCGCTTCTCACCACCTCGGCGGCCAACTGCAAGCCGGTGAGAATGCCATCTCCCGTGGTCTGGTGTTCCGCCATGATGATGTGTCCTGACTGCTCGCCGCCCAGAGTCAGACCACTGCGCTCGAGCTCTTCAAGAACGTAGCGGTCACCGACTTTGGTCTCGTGAACGGCGATACCGTGCTCAGCCATCAACCGACGCAATCCAAGGTTGCTCATCACAGTGGCGACGATTCCGTCTCCGGTGAGCTCGCCTCGCTGCTTTTTGGCCAGAGCCAAAATCGCCATGATGCGGTCGCCGTCGATGAGGCGACCAGTGTGGTCCACAGCGAGCGAGCGATCAGCATCGCCGTCGTGTGCGACACCGAAGTCTGCTCCCAGTTCAACGACAGCCTCTTGAAGCAATTCGGGGTGCGTTGAGCCATAACCCTGGTTGATGTTGAGGCCGTCCGGCTCATCACCCAGTACAGTGACCTCTGCGCCGGCGTCACGGAACACTCTCGGCGATACCCCTGCAGCGGCACCATGGGCGCAGTCGATGACGATGTGGAGACCTTTGAGCGAGACCGGAACGGACTTCAGCAAAGCGAGCGCGTAGCGGTCTTCAGCATCGGAGAATCGTGAGATGCGGCCCACGCCGGAACCTGTGGGGCGAAGAGGCTGGGTCCCCAAAGCGGCCTCGATGCGATCCTCGACTTCGTCGGGGAGTTTGGTTCCGCCGTAAGAGAAGAACTTAATGCCGTTATCGGGAGCCAGATTGTGTGAGGCCGAGACCATCACACCAAAATCGAGACCCGCGTCGCGCACCAACAATGCAATTGCGGGGGTGGGAATTACTCCGGCATCGAGGACATCAATACCGGAGCTTGCCAATCCGGCTGCCACCGCAGACGAGAGGAACTGGCCCGAAACCCGGGGGTCACGGCCAATGACGGCACGGGGGCGCATACCCTTCGCCTTCAGTTCATCGGCGTGCCGGCCACGGGTCAACACAGACGCTGCCGCTTGAGCGAGCTCAAGCGCCAGCTGCGCCGTCAGGTCGCCGTTGGCGACTCCTCGGACGCCGTCTGTTCCAAACAAACGACCCATCTTGTAGTCCGTAACGTTGGGACTAACGCTTCGAGTACTGGGGCGCCTTACGGGCCTTCTTCAGACCGGCCTTCTTGCGCTCCTTGACGCGGGCGTCACGGGAGAGGAAGCCAGACTTCTTGAGGTCGGGACGGTTGTTGTCGCGGTCGATTTCATTCAGCGCGCGAGCAATTCCGAGGCGCAGAGCACCGGCCTGACCGGAAGGGCCACCGCCGGTGATTCGAGCCGACACATCATAAGCACCACCGAGCTTCAGCACAGTGAAGGGGTCGGTGATCAACTGCTGGTGAAGCTTGTTGGGGAAGTAATCCTCAAAGCTGCGACCGTTGACGGTGATCACACCGGTTCCCGGGGTGAGACGGACTCGAGCAACGGCTTCCTTGCGGCGTCCCACAGCCTGGCCACCCACGGTCAGCGGGGGGCGGCTTTCGGTCACAACAGCAGCCTCAGCCGGAGTCTCAGTGCTGAAGACCTCGGGGGTTTCAGTCTCTTCAGTGGTGTTTTCCATGGTTAATCCTTTGTGCCTTTTCGCTGACTATTGGGCGAGCTGAGTCAGCTCGTAGGGACGAGGCTGTTGAGCCTGGTGGGGGTGCTCGCTACCGGTGTACACCTTGAGCTTTTTCAGCTGCTCGCGGCCGAGGGTGTTCTTCGGCAGCATGCCTCGAACGGCTTTCTCAACGGCGCGAACCGGGTTCTTCTCGAGCAGTTCGGTGTAGGACACCGCGCTCAAACCACCGGGGTAACCGGAGTGGCGGTAGGCCTTCTTCTGCTCGGCCTTCTGGCCGGTCAGAACAACCTTGTCCGCGTTAACGATGACCACGTAGTCGCCCATGTCCATGTGGGGCGAGAAGGTGGTCTTGTGCTTACCCCGCAGCAGAGCTGCAGCGTGCGAGGCCAAACGGCCCAGTACGACGTCCGAAGCGTCGATGACTAGCCAGTCGCGACGGATGTCCGTCGGAGTGGGCGAAAAGGTGCGCGTCATGCGTCATCCCATCGTGTCGAGGTGTTCGTGTATCCCGCTCCGTGGGAGTTTTCCAACATCCCGGTGGAGGGCTCAACCGAAGTGCCACCTGTTGGGGCACCAGCGCTCTACCTTACACGCCGGCCGGGGGATTCTCAATCTGCGAGCGGGGCCCTCGGTGCCCGGGTGAGCTCGGCACGACGGGCGAGATCCCGGTCCTTCGGGTACTCAACATGAACCAGGGTGAGGCCGTGGGCGGGCATCGTTTTCCACGCACTCGTGCGCCCAGCTTTGTCTCGAAGCTCAACAACGTCTGGAACATCCAGAGACCCTCTACCCACCGCTACGGCAGCTCCCACCAATGAGCGCACCATGGAGTGACAGAAGGCATCGGCGACGACTGTGCCGATGAGCACGCCGTGCTCATCTCTCTTCCACGAGAACTTCTCCAGGGTGCGAATCGTTGTCGCTCCCGCACGGGCACGGCAGAAACTCGCCCAGTCATTCAGGCCGAGTAGCGCTTTACCCATCCGGTTCATCGCCGCCACGTTCAACCTGTCGGGTAGCCACAGGGTGTGGTCCGCGTGACGGGGATCCTTGGTCGACGCTCGATCGGCGATGCGGTATTCGTATCGACGTCGCAGCGGCGAAAAGCGGGCATCGAAACCATCGGCTGCCAACGAGACTTCCTGGATCCAGATTGACGGGTTCTTTCCCAGCGCTCCCCTGAGCCTCTTCGTGATGACCTCGCCCACGCTCGGGCCATGACCCAAAAGGGAATGGCCGTCAGCAATGTCGACGTGGCATACCTGGCCCGTGGCATGAACCCCGGAATCTGTCCGGCCTGCAACGACGGTCCGAATTTGTCCCGGCTCAGCGCGCAACACCTTGGCGAGGGCGCTCTCCAGCGTTTCTTGAACACTGGGAAGCCCAGGTTGCTTAGCCCAACCCGAGAACCCGCCTCCATCGTAGGCGAGGTCAATTCGGAGCCTCACATCACCCTCCACTGTGTGGCGAGGGACAGCGAAACGCTACTTGGCGTCCTCTTCTGCAGGTGCCTCATCGGAAGCGGCTTCCTCGGCAGGGGCCTCTTCGGCTGCCGGCTCTTCCGTGGGCGCCTCTTCAGCGGCAACGTCTTCAGCCGGAGCTTCCTCAGCAGCAGGCTTTTCGGCAGCAGGAGCGTCCTCTACGGGCGCTTCGGTTGCTTCCGCAGCCGCAGCCTCAGTGGCTTCCTCATCGGCAGCTTCAGCCGCTTCTGCTGCTTCGGCTTCTGCCTTCTTGGCGGCGGCCTTCGCGGCCTTCTCTGCTTCCTTAGCGGCCTTCGCGGCCTCTTCCTTCATCGCGGCCTTCTTCGCGGAGGGCTTCTTCTGGACGGGGTCCAAGATGAGCTCGATCACGGCCATCGGGGCGTTGTCACCCTTGCGGAAGCCGGTCTTCACGATGCGGGTGTAGCCACCCTCGCGCTCAGCCACCAACGGAGCAATCTCGGTGAAGAGACGGTGCACCGCACTCTTGTCGCGGATTACGGTGATCACGCGACGACGAGCGTGCAGGTCGCCTCGCTTGGCGAAGGTCACCATGCGCTCGGCGAGCGGACGGAGGCGCTTCGCCTTGGTCTCGGTGGTCTGGATGCGGCCGTGGGTAAACAGCGCGGTGGCAAGGTTCGCCAGCATCAGTCGTTCGTGTGCAGGGCCGCCTCCGAGGCGGGGTCCCTTAGTGGGCTTCGGCATTGTTGTCGTTTCCTCGTACTAAAAAGTGGTTTCGGACCGGATTATTCGTCGTCCAGGCCGGTGTAGTAAGCGCTTCCGTCGAAGCCGGGCATGGTGTCCTTGAGCGACAGACCCATTTCCACGAGCTTGTCGCGGACCTCGTCCACGGACTTCTGACCAAAGTTTCGAATGTTCATCAGCTGGTGCTCGCTCAGCGCCACCAACTCACTCACGGTGTTGATGCCCTCGCGCTTGAGGCAGTTGTAGCTGCGAACCGACAGATCGAGGCTCTCAATCGGCGTGGAGAGCTCGCTCGAGGCCATGACCTCGACCGGAGCCGGTCCGATTTCAATACCCTCAGCCTCGGCGTTCAGGTCACGGGCGAGGCCGAAGAGTTCGACCAGGGTGCGTCCAGCGGAGGCCACAGCGTCGCGCGGGGCCATCGACGGCTTGGTCTCGACGTCGACCACGAGACGGTCGAAGTCGGTGCGCTCACCGGCACGAGTGGCCTCGACGCGGTAGGTCACCTTCAGGACGGGCGAGTAGATCGAGTCGACGGGAATGGCGCCGGCTTCGGCGTATTCGTTGCGGTTCTGAGTCGATGAGACGTATCCGCGACCGCGCTCAATGGTGAGCTCCAGCTCGAAGCTTGCCTTGTCGTTCAGGGTTGCGATGTGCAACTCGGGGTTGTGGATCTCGACACCCGCCGGAGCAGAAATGTCGGCAGCGGTGACGTTGCCCGAACCCTGCTTGCGCAGGTACGCGGTGATGGGCTCGTCGTGCTCGCTCGAAACCACGAGGTTCTTGATGTTCAAGATGATCTCGGTGACGTCTTCCTTCACACCGTCGACGGTGGAGAACTCGTGGAGCACACCGTCGATGCGGATACCGGTGACGGCTGCTCCCGGAATGGAGGAGAGCAGGGTGCGGCGAAGTGAGTTACCGAGCGTGTAGCCGAAGCCAGGCTCGAGGGGCTCAATCACAAAAGTGGAGCGGAATTCGGAGACGGATTCTTCAGTGAGGGTGGGGCGCTGTGCAATGAGCACGATGTGTTTCCTTTCGGCAAAGTGTCCGCTATATGACACCTGTTCGATGCGGAATTCTCCGCGGAGCTATTTGGTTGTTGTCGTAGTGGTACGTGGAGGCCCGAAGGCCAGCGGTTAGACGCGGCGACGCTTCGGCGGGCGGCAGCCGTTGTGAGCCTGCGGGGTCACATCGGTGATCGAACCCACCTCAAGGCCTGCGGCCTGAAGCGAACGGATTGCGGTCTCGCGACCCGAACCCGGGCCCTTGACGAACACGTCAACCTTCTTCATGCCGTGCTCCTGAGCCTGCTTCGCGGCGGACTCGGCGGCGAGCTGAGCGGCGAACGGGGTCGACTTACGCGAACCCTTGAAGCCAACAGCGCCAGAGGACGCCCAGCTGACGACGGCGCCAGAGGGATCCGTGATCGACACGATGGTGTTGTTGAAGGTCGACTTGATGTGGGCCTGACCCACGGCGACATTCTTCTTGGTCTTACGACGGGGCTTACGCGCTACCGTCTGCTTAGTGGTTGCCATTTAAATTCTTCTCCGAAACTCTCGTGCCCGACTAGGCCTTCTTCTTACCGGCGACGGTGCGCTTGGGACCCTTACGGGTACGAGCGTTCGTCTTGGTGCGCTGACCACGAACAGGAAGGCCGCGACGGTGGCGCAGACCCTCG
Organism: Cellulomonadaceae bacterium; assembly: GCA_038106075.1. Taxonomy (GTDB): domain Bacteria; phylum Actinomycetota; class Actinomycetes; order Actinomycetales; family Microbacteriaceae; genus Pontimonas. The sequence continues at coordinate 5,010 of JAYODB010000008.1, read as the reverse complement.
TAGCTTCCAATTTCGACCTTGCGGCGGATGTCGGCAGCCACTTCACGGCGGAGGTCACCCTCCACCTTGTAGGCACCCTCAATGTGGGTACGAATCTGGAGCAACTCGTCGTCGCTCAAGTCCTTGACGCGAGTGTTCGGGTTGATCCCGGTCGCGGCGAGAGTCTGCTGCGCACGAGTGCGTCCGACTCCGAATACATAGGTAAGAGCCACTTCGACCCGCTTTTCGCGGGGAATATCGACTCCGGCAATACGTGCCATGTCTTTTTCTCCTGAGAGTGTGAGAGGTCTGTGTCAGGTTCGGTGCCCGGGCCTCTCCCCGAGGTGTCCTCCCCGAAGGGATTCATGAACCTGCCTGGTCTATTGAGTTGTGGTTCCGACTAGCCTTGGCGCTGCTTGTGTCGGGGGTTTTCGCAAATCACCATCACGTTTCCGTGGCGACGGATGACCTTGCACTTGTCGCAAATCTTTTTGACGCTCGAGCTAACCTTCATAATTTCTCTCCTGCTGGCCTCGTACCCAGACTCCCTGGGCCGTTCCTTCTCAGCGAATCGGCTTACTTGTAGCGGTAGACGATGCGGCCACGAGTCAGGTCGTAGGGCGAGAGCTCCACAATCACGCGGTCCTCCGGGAGGATTCGGATGTAGTGCTGACGCATCTTGCCCGAAATATGAGCAAGAACCTTGTGCCCGTTGGTCAACTCCACTCGGAACATCGCGTTGGGAAGGGCTTCGACTACCGAACCTTCGATTTCGATGACACCGTCTTTGTTGGCCATGGCCTCGCTTGTCTAGCTGGTAAGTTTTCTACTGGTCGTGCTGGAGTGGCTGGCTCGAAAGCCGTTGACACACCAAAGCAATATCTTACGGCCTTCATTCAGGCTGCACAAGTCGCTTTATGCCCTGACTCCGCGTCCGGAGAGCTTCTCCATGATGCGACCGGTGACCTCATCAATTGCTCCGATGCCGTCGACCGACACCAACAATCCGCTCTGGCCGTAGAGGTCAATGAGCGGAGCCGTCTGCTCGCGATACACCTCGAGGCGGTGTCGAACCACCGACTCATCGTCATCGGTGCGACCCTGCTCGACGGCGCGCTTCTTCAACCGCTCGACCACGACCTCAACATCGGCCACGAGTTCCACCACGGCGTCGAGCGAGGTGCCCTGGCTGGAGAGCATGCCGTTCAGCGCGTCGACCTGGGCCGCCGTGCGGGGGAACCCGTCGAGAAGGAAGCCTGCAACGCAGTCCGCCTGGCCGATACGGTCTTCAACGAGTTCGTTGGTGAGCGAGTCGGGGACGTTGTCTCCCCGGTCCATGAACTCTTTCGCGCGCTTACCGAGCTCGGTTTCGTTGCGCACGTTTTCGCGGAAAATGTCGCCCGTTGAAATGGCGGGGATTCCGAAGGTTTGAGCGAGGATGGCAGCCTGAGTGCCCTTACCCGCTCCAGGAGGACCAATCAGGAGAAGGCGAACACCGGTCACTTGAGCAATCCCTCGTAGTGACGCTGCTGCAGTTGCGAGTCGATCTGCTTGACGGTGTCAAGACCCACGCCGACGATGATCAGAATGCTGGCGCCACCAAAGGGGAAGTTCTGATTGGCATTCACGGTCGCGAGCGCAATCAGCGGAATCAACGCGACCAAGCCGAGGTAGAGCGAACCGGGGAAGGTAATCCGGGTCAGCACATAGTCGAGGTACTCGGCTGTCGGACGGCCCGCACGAATACCGGGAATAAAGCCGCCGTACTTCTTCATGTTGTCGGCAACTTCTTCGGGGTTGAAGGTAATGGCGACGTAGAAGTAGGTGAAGCCGACGATGAGCAGGAAGTAGACCAGCATGTACAGCGCATTGTCACCAGAGGTGAGGTTGTTCTGAATCCAGACCACCCACTCGGCCGGCGATTCTCCGGCTACCGGTTGGTTGAACTGGGCGAGAAGCGCCGGCAGGTAAAGGAGCGACGAGGCGAAGATGACCGGCACCACGCCCGCCATGTTCACCTTGATCGGGATATAGGTGTTATTTCCGCCGTAAGTGCGGCGGCCCACCACACGCTTGGCATATTGAACCGGCACCCGGCGCTGGGACTGCTCGACGAAGACGACGAGACCCATGATGACGAGTCCAATCGCGAGAACGACGATGAAGATTTCGAAACCTTCGGTCTGAGCAATCGCCCAGAGAGAGGCGGGGAAGGTCGCCGCAATCGACACGAAAATCAAAAGCGACATTCCGTTTCCGACACCGCGCTCGGTGATGAGCTCTCCCAACCACATAATCAGACCGGTACCGGCGGTCATCGTGATGACCATCAGCATGATGGCGTACCAGGAGTCATTGGAGAGCAGCTGGTTACAGGCAGGAATTCCTGTGTTCGCCCCAAACAGTGCACCGCTTCGGGCCACCGTGATCAGGGTGGTCGACTGCAGAAGCGCCAAACCAATGGTCATGTAACGGGTGTACTGCGTGAGCTTGCCCTGGCCCGACTGACCCTCTTTGTGCAGGGTTTCAAAGTGCGGAATCACCACGCGCAATAGCTGAGTGATGATCGACGCAGTGATGTAAGGCATGATGCCCAGAGCAAAAATCGAGAGCTGGAGAAGCGCCCCACCACTAAAGACGTTGACCAGTTCATAGAGACCGGTCGTGCCGCCCGCACCGGCCACACACTGTTGGACGTTGCGGTAGTCGACGAAGGGTGCTGGGATGAACGAGCCCAGGCGGAAGATGCCGATAATCGCCAGCGTGAAACCAATTTTGCGGCGCAAATCAGGGGTTCGGAAGATTCTTCCTATGACCTGAAACACATCAACCTCCAGCCCTGGCGGTAGCCAGCAATGACATCGAGCCTACCCTTTTTAGCCGGCCCATTTCGGGCCGGCTATGGGGGAAACTAGCGGACTTCTCCGCCCGCTTTTTCGATTTTCTGCTTGGCCTGCGCCGACACCTTGTCGACCGACACCTTAAGTGCAACAGCGAGTTCGCCGTTACCCAGAAGCTTGACCTTCTCGTTCTTGCGCACAGCGCCCTTGGCGACGAGGTCAGCGATAGTCACCTCTCCACCCTTGGGGTAGAGCTCGGCGAGGCGGCCGACGTTCACGACCTGGTATTCGACCCGGAAGGGGTTGGTAAATCCGCGGAGTTTGGGGGCACGCATCACCGAGGTGAGCTGACCGCCCTCAAAGCCGGGGCGAACCTGGTAACGAGCTTTCGTTCCCTTGGTTCCACGGCCCGCCGTCTTACCCTTCGAACCTTCACCACGACCCACTCGCGTGCGGGCCTTCTTGGCGCCGGCTGCCGGGCGGAGGTGGTGGAGCTTAACGACACCCGGACGGGTGTCATCGCTGCGGGTAGCCGGAGCCTTCTTCGCAGCAGGCTTTGCCGGAGCTTTCGCGGTGTCTGCCTTCGCAGCGGTCTTGGCAGCGGGTTTCGCTGCCGGCTTGGCGGCAGGCTTCGCCTCGGTCTTGGCAGCGGGCTTAGCGGCAGGCTTAGCCGGAGCTTTAGCCGGAGCCTTCGCAGCCGGCTTGGCCGCAGCCTTCGCCGGAGCCTTGGCGGCGGTCTTCTTCGCGGGGGCCTTGGCCTCAGCCTTCTTGGCAGGAGCCTTCGCAGCCGGCTTGGCTGCGGCAGACTTCGCCGCGGGCTTCTTCGCTGCCGGCTTGGCAGCAGGCTTAGCCGCAGGCTTCTTCGCGGCTGGCTTCTTCTCTTCAGCCATTAGTCAATCTCCTCGACTTTCACGAGGTGACGAACGGTCTGCACGTACCCGCGGTTTTGCGGGGTGTCCGGGCGAACCACGTGGTCACCAATTCTCTTCAAACCCAGGCTGCGCATGGTCTCGCGCATGTTGGGCTTCTCGCTGATCACAGACTTCACCTGAGTCACTTTGAGGTTCTTCGCCATTACTCGACCACCTTCTTCGCAGCGGCCGCCTCGGCCTCAGCTTTCACCAGGCGAGCAGGAGCCATCTTCTCGAAGTCCATGCCACGGCGAGCCGCCACAGCGCGGGGCTCTTCGAGGTTCTTCAAAGCCTCGACGGTGGCGTGGACGATGTTGAGCGTGTTGGAGGAACCCAGCGACTTGCTCAGCACGTCGTGGATACCGGCGCATTCGAGCACGGCGCGGACCGGACCACCGGCGATAACACCGGTACCGGCGGCAGCCGGACGAAGCAGCACCACACCGGCGGCGGCTTCACCCTGAACCGGGTGAGGGATGGTCTGGGCGACGCGTGGCACGCGGAAGAAGTTCTTCTTCGCGTCCTCAACACCCTTAGAGATGGCCAAGGGCACCTCGCGGGCCTTGCCGTATCCCACACCGACCATGCCGTTACCGTCACCGACGACAACCAGGGCGGTGAAGGCGAAACGGCGTCCACCCTTGACCACCTTGGCGACACGGTTGATGGTGACCACACGCTCCAAGAACTGGTTCTTGTCGCCCTGGTCGCGGGCACCGCGCTGAACGTCGGGACGACGCTCGCGGCTGCCACGACGGGCTTCGCGCTGCTGGTCAGCTTGCTCGGTAGCCTGGTCGACTACGGTCTCGGCGGTTTCACTCACCGTTACTTCCTTCTGTTCTTCGCTCACAGTTCCAAACCACCTTCCCGGGCGCCTTCGGCGATCGCGGCAACACGACCGGCGTAGCGGTTTCCACCACGGTCGAATACGACAGTGGACACTCCAGCTTTCTTGGCGCGCTCGGCGACCAACTCGCCGATCTTGCGAGCCTTGGCGGTCTTGTCACCGTCGAAGGAACGCAGGTCGGCTTCCATAGTCGAGGCCGAGGCCACGGTGTGTCCGCTGGCGTCGTTGACGACCTGGACAAAGACGTGGCGGGCTGAGCGGGTCACGACCAAACGAGGACGCTCGGCGGTGCCCACAACCTTCTTGCGAAGACGGTGGTGACGGCGGGCCTTCTGAGCCTGCTTTGAGATTCCAGAAGCCATGGTTACTTACCAGCCTTTCCGGCCTTGCGGCGCACGCGCTCGCCTTCATAGCGAACACCCTTGCCCTTGTA
>JAYODB010000046.1:0-7436 GCA_038106075.1 Cellulomonadaceae bacterium | reverse complement strand
AATCAACCGACGCGTTCGTGTTCCACCACCCCGAGGCCAAGTACTTCTCGGTCTAGCTTCTCGTCTGGGACTACCCGACGCAATGCTTTGAGGGCCGCGGTACCCACGACTGTCAGGGTGAGTACCATCGTCAATGCTCGCACGGTATCCCAGGTGAGCGTCGAGGTGGCAAGGGAATACAGCGCGAATCGAGCCACGTTTTGTGCCACACCGTCACTCTCAACCAGTGAGAGCGACGTGCCCGGACCAATGGCGAGGGGCCAAAACCACAGGTTCATCAGCAGGCCAAACAGATATGACGCGACCACCGCGTAGCCCGCGAGGAGTGCGACTTCGATGCGGGGTCCCAGGCGTGGGGCGGACGGGAGAACCACTCCGGCCCCGGCAGCGACCCAGCCGACCGCCAACATCTGAAACGGAGTCCACGGGCCGAAGCCACCCCACATCATCGACGACACCACGAGCCCCAGTGCCCCCACTGCGAAGCCCGCTCGGGGTCCAAGGACCCGTCCGGCGAGGATAACGACGACGAAAATCAGTTCGATTCCCCCCGCCCCCACCGAGAGCAGCCGCGCCGCCGCGGCAAGAGCAGAAAGCACCCCAATGAGAGCGATCGTGCTGGGGTCCCGAATTCCACCGAGGCTGACGAGGAGAATCGCGATAGCCGCCCCAGCCGCGAGCGTCGCCGCAATCGACACCAACGCGCCGTGAGACAGGGCAACGAACGGGGTGAGAAACGGCCAACTGAAGGCGACGAGTCCGAGAACACTCGAGACACCCAACAGGACGGTGCTCGATGTCGCGTGGCTGCTCATACCGGCTCTCACGATTGCACTCCCCTCAATTCGCGCAGCTCGCCGCCGTGAAGGCGGAGCCGCGAGCCCTCGAGGGAGGCAAAGGCTTCGGGTTCTTGGGTGGCAATCAGCAGAGCGATACCAGTTTCCACCGCACATCCCAGAACGGCGATGAGGGCATTGACGGCCGACTCATCCAGACCGGCCGTCGGCTCATCGAGGGCCAAGACGGTGGGGCGATGTGACATTTGAATCGCGATTGCCAGCGCCATCTGTTGTCCTCGTGAAAGATCCCTCGGGTGTGTGTCGCCCACGTTCTCAAGAAGGTCTCTTCGCCAAGCGCCCGAGAGAATGGCCTCGAGCGTCATTCGAGTGAGCCCCGGCGCTACCCGGCTCGACCGGTCCGCGAGGGCGAGTTCCGCCTCGACACTGTCGGTAAAGAACAAGTCAGTCGGTTCGTGAGGCACATACGCCACCGTTCCGGCTGCCTGGTCACTATCCGCGATGAGTTCCAAGAGGGTGGTTTTGCCGACACCGTTGTCGCCATTGATGAGGGTGACGCGCCCTCGTCGCATCTCAACGTCGAGCCCCCGGAAGAGCGATCGCTCGGCAAATGACGCGTTCACGTCCTCAAACCGTGCCACCACATCGGGGTCGGGCGAGGGCCTCGGAATCAGGAGCGCAGCCTCTGAGGGCGGTGGGCGATAGCGCCCGGGGCGAAGCCCACCGGGAGTGAGAGTGAAGAATGACGCCCCGTAGCCGTCCAGCTCTGTGCTGCGGTGATCACTCATGATGATGGTCAGCCCCGTGCGGGTTAACTCGTCGAGCCGCTCCAGCATCTCGTGCCGGCTTCGAGAATCGAGAGTGTGAAGGGGTTCGTCGAGAACGAGAACACTCGGTGAGGTCGCGATGAGGACGACGAGTCCCAATCTGGTGGCCTCACCTGCTGATAGTTCAGAAGGATGACACTCGGAGAGGTGCTCGAGCTTCCACTGGCTAAGCACCTCGGTTGCGTGCTCACGCGCTCTCGCGCGGGCCATTCCCCCCATCACCAGCGACAACGCCACCTCATCGCGGACCATGCTCGCAAGAAAGAGACGCCGGGGCTGGTGCGGCAAAAAAGCCGTATGGGACGAGGGGATCCGATCTCCACCGCCCAGTCCGGACACCAGATTCGGGTGAAGTCCCGCGATGAGCTCCAAGAGCGAGGTCTTACCCGAACCGGTGTGGCCAGTGAGGATGGTGAGACTTCCTGGTTCGCACTCAACAGAAACGTCGCGCAGTCCCCGCTCCGGCCATGACACGTCTCGCAGCTCAACCGCCGACCGCCCTGCAGGGGTCTTGCCTGCGAGGGGAGTGACGATTCCCCGAGCAATCAAGGCGGCGTGAATTCCTACCGCGTTTTCGAGGGTCTTTTCCAGGACCGGGAGAATGATTCGCCGCCCTCCCCTTACCCGTCGACGCGCTGCCGCCCGCCTGGTGTCTCGAATTACTCCGACAAGAACGGGGAGAGTCGACAAGGCAATGGCGGTGGCGAGGACCAGGTTTCGGCCGAATCGAAGCCGCGGCACAGAGAGGACGAGGCGACGGGGGTCCCACCAGGCCAACAGCACCCCCGACGCGACGATAGCGGTCGCGAAGGGCAAGCCGGAGGTCACACTGCTGACAAGACCATCGAGTGTGACCTCCCCGCCGACCAGGATGTGGGAGAACACTCCCCAGAGTTGGTAACGCGGAATCTCAAATAGGGCCTCACCCGAACCACCAGCGCCACCGAACACGACGCGATAGAGAACCCGTAGCAGCAGAAAAATTGCCGCGCTGGCGAAGGCGAGGAGGGCAACTGCCAGGGGGCGGGGCCTCGACATTAGGGCTCGATATCGGGAGTGACGACGTCCGTCCCGCTCGAAAACCCGAGTCCGAGCGATTCGCCAGGGCTCACCATCAGGGTCCCGACTCCCTCGGTGGCGTAATCCCACGGTGATCCTGGGTCCGACTTGTGCCACAGCGCCCAGTAGGCAAAAGCCGGAGGCATTTCTGCGCAGGTCTCTCGGTAGGGTTCTTCACCCTCGACGATGAGCTCCTCGTTCGGCGAGGGAAGGGAGTTCACTCGGCAGACGACGAGGTCACCGTAGGCATCGGTTCCCTCCGTCTCGACTCCTGCAAACGACAGGACATCGCTGGCCAATGCCGTCTCGGATTCGAACTCCACACATTCGACCACGCCGACGTCGCTCAAGATTCCATAGTTCACCTGAACGAGGACACCGTCGCAGGAGGACGGATTGCCCGCGGAAAATTCGCTGGAGTCGACGGCAGTGCATCCACCCAGAGTGAGAAGCCCCGCGGCGGCGTAGACAATTGCGATGACCTTCATCGGGCCTCCATTAGGTGGGTCGCTCGGGGCTCCGAATACGAGGGGGTGGTTCACGCGTGGAGCCCTGATTCGAACCCACGAGGAACCACGCGTGAGCGGTGAGCCAAGACCCGGCACGACTCCACACTTTAGCCGATGGCTGGCGGTGACGGCCCCCAGGGAGTGTGCCCGTCAGGCTGAGAAATCAGCATCGAGCAGAACCCCGCTGCGTCCCGCATTCACTAAGCCTCAGGATGCACATCTGTATGGGGAGAAGGGAGGTTCTCCTCAGCCAAGAGAGCTATTCGGAAAAAGCGAGAATCCTGTTGGAGAACTTAAACTCCCCCACATAGAGGTGGCCCGCCACGACCTCCAGTGATGCAGGGAAATAGAACCTGTCATCCGTGGTTTGTGGACGCTCCCCCGCCTCACCCCCGAGGATTGTGTCAGGCGGAAGTCCCGCTTGGGCATCGGCCAGCGACTTCCACAGTTGAACGCGGTGGAACGACGTATCGGCGATGCCGAATCCGATCGGCAAGAATCTCACTTGGGTCGGCAGGTTGGTTCTCACCGGAAGCAGAGTCGGAGCATTCTCACCCGTCACGTCAACAACGAGGATCTCAGATCCCTCCTTTGGAGCAATCGCAAGGATGCCGTCGTTCATGTCCAATCGCCCCGGCCCACGAAGCGAATACGTTCGGAAAGGCTCCTGTCCAGCCGTCGGTATGCCTTCGAATACCGCCACGACTTCGGACTGCGGATCAGAAACAGCGAAATAGGTTCCGTCGAACGCGACACCTCGGATGTCGTTCACGGCGAACGTTCCGAGGGTGCCCTTCAGCACCTCGTCGGGGAGATTGCCGGGCTGGAAAGAGTTCCAGACCGCCACCGAGTCGTGACCGGCGATGACCAGCACGCCATCGGCATAACTGTTGTCCCACGCCGGAAAACCGGTGAGATAAACGTAGTCGGCAGAGGCCCCGTTCTCACCGGGGGCAGAATTCCAGACGTACATTCGACGGTCGTAGTCGCTCGTCGCCACGAGGGAACCCCCAGCGTTGACCAGAACAGGGTTCTGGATAAAGCCATCTCGAAGAAGCGTTGATACCTCGGGGTCAGAATCGAATACCGAAAAGTCAGGGCTCTTCCCGAGAATGTCCTGTGGCATCTCATTCCACGCCGTGACACGGTTTCCGTTGTATTCGATGAAGAAAATCGCCGAGTCGGTGACCACCACATCGCCACCGTCCCCTCCGAGGTAACTGTGACCCCCCGCGCTCTCAGAAGGGCTCGCGCCCTGTGATGGGGGTAGCGGGCCCTCCCCATTCGATTGGCCGTCCGGCGCGGGTTGCGCACCAGGGTCGGGCTGACCCGGAGGAGGCGGTTCTGCCCCGGGCTCCCCGGGCTGACCGGGCTGTCCCTGGCCACCCTGCGGGTCACCTCCGGGGGGCGGGGCTTGGGCGCCTTGAGAACCTGTCGAAGACTTGTTCAGGGCGGTCTGCTCGTCAACGGGGAACGACGGCCAGAAGTGTGCGTCTTGTCCGCCCGCGGCGAGCGCAAGGAGACCTCCCTCAAGAGTGTCTCCCTGGTACCAGTCCCACACACAACCGTCGGGCTCACCAACCGGTAGGCGGTTGACCCAAACGTGAGATTGGCGCTGGCGGTTCTGAGTCTCCTGGCCCCAACACTGCTGCTGAGATCCGTTCTCATCCCCGATCAGGAAGCTCGATCCGTCAGAAGTGATGTTTCGGGGCGTGCCCGCGCCGACGGGGTTGGACACGGAAGACGGTCTTTGATTGCCGTTTTCGGGGAACGTGTCCCAGACGAGGATGTTTCCCATCCGGGTATCCGTCACCACAAGTGATTGCCCGTCCGACCAAATTCCCCACGGCCACGCGTCCCGACTGCCACTGAGAGCCGCCAAATCGAGAGCAAAGTCTGCGCTCGCTCCACTCGTCTCGGGGACCGAACCGTAGACCAACACGCGCCCATTCTCGGTATCCGCAACCAGGAGCTTCCCGTCGGGGGTCATCTCGACCGCTCCCGGCCAGTTCATATCCGCCAGGCCATCGCCGGGAGTGGTATCGATGAAGTCGGGCTGTCCTAACACGAGGTCGGGCTCAGAGGGGCCCGATGGCAAAGTCGAGAAGACGAGCACCCGGTTGTTGAATCGGTCGGCCACGGCGAGACGAGTTCCATCACTCGCGCCGGAGGCAGGGTGGTTGAGCGTGATGGCCGATTCCGTCTGCCCAAGCCCATAGCCAGAGAGGCCGAATTGGGCGTCACGGCTGGGGAGATTCGCCATGGTGCCGCTGGATGCGACGTAGCTTGACGATTGCGGACATACCTCGAAGACCCCGTCGGGAGCTTGAACGATGTAACCCATCTCCACCTCAGCGCAGGTGGAGGTTTCTTCGGGGGCGTTCTCGACTGCACTCGCCTCCGAAGCAGGCTCTACAGGAGGAGGGGCCTCGCTTTGACAGGCGGAAAGGAGGAGAGCCCCCACCGCGGTGCCGACCAGGACGGTGTCTAGATGGCGCCTCACTCTCGTAGCGTATAGGGACACCGGTATTTCGGAAAGACCCTCGGTCACGGGGCCGTCATGGCCATCCTCACCGTCTCACGGTGCGAGATCGCGTCACGGAATCAAAAGGGTGGTGTGAGCCAGTGTGTAGGCTCGCTCGCCCAGGGCATTCGGCGCGACCGACATCACGAGGGTGTATGAGCCATCGGGATTCTGCACACCCGTGGGGTCTAAGTACGACATGTCCAACGGGGCAAGGTTTTCCGAGTTCACCTCCCATTGCAGGCCGTCAGTTGAACGCGCCAAGAAGATCCCTTGGGGAGAGTCGGGAAGCCTCTCTGGAGAGGACGACATCACCGCGAGCCATCCCTGGTCACTCGCCCTCAGCACCTCAAAGTCAACCCATCCCCCCTCGAGGCGGTAACCGTCGTCCATTTCGAACTCGACTCCCGTGTCATCTGTCGACGTTGCAGACACAATGCGCTCCGATGCTCGACCTTCACCCGGCACCACCCAGTAAATCCGCACCCGGCCGTCTGGCATCGTTACTGAATCGGGGACACCGAACTGAATTTCTCCGGAGTAGCCCAGTGAGCGCCGGTCAGAGACCGTCACGCCATCTGCCGATACTTCCCCCGTGTAGATTTCTTTGAGCTTCGTGTCGGGGTTCATTTCTACCCAGAAGCCCCTCTTCGCTCCCGAGCCTGTTTCTACCACGGTCAAATCGGCAATCCGGTCTAACACCGTCTGTGCCTGGCACTGTAAAGCGTCGTCACAGACCGCGACCACCTGGCCTCCCTCGGTCGTCGAGGCGTAATACAGCCGGTACCCGGAATCGGTGCGCTCGAGGTGAGCACTCACGCCCTCTTTTGAAAGCGAAACGATTTCACCGAGCTCTCCCCACGCTTCACCTTCTGGTTCGGAAGGAGCCTCGGCCGGCTCGTCCTGGACGGGGGGTTCGACCTGGTTCTGTGGGGCAGGCAGTGAGACTTCGGTTGGCGCCGGGGACGAACATCCCGACACGAGAACGAGAGCAGTAGCGACAATTCCCAGGTAACGCATCATTCGACGGTAACCAAGAGCCCACAAACTTGGCAAGGAATTGGCCACACCAGCTCGTGGTACACCCCCGGGACTCGAACCCGAAACCAAGTGGTGACGAGATGTGTCCCCGTCCGCTCTGATGAATGGCTTTCCAACACAATGTGAATGTCTTGCTGTGTAAGCGATTTTCAGGAAAAGGCCGCCCGAATGGTTCGTTGGCTCACCTAGACGTCACAAGTCGTCTGCATAGAGATTGAAATCGGCAAAGCTACTTTCCTGGGGCGACGCTTTCTTCGGCGGCATCAATCCAGTCCTGAATGGTGCCCTCGTCCACGGCAGATACAGAAATTGCCACTTCTTCGGGCGAAACAAGACCCTCACTAATCGCCGCCTCGATATCCCCGGAAGACAACAAGACAAAAGCAAGGACGACTCTTACGGGGTCGACTCCTTCTGGAACTTCTAATTGAATTTGGGGAGTTTCAACCGGCTGTTCTTGGACAATCTCGGGAGCGGGGGCCTCTTCGGGCACTTCTGAGCCACACGCGGTGAGGAGCCCCACAGCGAACACAAGGGCTAAGGCACCCGGCCTAGAAAACGACCGGATGCCAAAGCTTTGTGTCTTGAACTGCACTTACTTGTTTGCCTTCTTTTCGGCCTTCTCGGCTTCCTTGACAGCCTTTTCCTCGGCCTTCTCGGCTTCCTTGACAGCCTTTTC
>JAYODB010000045.1:4864-7728 GCA_038106075.1 Cellulomonadaceae bacterium | reverse complement strand
ATCATCCGGGTGCACCAATTCCAAAAACTCGAAATGTTCAGCTACGTCGAGCCCTCGCAGGCTGAAGCGGAGCACGAGAAGCTGCTGGGATTCCAAGAGCAGATGCTTTCGGACCTGGGATTGCACTACCGCGTCATCGACGTGGCAGCAGGTGACCTCGGATCGTCCGCGGCGAGGAAGTATGACATTGAAGCGTGGGTGCCGAGCCAACAGGCCTATCGGGAGCTCACCAGCACCTCTAACTGCACCACCTACCAGGCCCGACGGCTGGGCGTGCGCCACCGCCCAGAGGCCGGGGGTTCCACGGAAACGGTCGCCACTCTCAACGGCACCCTGGCGACGACCCGCTGGGTGGTGGCACTGCTGGAAACCCACCAGCAAGCCGATGGCACCGTGCTAATCCCAGAGGTTCTGCGCCCCTACATGGGTGGCGCAGAGGTCATCGGCTAGGGGTTGCCGGACTCGATGACCGCTGACATGATGGCTGCCCATTCGACCCGAGTCTTTGAGCAGCACCACTGGTTTGTTGCCCTGGACATTGACGGAACCGTCTTGCACGAAGACGGAACACTCTCGGAGTCAGTCGTCAGCGAAGTCCGCCGGGTGCGTGACCTCGGGCACGAGGTGACGCTCGCCACCGGCCGCTCGGTGGCGATGACCCTGCCGGTGGCGGAGCAGTTGGATATTCAACCCGAATACATCGTGTGCTCAAATGGCGCAATCATTCTCAGGCGAGACAGCCACGCTCCTCGCGGCTATCGGCGCGAGCACGTGGAGCACTTCGACCCCACTCCTGTACTCAAGCGCATCAAAGAAAAGCTCCCGCATGCTAATTACGCGGTTGAAAACGAGACGGGGATGTACCGCTATACCGGATGGTTCCCCGAGGGTGCACTCGACGTGAAGACCGAAGAGGTCCACTTCGACGAGTTGCTCACCACCGTGGCCACTCGAGTCGTTGTAATTGCCCCGGGTCACGACGCAGATGAATTCATTCGCGCCGTGGAGGAGCTGGGTCTTCACCAGGTGAGCTATGCCGTGGGGTGGACGAACTGGCTCGACATCGCGCCGGAGGGAATCAACAAGTCGACGGCGCTCGAGCGCATTCGTGGCTTTTTGGGCTTCCCCAAAGATCGCGTCATGGTGGTGGGTGATGGCCGTAACGACATCGAGATGCTGCAGTGGGCGGCTCAGGCGGGGCGCGCGGTCGCGATGGGCCAGGCCCCCGAAGATGTTGCCCGGCATGCAACCGAGATGACGGCGAGTGACCGAGAAGACGGAGTTGCACAAGCGCTCAGCACGTTCTGAATCCGGCTGTGGAGAACCCACAGTGGTTTAGCTCGCTTCTTGGTAGGCTTTTTCGGTAGTTGATTACGCGTAAGCAACAGGAGGCAAACATGCGTGCGAAAACCGTAGGTATCGCGGTGTCTGACGATCTACGCCCTGCTCTTGACGAAGTTGTCGAACACTTTGGTGGTGGAAACCGAAGCGAGTTTCTGCGTTTGGCGGTGCGCGACTACCAGGCACGGTTGCGACTGGAGCGGCTACACGCGATTCGAGAAGACGTACGCTCTGACCGCGGCGGTCGTCAGCTCTCTCTCGACGAGGTCATGACACTCATTCGCTCAACAGCTTCGGCATGATTGACCCCGAAGCCCGGGTTGTCTTCGACGTCAACGTCTACCTCGATTACGTCCTCGGGCCAAACGGGAGCTGGCTTCTGCTGCCAGACGTTCCCCCGCAAACCGATAACCCTTCGGCCGATGCGATCTCGCTTGCTTTTTCAGGACGCTTCGCCCTCTACGCCTCTCTACACATTCTCACCAACGTCGCCCGCGTGATGCGCGCTGCGGGCGTATCCGAGGGCGTGGTGGAGAGGTTCATTGCGGCGATAGTCGACATGTGTGAATTCTCCGGCGGTGCCGTCATCGAACCAGCCGCGCGGGACCACGGAATAGCCGACTACGAGGACAACCTCATCCTGTCGTTAGCGGCTGACCCTGTGTGCGATGCGCTGATTGTGGTGAGTCGAGACCGAGACCTTCTTCAAGTGGGTCCGGTGTGGAATGGTCGGCTCATCATGACTCCAGCGGACTTTGTTCGGCGGGTGCTGGGTTAGGGAGCACCGTTGGGCTCTTGCATAGCCTGCTCGCGTACACTTGTGCGACGGAGGGCTGTCCGAGCGGCCGATGGAGCTGGTCTTGAAAACCAGTGGGCAGAAATGCCTCGTGGGTTCGAATCCCACGCCCTCCGCGCAATGAAGAAGCATCGAAAGGTGAGCGCGTGAGTTCCGAGAACATCGCCATGCGCGAACCCCGCCAGCCAGGGCGTGACTATCAACCCGGTCACGCTCGCCAGAAGCGTCTCGAAGGCTGGAAACTCATGGTGTCCATCGCCAGCCTGGTCGTGGTGTCGCTCGTAATCAGCGCCAGCACGGTTGTCGGGTTGGCGCTCTTCAACATCACCTCCTCGCTTCAAACGGTGGCACTTCCCGGCCACGAGGCACCCGCGCTCGCCGGCATCGGCGAATGGGAGGGTGGCTTCAACGTCCTCGTTGTGGGCTCGGACACCCGGGTGGGCCAGGGGGAGCAGTTCGGTGAGACCGACAGTGAGCTCAATGACGTGAACCTCTTGGTTCACGTGTCAGAAAACCACGACCACGCCACCGTCATCAGCTTCCCCCGCGACACCCTGATCGACATCCCCGCCTGTGAGCAAGACGACGGGTCGATGTCGACACCTCGGACGATGACGGCGTTGAACAACACGTGGTCGATTGGCGGCCTGCCGTGTGTGGCGAAGACCCTCGAAGAGCTCACCGGGCTTGAAATCGGTTACGCCGGCGTGATGACCTTCACCGGGGT
>JAYODB010000045.1:0-4764 GCA_038106075.1 Cellulomonadaceae bacterium | reverse complement strand
ACCAAGCTCTACTCGATTGCTCAAGTTGCCGCCCAAACGATGGTGCTCTCAAGTTCGCTCGGAAGCCTCGACGTGATGGTGTCAATGGCGCGAGCGCTTCGCAACATCCCGGATGAAAACATCGTGTTTGTTCAATATCCCGTTCTCGATGCACCGGAAGGATATTCCGGAAAAGTTGTGCCCGACTATTCGCTCGCCGACGCGCTTTTGGAGAAAGTCCGTAACGACGAGCCCTATGTCTTGGGAGACAACTCGGTCGGACGCGGTTCTCGGGAAGCACCCGCTGAGGACACAACGTCCGAGGCGGATGCTCCGGCCGACGTCCCCGCTGAAACCCCTGCGGACGCGGGCTCTGACCAGGCGGCGACCGATGCCGCTTCAGAGGACGCGGCGCCGGCCGATTCTCAGGCCTCGGACACGCAGGCTGATGCCCCCGCAGATGACCCCTCGCCCGAAGAGGCGGAGGTCATCGAGGGCCTCG
Organism: Cellulomonadaceae bacterium; assembly: GCA_038106075.1. Taxonomy (GTDB): domain Bacteria; phylum Actinomycetota; class Actinomycetes; order Actinomycetales; family Microbacteriaceae; genus Pontimonas. The sequence continues at coordinate 4,283 of JAYODB010000045.1, read as the reverse complement.
TCGGACAGACCGCGAGCGATGTCACCTGTGCGGTGGCAAACTAACGCATCGTTTTTTCGCGCCTGTTTCTCGCGGTAGGGTAGAGGTCGCTTGAGGAGACGTCGCATAGTCCGGCCTAGTGCACCACCCTGCTAAGGTGGAGTTCCCAATAGGGAACCGTGGGTTCAAATCCCACCGTCTCCGCTCCATCACCCCCGGAGTAGGCGCTCTCTCTGGCCATCTCCTCTGGCCCAACCGTCACTCTCACTCTTAGGGGCCATCGTGGTTTTTCGTATTCGCGAATATCATCCAGCCGACACCGATTCGGTGTTGGAGCTGTGGGATCGTGCCAAAGCAGGCGGCTATCAGCCCGTCTATTCACTCGCGGAAGTCTTGGCCTCCTGTGAGAAAGACCACGCCGTGGTCGCGGTCGAAGACAATCGCATCGTGGGCGCCGCCGTCGCTCGGGCCGCCCACGAACAAGGCTGGATTGTTTTCTTCTCCACCCTCGAGGAATACCGCGGGCGGGGTATTGGAAGCTCCCTGCTCCAAGCATTGGAAGCGCGGATGGCACCGCTTGGTCTCACCAAGCTCTCGATCCTCGTGCCCGACCGGCAACACGACACGGGCGTGCTCACCCGTGCCGGGTTTGTCGACCGCGAACACTTGAGCTACTACGAGCGCGAAATCCCGATTAGCGAAAAAGAGCGCGGCATCCTCGCCGAAATCGGGGGCCGTCTTCTTCCCGGTGACTTGTGGGAGGCCATTGCGGGAATGCAGGCGGAAAAGGAGTTGCTCGAGCGTCGACTCGTGCTTCCCCTCTCCGATGCCTCGCTGGCGGAAAAGTTTGGGGTGCAGCCTCCACGGTCAATTGTGCTGTTTGGTCCCCCCGGAACCGGAAAGACAACATTCGCGAAAGCGGTGGCGTCACGCCTTCGCTGGCCCTTCGTCGAAGTCTTTCCCGCACGTCTCGCGGGCGACGCGAAAGGCTTGGCGGGTGCGCTGCGAGAGACCTTCACCAAGATTGGTGACCTCGACAACGTCGTCGTCTTCATCGACGAAGTGGAAGAAATCGCCGCGCAGCGCGGGGGTGAGCCCCCCACGGCCACCCAGGGTGTCACCAACGAACTTCTCAAACTGATTCCGCAGTTTCGAGAGAAGCCTGGTCGATTATTGATTGTGGCAACGAACTTTATTCGCGCCCTCGATGACGCATTCCTCCGCCATGGCCGCTTCGACTACGTAATTCCCATTGGCCTGCCCGACGAGCAGGCCAGAGAGTCGATGTGGCAGCGCTTTATTCCTGAAAAGTCTCGAGCCGAGGTCGACATGACCCAGCTCGTTTCTCGAACAAACGGATTCTCGCCGGCCGATATTGAATTTGCCGCGAGGAAAGCCTCTCAGCGGGCACTGGAGAGTGCCGTGTATTCGAACTCGAGCAATGATGGCCCAACAACGGATGATTATCTGTGGGCGATCGGCGACACCAGGATGACGGTGTCATCGGAGATTGCGAGCCAATTCCTCGACGATATTGAGGCGCTGGCGAGGGTGTAGCCCGACCTATTCGTCGTCATCCCTGATGACGGGAAGCGTTATCGTCGCCGTCACTGGTGACATTTCTTCGTAGTCGTCGCTTTCGGCCCGCGTGGTGGTCTTCGCGGCGACGAAGAATCCCAGAAGGAGCAGGACGGCAGGGAAGGCGAAAGCGGCCGAGAGGTTGATGCCCTCAGCGATAGCACCCATGAGTGCCTTTGCGCCAATCAGGGTGAGCTGATTAATCAGCTGCATTCGACTCAGAGCCCAGGCTGTTGACACCTGGGGGATGTGTGCTGCGGCGGCGAAATAGGTGGGGGCAACTCCCGAGACACCCAGTCCGACGATGAGCCACAACACGGAGGTCAGCATTAAGCCATAGAGCGCGCTCATTCCTGCCACGGGTCCACTAAGGATTACCGAGGCCAGGAGCGCGATTCCCGCGATGAGGGAGCCACGCGACGCCACCGTGTGCGGGTGGAATCGCTCGGCGAGGTAGGGCATGCTGAGCCGCCCCGCAATCATGCCGAGCATGAAGGCGGCGAAGGGCGCGGCGCGGAGGGAGAGCTCGGCCCCGACGACGTCTCGCGCAAATACCGCTGCCCAGTCCACAATCGCAATCTCGGGATACACCGCGGCGACCAGTCCCGCAGTGAGCAGCCACATCTCTTTGGGCAGCTGCCAGGGTTTGCGCTTGACGTGGATCGCCTTGTCCGCGTCGTGGCCATCTTCGTTAGGGCCTAAGAGGCTTGGCCTGAGAATCTCAAAGGCAATCAGCGTGACCACGGCGACGATAACGAGGAATAGCTCGAGGCTAAGAAACACGGTGGAGAGCGCGCCACTCACGGCGGCCAAGAGGGCACCAATACTCCACCCGGCGTGGAGTTTGGACACAATAGGCCGGTCGACAAAGCCCTGGATGACTACGGAGTGGGTATTCACCGCGTTGCCCGCGATCGACATCGAGAACGTGAAGCCGGTGTTAATCAGCGCCCACACCAACGGATTGTCCGAGTGGCCCAACAGGATCAGAAACACCATGCCGAGGTAGATGCCCGCCCGAAGAACCGCCCGGGAGCCAAAGCGCATAATCAGCCTGGAGGAAAACAAGAGTGGTGCAATCGCACCAATCGTGGAGAAGCCCAAAATAGTGCCCCAGGCGGCAAAGTCCACACCGAGTCGGTCAATGTATTCGGGGACCCACGCCACCGAGCTCAGAGTGCCGTGGCCGACGAGAAGAAACACAAGCAAGAGGCCAGTTTGGGCTCTCTTGAGCCTGGCAGAATCGAGTGTCACGGTGTCCCTTCCGCGCACACTCTAACAGCGGGAATGAGCGGTTTTTGAACGTGCCCGAGGGCGCAAACAGGGGTGATTGATAGGGCCTAGGTGTAGGTTGAGCCCCGGACGGGTGCTTTTTCCTAAGCCCCGAAAGTATTGAAGAAAGGTCGTCGTTGTGACGTCACCTCGGACCCGTTGGATCGGGCTACTGTTTATTTCCCTCTCGATTTCGCTCGTCATCATCGACGGCACCATCGTGAACACGATTTTCCCCGAAATCATCAAAGAACTTGACCTCTCCTCCACCGAAGTGCAGTGGGTGCAAGAGTCCTACGTGCTTGTCTTCGCATCCACCTTGCTCATCTGGGGTTCCCTCGCCGATCGCATCGGGCGGCGCAGGCTATTGCTCATCGGCATTGTCATCTTTGTTCTCGCCTCGGTATGGGCGGGCTCTGCTGACTCGGCCTCGAGCCTGATTCTCTCCCGAGTGGTTCAAGGGTTTGGTGGCGCCATGGTGTTGCCCACCACACTCTCGCTGGTGAACGCCACCTTCCAGGGTCGCGAACGCGGCATCGCCTTTGCGGTCTGGGGGTCCACGATTGGGGGAATGGTCGCGGTGGGTCCCGTGTTGGGCGGTTGGCTCGCCACCGATTTCACCTGGCGATGGGCGTTCCTCATCAACGTTCCTCTCGGAATCATCATCATGATTGGACTCCTCGCCACGGTGATGGAGTCGAAGGCTCCCGGGGAAAAGAAGCCCCTCGACTGGCTGGGTGCTGTGCTTTCGGTCTTGCTGTTTGGACCCCTGGTCTTTGGTCTTATTGAGGGCCGGGTTTATGGCTGGTGGACGACAAACGGGAACGCCTTCGAAATCGGGTCGTGGTCGTGGCCAGAGGGAGGCATCTCGGTGATCCCCGTGGCACTCGGGGCAGCGCTCGTCTTTGGTGTTCTCTTTGTCCTATGGGAAAACGCTCGCGGGAAAGCCGGCAAAGGGGTGCTCTTAGACCTCAACCTCTTCCGGATCGAGTCGTTTAGGAACGGGTCAATCGCCGCGCTGATTATCTCCATGGGTGAGTTTGGTCTCATCTTCGCCATCCCGCTGTGGCTACAAAACGTGATCGGAATGACCCCGATTGGCTCAGGCTTGGTCTTGCTCTTCCTCGCAGGTGGTGCCTTTGTCGCATCGGGTGTCGGCGGCGCCCTCTCCGGCAAGCTTCCCCCAGCACGAGCCGTTCAGCTAGGAGTGGCACTCGAAATCGTTGGTGTTGTGGGCTTTGGGGTCAGCGCCTCGACTGAAACTGGTTGGACGTCGATAGCTGCTTTCCTCTTTATCTACGGCGTGGGCGTCGGTCTCGCCACCGCTCAACTCACGGGCGTCATCATGGTTGACGTCCCGATGACAGAGACTGGCCAAGCCTCAGGCTCGCAGTCGACCGTGCGCCAGGTGGGTTCAGCATTGGGAATCGCAGTAATCGGAACCATGCTTTTCA
>JAYODB010000007.1:0-45438 GCA_038106075.1 Cellulomonadaceae bacterium | reverse complement strand
GGCGTGGGCGCGAAGCGACATTCGCTAACGTTCGGGCGTTTGCCAGCTTCACGCGCGACGCTAGAGCCATGACAGATCTCAGCGGAGCTTCCATCCTTGTCGTCGGTGCGACTGGAGGGCTGGGTCGAGAAATCGCCTCCCTTCTGCGCCAGCGTGGAGCCCAACTCACCCTGACGGGACGCGACGCGGGCACACTTCAACGGCTGGGAATTCCCGGAGCCCTGATGACCGGAGACGTCACCCGACCCGGTGTAGTCGAGGCCTTTGTTAACCACGCGGTCACGACCTATGGTCAGCTCGACGGTGTGATTTACGCCGCTGGCGTGGTCGCGTTTGGCCCGGTGAACGACGTCAGCGACGCCACCTTGGACACGCTGTGGCAGGTGAACACCAAGGCTCCGATGGCTCTGCTGAGAGCGGCAACGCCCGAGCTCGAGAAATCCGCCCAGGCCGGCCGCTCGCCCTTCCTCCTCGCCATCTCCGGTGTGGTCGCCGAATCGCCCACCGCTGGTCTCGCCGCCTATTCGGCGGTGAAGTCGGCGCTCCACGCCCACTGGGGGGCTGCGGGCCGCGAGTTGCGACGCATCGGTATTCGCGTGCTCGACGCCCGACCCGGTCACACCGAAACGGACCTGTCGAAGCACCCCGTGGCGGGAGAGGCCCCACCGTTCCCGAAAGGCTTGGAGCCCACTGCGGTCGCCCAGCGCATCGTCGATGGAATCGAGAACGACGAGAAGGACCTCCCCAGCACTGCCTTCGCCGCCCTCGGCTAGTCTTGGGGGGCCATGGCAGAGCCCGATATTTCCCAGCGCATCGCGCAGCTTCGCTCGAGTTTTGCTGACATCGAAGCCGTCTTGGACACCTCCAGGCTCGATGCCGAAATCGAGCGGCTCTCCGCCGAAGCCTCAGCCCCGGACTTGTGGGATGACCCGGACCAGGCGCAAAAAGTGACGAGTGCTCTCAGCCACCGTCAGCAGGAAAAGAAAACTATCGAAGAACTCTCGGGCCGCCTCGACGACCTCGACGTGCTGCGCGAGATGGTCGAAGAAGACCCCGACTCGGCGGAAGAGCTCACCCGTGAACTCGAAGCCCTCGAGGGCCTGATTGGTGACTTAGAAGTCAAGACCCTGCTCGATGGCGAATACGACGAAATGCCCGCCGTAGTGACCATCCGGGCAGGTGCTGGGGGGGTGGACGCCGCTGACTTTGCCGAGATGCTTCTTCGGATGTACTTGCGTTTCGCCGAAGACCACGGCTACACCACCCGAGTGCTCGACACGAGTTATGCCGAAGAGGCCGGAATTAAGTCGGCCACCTTTGAAATCGACGCTCCCTACGCCTTTGGCAACCTCGCGAGTGAGGCGGGAACCCACCGGCTGGTGAGGATGAGTCCTTTCAACTCCGCGGGCAAAAGGCAGACGTCTTTTGCCGCGGTCGAAGTCGTTCCGTTGATGCCGGAAACCACCGAGATCGACATTCCTGAAGCCGATATTCGGGTCGATGTTTTTCGATCCTCAGGGCCAGGAGGCCAGTCGGTCAACACGACTGATTCGGCGGTGCGGATCACCCACCTCCCCACGGGAATTGTGGTGAGCTGTCAAAACGAAAAAAGCCAGATTCAAAACCGGCAGGCGGCGATGAGGGTATTGGCGTCGCGACTACTTCTGCTCCAACGTGAAGAAGAGGCGGCGAAGAAGAAGGAGCTCGCGGGGAACATCACCGCCAGCTGGGGCGACCAAATGCGCAGCTACGTGCTCGCCCCCTACCAAATGGTGAAGGACCTGCGCACCGAGTTCGAGGTGAACTCACCACAGGCCGTCTTTGACGGAGATTTGGATGGGTTTATCCGCGCTGGAATCCGCTGGCGCAAGAGCTCAGAGCGAGTGTCGTAGCGTCTTTTCGTCGGTAGCCGGACCTAGCCTGGTCACGCCATGATTCTTTTCGACCAGGTGTCCAAGGTGTACCGCGGCGCATCCCGCCCGGCACTCTCCAACGTCTCGCTCGACGTTCAACCGGGAGAGTTCGTCTTCCTCGTGGGCTCCTCCGGTTCAGGAAAGTCGACCCTTCTTCGCCTGGTGCTGAAAGAGGAGCGCCCCAATTCGGGTTCGGTGCACGTCCTCGGCCAGGACCTTCGACGCATTCCTGCGAGGAAGGTGCCGATTTTCCGCCGCAACCTCGGAGTGGTGTTCCAAGACTTCCGTCTTCTGCCCCAAAAGACGGTCTTCGACAATGTGGCGTTCACCCTTCAGGTCATCGGCAAGAGTCAGGGCTTCATCCACGAAGCGGTGCCCGACGTCCTCCAGACGGTCGGTCTCGCTCAGAAGGCTCAGTCCTATCCTCACGAACTCTCTGGTGGCGAGCAGCAGCGCGTCGCCATTGCTCGCGCCGCAGTGAACAAGCCCGACATCTTGCTCGCAGACGAGCCCACAGGAAACCTCGACCCGGCGACGAGTGCGGGCATTATGAACGTCCTCTCCCGCATCAACGCATCGGGCACGACCGTGCTGATGGCGACCCACGATGCGGGCATTGTGAACCAGATGCAGCGTCGCGTGGTGGAGATTTCCAAGGGACGTATCGTCCGTGACGAGCGTCAGGGCGGTTACCAGACCTCGAGCATTCCGCTCGGTGAGATGGATACGGCCCCCACACCGGTCCAGGACGACACGGCGCAGACTCCTACGCCCATCACGAAGAAGGTTGACCTATCGGTGGACCCTGACGAGGTTCCCAGCTCCTTCCCCTGGGAGCTTCGCGCGTGAGACTAGGTTTTATCTTCCGCGAAGTCGCAACTGGTCTCGCGCGGAATGCGTCGATGGTGGTCTCCATCATCCTGGTGACCTTCATCTCCCTCACCTTCGTCGGCACGGCTGTGTTGTTGCAGGCGCAAATTCAACAGATGCGCGCCTACTGGTTCGACCGCGCCCAGGTCGCGGTCTACCTCTGTACGGACTTCTCTACCCTCGGTGGCTGTGACCAGCAGGCAGCGACGGCGGACCAGATACGCGCGGTCGAATCGCAGCTCACCTCCCCGGCACTCGCTCCATATATTCAGCGCTACGAGTTTGAAGACCGTGAGACCGCGTATTCGAACTTCCGCGAGCAATTTTCCGGGAGCGCCGTTGTTGACCTGGTGAGCCCAGAGTTCCTCCCCGAAACCTTCTGGGTGAGTTTGGTGGACCCCACCCAGACGGAGCTCATCTTTGAAGCGATGGCGGGCCTCGCCGGTGTCGAGAGCGTCGTCGACCAGCGAAGCTATCTCGACCAGATCTTTGCCCTGCTCAACGCCGGCAGTATCACCGCGGTGGCCGTGGCGTCGTTAATGCTCGTGGCTGCCGCGCTGCTGATTTCCACGACGATCCGCCTGAGCGCGTTCTCTCGTCGCCGAGAGCTCGGCATTATGCGCCTGGTGGGTGCGTCAAACCGGTTTATCCAAACCCCCTTCATCCTCGAAGGAGTCGTGGCCGCTTTGGCGGGGGCGCTGCTTGCGAGCGGAGCGGTGTGGGCGATTGTCCACTACTTTGTCCGCGGGTACTTGGTCGATGCCCTTCCGACCACGGTGTTTATCGGTTACGACCAGGCGTATCAGGCGATGCCGATTTTGATCGCAACGGGTGTCGCCCTCGCCGCTCTCGCCTCGTGGGCGTCGATTAGCCGATACTTGCGCGTCTAGTTCTTCTCCGACTCGTCGCCGAAGGCCAACTCCACTCCCAGGTCTTCGCCGATCACAATCGGACCAGTTCTCGGGTCGCCGATAAGGGCAACCGATTCGACGTGTTTGGTGACCACCGTGTCCCAGTTGATTCGGCGAGAACGGAAAGAAAACACGGTCAGTTTCACTGCGTCCTCGGCGGCTCGACCGATGAACGCTCCGACCACGCCCAAGGGGGTGAAGAAGCCTAAGACGATGGTGATGGGGAGTCCGAAGAGGAAGGGACCGGCCACGTCGCCGATGATGATTCCGGTGGTGTCGTTACCGCTGGGCAAAACCGCAGCGTGAAGCAACATTCGCACGATTACCGGCTGCATCGCTGCGGAAATCAGCACCCCTACCTGGGCGCTACTGACCACCTCGGGGGAGAGTTCGGGATAGAGGGTGGGGAGGAGGAGCGATGAGAGGGCGAAGAGGGTGCCGAAGATGAGCGAGGTGCCAATACCGAGCCGGAAAATGTAGCGGGTCCACTGGGTGACCATGCCCGGGTCTTCCTGGCCCACGGCCTGGCCGGCGAGCACGGTGATGGCGCTACTCAGACCTAAGCTCCCCACCACAAACACGGGTGCTACCGCGCTCACCACTTGAACCGCGGCGAGCGGTCCGTCACCCAGCTGCTGAACCACGACGTTGTAGAGGAAGTTCCCTGAGGTCCAGGCAAGGCTTGTCAGCGCGAGGGGGAGCGCCAGCGTCAAAATGGGCCTCAAAATTCGCCACCAGTTGATGGCTTTGCTCGGCAGGCTCCAGTCGGCGATGTCAAAAAGCCAGTAGGTCTGAAAGAGCAAAATGACGGCTTTGACGATGTGGCTCACGAGCGTCGCGATGCCCGCTCCGACCACACCGAAGGCGGGGATCGGACCCCAGCCGTAAACAAAGATGATGGCGAGGGGAGTGTTGACTACCACGCTGATGATGGTCGCGACCATGGGGCTGCGCGGGTGGTCCACCGAGCGCAGCACCCCACCAAGAACTTGACCGATGGTCACTGCGGGTAGGCCCAGGAGGATGAGCGCAAGGTAGGCGCTTCCTTCGGCAACGACGGTGTCGGACGCTCCCGTGAACCGAAGGATGGAGTCGGGGAACACCACAAACGGCAAGCTGATGAGCAGTGCCAGCGATGCAGCCAAGACAATCGCGGATGAGGTCGAAGTGTTCACCAGGTGACGGTGGCCGCCACCATAGGCACGGGCCACCACAACTCCCGCCGCGAGACCGATGGAGTTGAGTGCGAACATCGGAATCAGATTCAGCGCATTGGCGAACCCGACCGCAGCGACGGCGCTGTCGCCCAGGCCACCCACAACGATTTGATTGACGAGACCCAGGCCGAGAATGAGGATGAATTCGAGCCCGACGGGTATGGCGATGGACGCCACCCTCTTGCCTGGGCGGGGAGGCAACGATAGTCCCCGAGCGATGTTCATCTGTCCCGAGTCTAGGTGAGTGGCCCCGCACGCTCTCACCGTTTTGCCGCTACCTTCGTTGTAGTTCTTGTGGGTTGTGGTGTCGCCGTCGCGTGATCAGAAGGGAGGTGTGCCGTGCCGAAAGAAAAAGGTGAAAACGTCGTGGCCACCAACCGTAAGGCGCGCCACGATTACCTCATTGAAGACACCCTCGAAGCGGGTTTGGTACTCACCGGCACCGAAGTGAAATCCTTGCGCGCCGGCCGGGCATCACTCGTCGACGGTTATGCCACGATCGACCACGGTGAAGCGTGGTTGGAGGGTGTGCACATTCCCGAATACACCGCGGGGAACTGGACGAACCACCCTCCGCGGCGGAAGAGAAAGCTTCTGCTGCACAAGCGGGAGATCGCGAAGCTCGCCGGCCAGGTTTCACAAGGCGGTTACACCCTTGTCCCGTTGAAGCTCTATTTCCTCGATGGTCGGGCAAAAGTGGAGCTCGCCCTCGCGAAAGGTAAGCGCGAGTATGACAAGCGTCAGGCTCTTCGCGAAAAGCAGGACTCGCGTGAGGCAGAGCGCGCGATGCGCGTCAAGAACCGCGGGGAATAGGCTTTCTCGCGCTTAGGTTCGGCCCTTCCGGGCCGATGGTGCGGCGTGTAGAATGGAGGGCTGGCTCAGGCCAGCTTGACAACTCAATAGGGATGACGTCTAGCTTCTAGACCATCCGAACATGGGGATGATCGGTTTCGACATTGTTTGTGATTCGGAGAGAAGCGGGTCGAGGACACAGGGTTGTCTCGTAAACGCCCCCTGTAATCCAATAGGTGCCAATACAAAGCGCGCCGACTTCGCCCTCGCTGCCTAAGCGCTAGCGAGCCCGGAGTCCGTCAGGCCACGTGAGCCTTCAGCGTGGACCCTGGCGTCATGGAGAAGGCTTGCTGAGTGGGGGAGTGTCAGCTCCACTCGGGACTTTTTACTGATGCTGGGCCTGTCGATCACGGTGCGTGTGCCGAATGATCGGGGTCGAGAGACACGTCATCGCACGCTACACCCGTAGAAGACTCCGTTTGTGGGCAGTGGACGGGGGTTCAATTCCCCCCATCTCCACCATTTTTTAGGCTCTGAGCCACGCTGTTGCGTTGCCCGGAAGCTCCTTGCCGTTGTGCTCTGCCGAGCAAATCAGCACGTCGCCCTCGGGCATCGGTACGGGCTCGTCACCGAAGTTGGTGATGACTTGCCAGCCACCAGTGCGCTCGTAGTGCAAGACCTTGTCGTCAGTGTGAATCCAGCGGAAGCTGTTGTCACCCAGAAGCTCGTGTCGAAGAGCAATCGCTTCGCGGTAGAGCTCGAGGGTCGAGCCCTCCACACCCTCTTGGGCTTCGACGGAATACTGGCCGAACCACTCGGGCTGGGGCAGATGGGAGCCGTTAGGGCCAAAGCCAAACGAACTTCCCTCCTTCGTCCACGGAATCGGCACGCGGCAACCGTCTCGTGATTTTTTTTCATGATTGTGGAGCTCCCACTGGGGGTCTTGCATCTGGTCGTCGGGGATGCCTAACACCTCAGGCAGGCCGAGCTCTTCACCTTGGTAGATGTAGGTCGAACCGGGAAGACCGAGAATCAAAATTGTTCCTGCTCGAGCCCGGCGAAGGCCTAAAGCAAGGTCGAGTCCCGGATTGAAACGATTCTTTTCGTACCATTCGTCCTCGTTAGTCCCCGGGGGAAGAGCGAAACGAGTAGCGTGGCGAATCACGTCGTGATTTGAAAATACCCATGTCGATGAATTTCCCGACTCTCGGTCGAACGTTATGTTGTCCTCGATAACTTTCCGATAGCTATCTGAGCCCCATCGTGAGACGGCGATGTCGAAGTTGAAGATTTGGCCCAGGCTGGTCTCAGAAACGTAGCCATGCTTTCTTGAGTGGGGCACCCAGGCCTCGGCGATGGCAATTCTCTTTGGGGAATACTCGTTGAATATTTCTCGCCATTCAGCGTAAATTTCGTGAACTTCGTTGCGATCGAGCAATGCATCTGACCCATCCTCTGGGATGATGTCGGGGCCGAAAGACTGGTGGGAGGGCAGCGGGTCGAGGTTTTTTGCGAGTGCGTGTGCCACGTCCACACGGAATCCATCGACACCGCGATTGCACCAAAAACGAATTGTCTTCTTAAAGTCTTCACGGACCTCAGGGTTGTCCCAATTAAAATCCGGCTGCTCTTTGGCAAAGAGGTGCATATACCACTGACCGTCACGAACCTGAGTCCACCCGAGCGGGCTGAAGTGGCTCGCGAGGTCGGACGGAGGCAACTCGCCGTTCTCACCGCGGCCATCCCGAAAGATATAGCGATCTCGAGTGGTTGAGCCAGGGGCGGCCGCTAACGCCTCTTGAAACCAGGGGTGCTGATCTGAGGAGTGGTTCGGCACAATGTCAACGATCACCCGAATACCGAGCGAATGGTACTCGTCGATCAGTTCATCGAACTGTTCGAGGCTTCCGATGCGTGGGTCGACATCTCTATAGTTGGCGACGTCGTAGCCGCCATCTGCAAGTTCTGATGGATAAAACGGTGACAGCCAAATTGCGTCCACACCGAGTGATTTTAAGTAGGCGGCTTTTCCAATGATTCCTCTGAAATCTCCGATTCCGTCGCCATCATTGTCTTTAAATGAGCGCGGGTAAATCTGATAAACGACGGCCGTGCGCCACCAGTCATCGGGACCCGCAAGGAATGTGTGGTGAGCCACGTTGCTCCTTAGTCAACTACTTGGAACGATTAATGCGACCGGTTCCATTTGTTACCAAACGGTAATGCTCTGACCCTGTGGAACCGGTTGTGAAAAATGCTACTGTATCGCTAGCAATGTTGCTTCATGGGGCATTTGTGCCCCATTTCTCATTTGAAAGGAAACACTCAATGGCTACTTTGAGCCGTCGTGCCTCCGCATTTGCGGGCCTTGCTGCTGCTGCAGCGTTGGTCCTGAGCGGTTGCGCATCTGCAGCCACCGATGCTGGTTCGAGTGATTCAGGCGCGGGAGACGATGCCGCCGCCGAGTCTTGCTCGACGCCAACTGAGGTGACCATGCTCGGAACCATCAAGCCCGAGATCAAGGAAGAGTTCATGGGAGCTGTTGACGAGTACAACAGCACCAACTCGGACTGTGTTCAGGTGAAAGTCATCGAGACCGCTGAAGGCGGAACTTATCTCGGTGACATTACCCCGATGTATGAGGCCGGAGAAGCCCCCGTGCTCTCCTACACCAACATGGAGGTGCCCGACATGGCTCCTCGCGTGATGGACTGGACTGGTACCGAGCTTGCGAGCTTGGCCGCACCGGGAACGCTCGACTTTGCGACTATTGATGGCCGTATTGTCGGTATTCCTTCCACCGCAGAGGCATTCGGTCTGCTCTACAACAAGACCGTTCTTGACGAGGCTGGGGTTGACCCGACCGCCATCAAGACCCGCAGTGACCTGGAAGCTGCTTTCCAGGCTGTTGAGGCAACCGGACGCTCCGCCATCCACTTCTCCGGACTGTGGTGGTCGCTGGGTGCTCACTTCACCAATATTTACGCCGCAACCGTGTCTGATGACCGCGCCGAGCGCCTCGCCGTGCTCGACGAGCTCGCTGCCGGCAGCAAGGACCTCATCGCCGACGAGCAGTTCAACAACTGGCTCGACACGATGGACCTGCTCAAGCAGTACTCGATTGACTCTGCCAGCATCGCTGACGAGGACTACGACACCGGCATGTACAACCTCGCTGACGGCGAAGTTGGTTTCTGGTTCATGGGTAACTGGGCTGAGCCCAACCTCCTCCTTGAGGGCCCTGACAACGAGTATGGCGTGATGCCTCTGCCCACCACCGATGACGCTTCCACCTACGGAAACGACTCCATCTCGGTGGGTGTTCCCGGCTACTTCATGATCGATGAAGAACAGTCGACCGAAGAAGAGCGTGCTGGTGCGATTGCGTTCCTCTCATGGTTCATCACCACCCCTGAGGGTCAGGCTCGCTGGGCCGGTCCCGTTGAAGAGGGCGGCATGAACTTCATTCCGGTGTATTCCGGATTCGAGGTCGCTCCCGCCACCTACATGGCGAACGAAATCTCGGAGTATGTCAATGCTGGAAAGACCCTGCAGTGGGTGTTCAGCAACTACCCCGCAGGTCTGCAGAACATCTACGGCGCTGCCATGCAGAAGTACTACGACGGTCAGACTGACCGCGCAGGACTCGCCGCGGAGCTGGAAGCAGCCTGGCAGGAGTAATCGTTCTTAGCGAAAGCTAATATCGATTCAAAGATGGTTCCCCTTCCCGAAGGCGTGGCCTTTGGGAAGGGGAACCATATTGTAAAAAGAGGTCACCGGTGACAAAGACGACGCAACTTGCTAGAAGGCAGCAGGAGCTGCGCCGCTTTGGGATTTTCGCCGCATTCCCACTCTTCATCTTTGTCCTAGTTCTCGTTGTCCCATTCTTCCGAGGCGTGTACTACACCTTTACCAACTGGGATGGTTTTGACGCCACCGAGTTTGTCGGCTTTGACAATTACATTTCGTCTTTTCAAGATGAGAAGTTTTGGAGCTCTCTCTTTGTCACTTTTGCCTACGTCCTCGCCTGTCTCGTACTGGTAAACCTCGTGGGCTTCGGTTTGGCTCTATTGGTGACCATGCCACTTCGGGGCGTAAACGTGCTTCGGACCATGTTCTTTGTGCCGAACCTCATTGGTGGCGTCATTCTTGGCATGATCTGGCAGTTCCTCTTCGGCGCGGCCTTCCCCACAATTTCAGAAAACCTCGACCTTCCGATCTTCAGAGACAACTGGCTACTGAGTACTGAGACGTCTTTCTGGGCCCTGGTCATAGTGACGGTCTGGCAAATGTCTGGCTACATGATGATTATTTATGTCACCGGCTTGATGAGCATCGAAAAAGAGGTGCTTGAAGCGGCCATGGTGGACGGCGCGACGGGCCTTCGGACCCTGGTGTCCATCAAACTTCCTCTGATGGCTCAGGCATTTACCATCTCGATGTTCCTCACTATCCGAAACGCGTTCATGGCCTACGACGTGAACGTCTCGCTCAATGGCGGTGGCCCTTACCGCTCTACTGAGCTGGTTTCGCTACACGTCTTCCAAGAGGCGTTCAACTACGGGAATTTTGCAACCGGACAGTCTCAGGCTGTGATCATGTTCCTAATCATCACTGCGGCGGCACTTACTCAAGTCGTCATTACGAAGAGATTCGAGGTTCAGCGATGAAATCTCGAAAGTTTCTTCTTCGCTTTTGGTTCGCCATCGGCTCGGTGTTCGCCGTCATGTATGCCTTTCCGTTCCTGCTCGTGCTCCTGAACTCGCTCAAGGCGAGACGCGAAGTACGCGCAGAACCGCTCAAGTGGCCCGATGCGTTCTTGTGGGAAAACTTCACCGAAGCAGCCGACCGAATGGAGTATTGGCAGGCGCTGGGAAACTCGATCATCGTGACAACCTCGTCGCTGGCAGCACTCATTGTGACCTCGTCAATGCTCGCCTATTACTTGGCACGGTCGAAGACAAGAACAGCCTCGGGAATCTTCCTCATCTTGGTGACGTCGATGATTGTTCCCTTCCAAGCCTTGATGGTTCCCTTCGTGGGCTTCTTTGGAAACCTCAACATGCTCAACAGCAGGTTCTGGCTGATGTTCTTCTACGTCGGATTCGGCGTGGCCATGTCCACATTCCTCTACCACGGCTTCATTAAGAACATTCCGGTAGAGCTCGACGAGGCGGCCTCTATTGATGGAGCTAATTCGTGGATGACCTTCTGGAGGGTGATTTTCCCGATGTTGGGGCCTGTCACGGCGACCGTGGCCATCATCAACGGATTGTGGATTTGGAACGACTTCCTTTTGCCGAACCTCGTTTTGCGCGAAGAGTCGAGAACACTTCCTTTGCGCACCTATGTGTTCTACGGCCAGTACACCTCTGACTATGGATTGGCAATGGCAGCGCTGGTGATGTCGATGATCCCGATTGTGCTGTTCTACTTCGTCTTGCAGCGTCAAATTATCCAAGGTGTGTCGGCGGGAGCGGTCAAGTAGACCTGCAGTTCAGGCCTTCGGCGGGATCCTGTGGGATAAGCGCCGGAGAGCCGATGGAAGAGCGTGTGTGGAGAAACAATGACGATTCGACTTGAAAATCGTTGGATTTGGGATTCCTGGTACGTCTGGGAGGGCGACGTGTGCCATGCGTTCTTCCTCTCAGCCGACCGAGGGTTGGTGGATCCAGAGCTGCGGCACCGCAGCCCGATTGTCGGTCACGCAATCTCGAAAGACCTGGTCAATTGGGAAATGCTTCCTGATGCAATCGGGCCTAGTGAGACTCCTGCGTTTGACTCGTGGACGACGTGGACTGGGTCCGTAGTGAGGGCTGATGATGGAACGTGGTGGATGTTCTATACCGGCTCGTCCCGGGAAGACGGCGGTCTCATCCAGCGCGTAGGAGCTGCAACGTCGAGAGACCTCATCACGTGGGAAAAACTAGGTACCGAGCCCCTCGTCGAAGCAGATCCCACCTGGTATGAGCTTCTCGACACTGATGTATGGCACGATCAGGCTTGGCGGGACCCTTGGGTGTTTCGAATGCCGGGGAGTGGCCAGTGGCACATGCTGGTTACAGCCCGCGCGAAAGCCGGTGATCCGCGAACGCGAGGAGTGGTGGGACACGCTGTCTCCGATGACCTACTGCACTGGAGAGTGCGGGAACCTCTCTCTCAGCCCGATCAAGGCTTCGGCCAACTCGAGGTCTTACAGTTTGAAATTGTTGATGGGGTTCCCATTGTGCTCTTTTGTTGCGGTTGGAGGGAGCTCTCTGCAGAGCGTCAGGAAACCTTTGGCGAGCGAGACGCGACCTATTTTTTGGTGTGTAACCCGGATCTGAGCGGTTTGAACTTTAACGATGCACACGGTTTTGAAGATGAGCTGGTCTACGCGGGACGCCTCGTTCAGGGCCCAGATTCCAAATGGAATCTCCTTGGCTTTCGGAACATTGAAAACGGCGAGTTTGTCGGAGAAATTTGCGACCCTATCCCCGTGACAGCTGACCCAAGCCGCGGAATTATTCGCCGAAGCGTCTAGCGTAGAGCCTCCTCGAGGGACCCGGCGGTGGCCCCCTCGGGGTCATAGGCCACACAAAACACCGAACGGTCGCCGACCGCCCAGCTGTTTGCCGTGGGGTAGTAAAAGTGGAAGCTCAACTCAGAGTCGATATAAGGCAGGCCGATAAAGCTCTCGAACGCTTGCGTGCACTTTTCGGCGGCAAAGTCGACGACGGCGTCAATACCCGGGAAGCTCGCCTCGTCAACCAGAATCTCCGCATACACCTCCGATTGGTGGGGGTCGTCGCAGGGAACAGTGGGAACGTCGGTCATTTCTTGCGCGATGGGCTGGTCGATGTCGTTGAGACACGAGCCCACCTCGAGACTGAGAATCGACTCCTCAGCGGAGTAGTCATCTGGTGATGAGGGCGCCGAGGTGGCCTGGCAACCGGCGAGAGCAAGGAGCCCGAGACCCAGCGATAACGAGGCTCTCATCGTGCTCGAACGAGCTCCATCACTTCGTCGTGAAGCAGACCGTTGGTGGCAAGAGCAGAGCCGGCGGCGAGTGACTCGACACCGTCAACGGAGCTAAACCGGCCACCTGCTTCGGTCACAATCGGCCACAGTGCGGCGATGTCGTAGGGCTGAAGGTCGAACTCACCGCATACGTCCATTGAGCCTTCGGCGACCATCATGAACCCCCAGAAGTCACCAATCGCCCGAGCTCGCCAGGCTGCCGAGGCGAGAGCGACCGCTTGCTCACCGCGGCCGACACCAATCCAGCCGGGGAGGCTGTTATAGGTAATCGCTGCGTCGGAGAGTGACGCGACAGTACTGACTCGAAGCGGCCGGTGCTCACCATATTCGCTCATGTGAGCGCCGTGGCCCACCGCAGCCCACCACCGTCGACCGAGCGCCGGCGCACTCACAACGCCCACTTGGGGCACACCGTTGATGGTCAACGCGATGAGAGTCGCCCACACCGGCATCCCACGCAGAAAATTCGATGTCCCGTCAATCGGGTCAATCACCCACTCTCGGGAGCTTTCCGTTCCTGACGAGTGCCCCCGCTCTTCTCCCAAAATCTGGTCGCGAGGCCGCGCTTCTCTCAGCGCCTCGCGAATGTGGTCTTCGACGGCCCGGTCAGCGTCGGTGACCGGGGTGCGGTCGGGTTTTGTAGAAATCTGCAAGTCTTGCGCCCGGAACCGGTCCATCGAAATCTCGTCGGCTTCCTCCGCCACGGCAAAGGCGAGGGCGAGGTCATCGGCGGGGGAAAAGGTGAGAGCCACACTCTGAGGGTAGTCGAGTAGTGCTCGAAACCCCCCGAGTCCCCTGATTAGTATTCGCTGCTCCCTGCCAACTGCCGAAGCCGCTGCAGGGAATCAATTCGCGCCAATTCACGCTCCGACGCCTCACCGGACCTTGCCCGTCGGTTGAGGCCACATTCGTCGAGCTGGGGCAGGTGGTCACAACCCCGAGGACAGTCGTCCAAGTAATCGGAAAGATCGGGGAAACCGCGGTCGATGGCGTCGGTACTCACGTGCCCCAGGCCGAAGGAGCGCACCCCGGGGGTGTCAATGATCCAGCCTCCAGCGGGAAGCTCCAACGAAACGCTAGAAGAGGAGGTGTGCCGACCGCGCCCGGTGGCTTCGTTGACATCGCCCACATCGCGGCCCGCGCTGGGGACAAGCCGGTTCACGAGAGTCGACTTGCCCACTCCCGAGTGGCCCACGGCGACACTCACTTTATGGGCGAGGAGGGTACGAAGTCGGTGAATGTCATCGGTCTCGCCATCCGTGCGCAACGCGATGACCGGAATATCGAGACCCGAGGCATAGTCACGCAGGGCGTCGGCAGAGGCGATGTCGGTCTTCGTCACACACAGGATCGGCTCGATGCCCGCGTCCAGGGCAGCGACGACGTAGCGGTCAATCAGCCGAGGGCGCGGTTCCGGGTTCGCCGCCGCCACCACCATGAGTAGTTGGTCCGCATTGGCGACGATGACCCGCTCAAACTGGTCGGTGTCGTCAGCGCTGCGACGAAGAACGTTTCGACGCTCAGTGATCCGGACGATCCGAGCGAGACTGCCCTCGGCCCCCGAGACGTCGCCGACGACATCGACGAGGTCGCCTACGACGATGGAGTCATTGCGCAGTTCTCGGGCTCGATTAGCCCGAACCGACGTGTGTGGTGGCTCGACCAAGACCAGTGAATACCTTCCCCGGTCTACTCCAACGACGCGTGCTGCGACCGCAGAAGCATGTTCGGGTCGACGTTTACTGCGGGGGCGTTTGGTCGACTGGGCGATGTCGAGGTCGTGTTCGAGCTGATCGATCCACTCCTCGCCGAGGTCACGCTCCGTCACGGACGCGACCCTCTCATCTCGTCCCACAGCGCCACAAACTCGGGCAGAGTCTTTCCCGTTTGCGCAATATCGTCGACGACGACCCCGTCCACCGCGAGTCCCACTAACGCCCCCGACGTCGCCATCCGGTGGTCACCGAAGGCTTTCCACATGCCGCCGTGGAGGGGCGCAGGTGTGACGATGATGCCGTCGCTTGTTTCTGTGGCGACACCGCCGAGGGCGTGAATGTTCTCGACGAGGGCCGCGAGGCGGTTGGTTTCGTGCCCGCGGAGGTGGCCGATACCCCGGAATGTTGAAGTTCCCGACGAGAAGAGCGAGAGTGTGACCAGGGTCGGCGCGAGCTCTCCCGCTTCAGACAGGTCGAGCGAGACCGGGTTTAAGCTCACCCCTGGACCCACACCCGCTCCGTGGACGGAGAGCACACCATCCTCATAGTCCACCAGCGCTCCAAACTCTCGAAGAAGAGCCCTCAACTGGTTGCCCACTTGGGTAGTCGATGACGGCCAATCGCGAACCGAGACGGTTCCCCCCGCGACCAGCGCGGCGGCAAGGAACGGGGCCGCATTCGACAGGTCAGGTTCGATTGTGATGTCGAGCGCATCGATGGATTGCGGCATGACGCTCCATCGGCCCGGGCCGGAATAGTCGACGTCCACACCGCGGTGCGCCAAAGTCTCAATGGTCATGTCGATGTGGGGAACCGAGGGAAGCCGGGAGCCCGTGTGCTCAATTGTCACTGTCGCGGGGAAGCGAGCCGCGGCAAGCAGGAGGCCGCTCACAAACTGGCTCGATGCCGAAGCGTCAATCTCAATAGTGTGGTCAGAGGCCGGCAGACCACCGGGAGTGACGGTAAAGGGAAGGCTGCCTGTTCCTCCATCGTCGACCACCGCACCCAATTGGCGCAGGGCGTCAATCACGGGTCCCATCGGGCGTTCCATCGCTTGCTCGTCACCAGTAAACGTGACGGGCTGAAAACCGAGCAAGCTCAGGGGAGGCAGAAATCGCATCACCGTTCCCGCGAGACCACAATCAATCACGATGGGTTTAGAGCTGAGCGAGGTGAAGGAAATGGGGGTAATCGTCCAGAGAGGAACCCCGTCAGAATCAGTGGCCATCTCGACCCGTGCGCCCATGAGTTCGAGCGCATCAATCATGAGCTGGGTGTCCCGGGCAACCAGTCCACCGCGAATAGTGCTGGGTCCGTCGGCGATGGCGGCCAAGACCAACTCCCGGTTCGTGAGCGACTTAGAACCGGGAATGCTGAGCGTCGCGTCGAGGGTTTTCTCGGCGCGTGGGCAGGCGAACCCTGCGGCCTCTATCGACGTGTCAGCACTCATGGGAGCACCAGGCTATCGCGGGTCGAAATCGGCAGAGCCAGACCTACCCAAAGGACCGGTCGAGGATGAGGCGGAGCTCGTCGTTGCTGCGCTTTGACGAACCGGTCGCGGGTGATGCCGAAGCCGGACGAGAAATTACGCGGAGCTGAGGCAGTTGCCGCCCGATAGCCTCCAGGGCGAGGAATGGCCACGCACCTTGGTTCTCCGGCTCGTCTTGCACCCAGACAAATTCGGCGTTCGGGTACTTCGCCATTTCTCCGCGCAGCTCATCCTCCGGAAGTGGATAGAACTGCTCCATCCGGACCAGGGCGACGTGGTGTGCTGCGAGCTTCTCTCGCTCACCGAGCAGGTCATAGTGAATCTTTCCTGCGTGGAGCAGTACACGCGTCACCTGGGCTGGGTCAACGTGTGAATCGGTAAGGACGGGTTGGAAGCTGCCCTGCGTGAAGTCCTGGACCATGGAGCTCGCCCCCTTGAGGCGCAACATGGCCTTCGGCGTGAACACAATCAGCG
This sequence comes from Cellulomonadaceae bacterium, assembly GCA_038106075.1. Lineage (GTDB taxonomy): Bacteria > Actinomycetota > Actinomycetes > Actinomycetales > Microbacteriaceae > Pontimonas. The sequence goes on along the minus strand of JAYODB010000007.1, from coordinate 29,037 downwards.
GGCGGCGCGGGCGTTGGTAGGCCTGGCGACGGAGCAGGTGGAAGTAGGACGCGGGAGTGGACGGGCGCGCAATGGTCATGTTGTTCTCAGCCCCGAGCTGCAAGAACCGCTCAATTCGTGCGGAAGAGTGGTCGGGACCTTGGCCCTCATAGCCGTGGGGGAGAAGTAGAACCACACCTGAGCGCTGGCCCCATTTTTGCTCGGCGGAAGAGACGAACTCGTCAATCACGGTTTGGGCGCCGTTGACGAAATCACCAAACTGGGCTTCCCACATCACCAGAGCATCTGGTCTTTCTACGGAATAGCCATATTCGAACGCGAGACTGGCGTATTCGCTGAGCAGGGAGTCATAAATCGACAGCCGCGCTTGGGAGTCAGAGAGGTTCATCAGCGGCAACCACTCTTGACCATTCTCACGATCGTGCATCACGGCGTGACGCTGGACGAAGGTGCCTCGCCTCGAATCCTGTCCGGCAAGGCGAACGGGGGTTCCCTCGAGAAGCAGAGAACCGATGGCGAGCAACTCTCCGAAGCCCCAGTCAATGTCGCCATTTCGGCTCATCTCGTGACGCTTAGTCAGAAGCGGCATCAGTTTCGGGTGAACGGTGAAGCCCGGGGGGACGTTTTGGTGGGCGTCCCCGATGGCGTGGACTACATCGAGGGCCACGCCGGTCGTTGCCGGCGCTTCGAGGACGTCGTCGCGCTGGGATTCGGGTCGCTCCATGCCAGCGACTGCACCCTGATCGGCTGACACCACCTGGACGGAACCGGTCTGGACCGCGTGAGTTTCGGCAAACGCCTCCTCGAGTCTGTGCTGGAAGTCTGTTTGAGCCGCTTCAAACTCTTCGGGGGTAATGTCGCCGCGGCCCACGAGAGATTCGGTGTAAAGGGTTCGAACGCTTCGCTTCGCCTCAATCAGGTTGTACATCAGAGGCTGCGTCATCGACGGGTCGTCACCTTCGTTGTGACCGCGACGGCGGTAGCAGACGATGTCGATGACGATGTCCGAGTGGAACTGTTGGCGATATTGGAAGGCCATTTCAGCGACTCGCAGCACGGCTTCGGGGTCGTCACCGTTCACGTGGAATATCGGGGCCTGAATCGTTTTCGCAACGTCGGTCGAATACACGCTGCTTCGCGCATCGTGGGGCAAGGTGGTGAAGCCCACCTGGTTGTTGACGACCACGTGGATCGTCCCACCTGTGCGGTAGGCCCGAAGTTTCGACATTTGAAGGGTTTCGACGACGACACCCTGGCCAGCCATGGCGGCGTCTCCGTGAATCAACACGGGGAGGACGCCGTATCGCCCCTGTTCCACGCGATCCTGCTTGGCGCGAACAATTCCTTCGAGGACACCGTTCACCGCTTCGAGGTGAGAGGGGTTGGCGGCGAGATACACCGGGATTTTCTCGCCACCGGGGGCGGTGTAGCTACCTTCAGTGCCCAGGTGATACTTCACATCACCAGAACCCTGAACGGTTCCGGTGTCTTGGGCTCCTTCGAACTCGCGGAAAATTTGGCCGTAGGTCTTGCCCGCAATGTTGGCGAGCACATTGAGGCGGCCGCGGTGGGCCATGCCAATGGCGACCTCGTCGAGGCTCTCTTCGGCAGCTTTCTGCAAAATCTCATCGACCAGGGTGATGGTCGATTCGCCACCCTCGAGGCTGAAGCGCTTCTGACCCACATATTTGGTCTGCAGGAAGGTTTCGAACGCTTCGGCTTGGTTGAGCTTGCTCAACACACGCATTTGGGCGTCGTGGGAGGGCTTTTCGTAGGGGCGCTCGAGGTGCTCCTGGAACCACTTGCGTTGAGCCGGGTCTTGGATGTGCATGTACTCAATACCGATGGTGCGGCAGTACGAGTCGCGAAGTACTCCCAGGATTTCGCGCAAGAGCATGGTTCGGCGACCGCCGAAACCTCCGGTGACGAACTCGCGGTCGAGATCCCAGAAGGTGAGCCCGTGTGTTTCGATTTCGAGGTCGGGGTGGGAGCGCTGGCGGTATTCCAATGGGTCCACATCGGCCATTAGGTGTCCGCGGACGCGGAATGAATTGATGAGCTCCTGAACACGTGCTGTCTTGTTGACCTGGTCGGCGTGGTCGACGGCGATGTCCTCTGCCCAGTGAATGGGCATGTAGGGAATACGCAGCGCGGCAAAAATGTCTTCGTAGAAGTTCCCGCCTCCGATGAGGAGTTCGTGAATCTTTCCCAGGAACTCGCCTGAACCAGCCCCCTGAATGACGCGGTGGTCATAGGTGGAGGTGAGGGTGATGGTCTTGCCGATTCCCAAATCGGCGAGAGACGACTTTGCCGAACCCTGGAATTCAGCCGGGTACTCAAGCGCTCCCGCCCCAATGATGCAGGCTTGGCCCTTCATCAGCCGCGGTACCGAGTGGACTGTTCCAATTCCTCCCGGGTTGGTGAGCGAAATCGTGTTGCCCATGAAGTCCGACATTTCCAGCTTGCCCTCTCGAGCGCGCTTCACCACGTCCTCATAAGCCGTCATGAACTCGGCAAAGCCCATGTATTCGCAGCGCTTGATGCCGGGCACGACCAGCGAGCGGGTGCCGTCTGGCTTGGGAAGGTCGATTGCGATACCGAGGTTGATGTGTGCCGGCTTGACGGCGACTGGCTTCCCTTCGCGTTCGTCGTAGAAGACGTTTTGGCCGGGGAGCTCGTGCAAGGCCCGAACCATCGCCCACGCAATCAGGTGGGTGAAGGAGATCTTGCCACCGCGGGTGCGTCGAAGGTGGTTGTTGATCACGATGCGGTTGTCGATCATCAACTTCGCGGGAATCGTGCGAACACTGGTCGCAGTAGGGACCTCAATCGACTCGTCCATGTTTGCGGCGAGGGTTTTCGCAATACCGCGAAGAGCGGTGACCTCATCAGTTGCCTCGGCGGGAACCTCAGGAATCGCGCCGGTGCTCGCGGGCGCCTCAGCAGGAATCGGTTGAGCTTTCGGCCTCACTGAGGTCGTGCGCGCTTGTACCGTGTTGATCGGACCCGTCGTGGGGGTGGCGCTATCAGTGGGTTCGACAGCGGGTGTAGCCGGGGCCGGCTCCTCCGGCGAAGCTGCGGCGGGGGCTTGACCGCCGAACAAAGGCCACCACTTGGGGTCGACCGAGTTGGGGTCACGCAGGTAGGCCTCGCGCATTTCGTCGACGAGCCACAGGTTGGCTCCGAAGTCTGTTAAGTCCGTGGTAGTTGATGAATTACCGGCGTCACCGTCTGACACTGCCCTAATGCCCACTCTCAGCTGTGCTGTCCTCTAGAAGTTCGGCAAGTTACGCCCCCAATGTTAGCGGTTTCACTGGGCTCACAATTTCTCCACGCCGAGCCGAATTCGTGCTGTTATTCTTAGCTCAAATGGACCGCGTCTCGTCTGATCGCTCCGAACCCAGCCATAGTCCCAAGGGTGCCCTGAGGGGTGCCCGATGACCCAGGACTGGTTGCTCTTCGCGACAGGATTTCTTCTCGCCCTCGGCACAGGAGTGTTTGTGGGTAGCGAGTTTGCTTTGCTCAATCTGGACCGTTCTGAGCTGGAGGCCCGCCGTGAGCGCGGCGTTCGCGGCTATGGCCTGACGATCCGAGCACTCAAGCGCACATCGACTCACCTTTCCAGTGCCCAATTGGGCATCACCCTCACCACACTCCTCACCGGTTACACGATGGAACCGGCGATTAGTTCGCTGCTGTCTGGGCCGCTGAGCGAGGTAGGGATTCCCGAGGAGTTCAACCGCCCTGTGGGTGCTGTCCTCGCGATTGTTCTTGCCACCTTTATTTCGATGGTGGTGGGTGAGCTGGCACCGAAGAACTTTGCTCTCGCGGTACCTGAAGCCACGGCGAAGGTTCTCATCCCCTTGCAGCTCGCCTTCACCTGGACGTTCCGCCCCGCGATCTATGTCCTGAACGAGACGGCAAACCGTATTCTGCGAGCGATGGGAATCGAGCCTAAGGAAGAACTCACCTCGGCGAGAACCCCTGATGAGCTCTCGAGCCTGCTGCGGCGCTCAGCGCTGCAGGGCCTTCTCGAGCATGACACGGCCACACTGCTCTCTCGCACCATTGCATTTTCCGAGCTCAACGCCGAGGACGTGATGACACCGAGAACCAGTGTTGAGGCGGTCCATCGGAGCGATAGCGCGACAGAGATTTTGGAACTCGCTGCCCGCACAGGGTTTTCCCGGTTTCCCGTCATTGATGACTCGATTGACGACGTTCGCGGGGTCGTCCACGTGAAACAGGCGATGGCGGTTCCTCGCGAGCGACGGGACGAGGTTCCCGCCTCGGCACTGCAGTCCGATGTGGTGCGTGTGCCAGAGACGATGCCGCTGGATGCGCTTCTTATCGAGCTTCGAGGCCGGGGATATCAACTGGCCATCGTCGTGGACGAATACGGTGGAACTTCCGGTATCGCCACCCTTGAGGATCTCGTCGAGGAGCTCATCGGTGAAGTGGCAGACGAGCACGACCGCCGACCCCTCGACGTGGTTCACGCACGCGACTGGTTCACGTTCCCTGGACGCTGGCGACCCGACGAATTGGCGGAGCATTCGGGTGTGAAACTCCCGGAAGACGGGCATTTTGAAACCGTCGCGGGATTCCTCATCGAACAGCTCGGACGTCTCGCCGAATTGGGCGACGCGATCGAGATTGACCAGGGGGAGTTTCGGGTGGAACGTCTCGACGGTCGACGGATAGAGCGCATCCGTTTCACCCCCCGCATCGACCCGGAGGAGGTGGAGCTGCTGTGAGTGAAGACTGGTGGGGCCTCGTCTGGCTGGTCGTCCTTCTCGCCGGTAATGCCTTCTTCGTGGCCGCCGAATTTGCAGTGATTTCGGCGAAGCGATCGCAAATCGAACCCCGGGCTGAAGATGGATCGGCCTCGGCGAAGACGGCGCTCTACGCCATGGAAAACGCCACGTTGATGCTTGCGACCTCGCAGTTTGGCATCACGGTGTGTTCGCTGTTGATTCTTCTGGTGTCTGAACCCGCGCTGCACCACTTGTTGGAAATCCCCTTGGGCGAAATCGGCCTGGACCCCACTTGGGTGAGCACCATCGCCTTCGCCATTGCGCTCATCGTCGTGACCTACCTGCACGTGGTGCTTGGCGAAATGGTTCCGAAGAACATTTCCTTCTCACTTCCCGACCGGGCTGTGCTGGTGCTGGCACCGCCTCTGGTGGCGGTATCCCGTTTGCTCTCCCCAATCATTCGTGGGCTCAACGCCGTCGCCAACGGAATCCTTCGACTCTTCCGAGTCGAGCCCAAGCAGGAGGCGACCAGTGCCTACACCCTCGACGAGGTGGCGACGATTGTCGCTGAGTCCACGAAGGAGGGCATGCTGCGCGACCAGTCTGGTGCGCTGACGGCGGCATTCGAATTCACCGAGAAAACCGCTTCTGATGTGGTCATCGGCATCGACAAGCTGATTACCCTGCCCGAAGATGTCACCCCTACAGACGTTCAACACGTTGTCGGCCAGCACGGCTTCAGTCGCTATCCGCTGGTGGATTCGGCCGGTCTGCCCAGTGGCTACCTCCACATCAAAGACGTTCTCGACATCCCTGACGAGGAATGTGACTATCCGGTTCCTCCCAAGCGCATTAGGCGGCTCGTGTCGATTGCGGAAGATACCGAACTCGAAGACGCGCTCGCGATGCTGCGGCGCACCCGCTCCCACTTGGCACGGGTGCACCGTGACTCGGGTGAAACCGCCGGGGTGTTGTTCTTGGAAGACATCATTGAAGAACTCGTCGGAGAGGTGAGAGACGCGACCAGGCGGGGAATTCGCCAACCTGGTTCGTCCTCATGACCACATCGTTGACCACAGCCGAGCTTCGAGAGCTCGTGAGATCTCCCGGTCCCAGCGATGACAAGTATTCCCGGGGAGTCGTCGGCGTGGTGGTGGGCTCTGAGCAGTACCCGGGCGCTGCGCTGCTCTGCACCGAAGCGGCATTGCACTCAGGGGTCGGGATGGTGCGTCTGATGACCACAGACACCCCTCGAGCGCTGGTGTTGGCGAGTCGGCCAGAAGTCGTCGTGACACCTGGTCGGGTCGACGCGGTCGTGGTGGGCTGTGGAATCCCCGAAGGAGAGGACATCTTCACTCGTCTCGCGGGCCTTCCGATTGAGGCCGGGACACCCGTGGTGGTTGATGCGGGAGCACTCGCCCAGGCGCCCCAGGTGGGAGGGATGCACGTTCTCACGCCGCATGAAAATGAACTGGAGCGCCTGGCGGCATCTGTCGGAGTGCCCGGAAAGACGGCTGCCGAAAAAGCTTGCGCTCTCGCGTCGATGTGGAATGCCGTGGTCTATCTCAAAGGCCACGAATCGATTGTCTGCACTCCGAAGGGTGTCGCCTATTCCCTAGAACCAGCGACCGCGTGGCTTGCCACCGCGGGTACCGGCGATGTTCTCGCAGGGCTCATGGGGGCACTTTTCGCTCAGCAGAAGAAGACCATGTGGACTCATGATGAGGTGGCTCGGGTCGCTGCTGGCGCGGGCCAGATTCACGCGATGGCTGCCGAGAGGCTCAGCGTCGAATCGGGTGATGGTCAGCCGGGTCCGATTCTCTCTGCTGAGCTTGCCCGGGCGCTTTCGCCGGTCATCGCTGAACTCGCCGCTTAGGCGATGGAGAGCAGCTGGCTGATCGCGCTCCCTACGGCCTCTGCCTCGATGAGGAAGCCGTCGTGGCCATAGGGTGACGAGAGCACCACGGTGTTGCCGACACCACCGAGTGTTCCGGGAATGTGCTGGGCAAGCGTGTGCTGTTGGCTGAGCGGGAAGAGCCGGTCGGAGTCGATGCCGAGCACCAGCGTGGGCAGGGTGAGAACGCTCAACACTTCTTCCAGTGACCCGCGATCCCGGGTGACGTCGTGGCTGTTCATCGCCTGCACCAGGCAGAGGTAACTGTTGCCGTCGAACCGGCGAGTGAACTTATTGCCGTGAAAGTCGAGGTAGCTCTCGACGGCAAACCGACCCAAGCCGCCGATCGGCGAGCGGGTTCCCTGCCAGGTGCGCTCGAACCGTTCATTGAGTTCGGTCGGTGAGCGGTAGTTCAGAAGGGCCATCCGACGCGCTAAGGCGAGACCCTTCGAGGGGCCCTCGTCTTCGTCGTAGTAGTCACCGCCGGCAAAGGCCGGGTCCACCCGAATCGCCTCGAGTTGAACGGAATTCACCCCAATTTGATCGGCGCTGGTAATCGCGGTCGTGGCAATCAGGCCGAGGGTTCGTGCTGACCCGGGGAACATGAGCTCGTATTCGAGCGCGTGCATTCCACCCATCGAGCCACCAATGATGCTCTGGAATTGCTCAATACCGAGCTGATCCGCCAGCGCTTTAGCCGCGTTAACCTGATCGCGAATCGTGAGATACGGGAAGCGAGAGCCCCACTCGATTCCGTTGGGAGCCACGCTGGCAGGCCCGGTTGAACCCTGGCATCCGCCGAGGATGTTGGGAACAATTACCGCGTATTTCTCGGTGTCTAGCGCACACCCGGGACCCACCACTCCGGGCCACCAACTCCCCGTGGGGTGGCCCGCTCCGGCGGGGCCGTAAGCGTGGGAGTCACCGGTGAGGGCGTGGAAGACGAGGATCGCGTTGTCTTTGGCGTCGTTCAGCTCACCAAAAACCTCATAGGCGAGACGAACGTGGGGGAGCGACCCACCCGTTTCAAACTCCATAGGGCCGACCTGGCAGAAGCGGCGGTTTCCCAAATGGTCACCGTCGCGCCAGGCGCCGGTGACGGGCGGGGTTCCGCGCAGAGATTCGACCAGGGCGTCAGAGACGAACGCCGAGGGTTCTGAATCGGAGGGTAATTGCCAGTCCATGGTGTGCCTATTCTCGCAGGCACTGGGAGAACCGGTGGCCGGCCGTCGCCGGCCACCGATACACCTAGAGCGCCTTGGCTGCGGCGAAGCCGGATTCGAGGTCGGCGATGATGTCGTCGACGTGCTCGAGTCCGACCGAGAGTCGCACCAATCCGGGGGTCACCCCGGTGGTCAACTGCTGCTCAGGGGTGAGCTGGGAGTGGGTGGTGGAAGCCGGGTGAATGATCAGGCTTCGCACGTCACCGATGTTCGCGACGTGGCTAAACAGCGAGACGCTGTCGACCAGTGCCCGGCCAGCGTCGACGCCACCCTTGATCTCAAAGGACAACACTGCTCCCACACCGTGGGGGGCGTATTTCTTCGCCGCCTTTGCCCAGGGGCTGCTGGGCAGGCCGGCGTAGTTGACGTCGGCGACCTGCGGGTGGTTGGAGAGCCATTCGGCAACTTTTTGTGCGTTTTGACAGTGGCGCTCCATGCGCAGGCTGAGGGTTTCGATTCCCTGGAGCAGCGCGAACGCGTTGTCGGGAGACACGGCGGCACCCATGTCACGCAACAACTGGACGCGGGCTTTGATGATGTAGGCGATTCCGTCACCCAAGACCGTGGTGTAGCTCGCCCCGTGGTAGCTGGGGTCAGGCTCGGTGAGTCCCGGGAACTTGTCGACGTGCTTCGACCATTCAAACTTTCCACCATCGACGATGGCACCAGCAACGACGGTTCCGTGCCCGGCGAGGAACTTGGTTGCCGAGTGGATCACGATGTCGGCGCCGTGTTCGATTGGGCGAACCAGGTAGGGGCTCGCGACAGTGTTGTCGACGAGCAGAGGAAGGCCGAGACGGTGGGCCACCTCAGACACCTTCTCGATGTCCAAGACATTGATCTTCGGGTTGGCAATGGACTCACCGAAGAAGAGCTTGGTGTTGGGCCGCACGGCGGCTTCCCACTCGGCCGGGTCGTCTTGGTTCTCGACGAAGGTGGTCTCGATTCCGAGCTTGGCCATCGTGTACTTGAAGAGGTTGTAGGTGCCGCCATAGATCGAGCTCGAGCTCACAATGTGATCACCCGCGCCCGCGATGTTCAACACGGCGGTGGTCGCGGCGGCCTGACCGGAGGCGAGCAGCAGAGCTGCGGTTCCCCCTTCGAGGGCGGCGATGCGCTTTTCGGCCACATCCTGGGTGGGGTTCATGATGCGGGTGTAAATGTTTCCAAACTCCGCGAGAGCGAAGAGGTTCTTCGCGTGGTCCGCGGAGTCAAAGACATACGCGGTGGTGCGGTAGATGGGGGTTGCCCGCGACGCAGTGGTCGGGTCGGGCGCGGCACCAGCGTGAATCTGCTGGGTTTCAAACTTCCAGGTCTCGGACATGGGGGCCTTTCAAGCGGGCAGGGACGATAGCTCCTAAAGAGTAGGTCGCCCTTGAGGATCTGTCACGCCCGGCTGTAACGGGACGTAACAGTTAGCTCCGAAGCGACAGCTGCATCATGATGATGCCGATCCACCGTTCGAACTTGTAGCCCACTTTTCCCATTCGACCCGTCTCGCTAAAACCGAGGGACTGGTGAAGCGCGATCGACGCGTCGGCGCCCGAATCAGCGATGACGGCAATAACTTCTTTCAACCCCGCCTCCCGGCAGCGAGAAATCAGTTCCGTGAGCAGAGCCCGGCCCAACCCCCTACCCGTTGAGGCGGGGCCTAAGTAGATGGTGGATTCCACCGTGTGGCGAAACGCTGACTTGTCACGAAAGGGCTGTACTCGGGCGTAGCCGAGAAGGTCGCCTCCGGGCGATTGCGCGACGAGGAAGGGGTAGCCCAGTTTCTCGGTGTGCTCGAATTTGGAGCGAAACGCTCGAATGGTCGGGGGTTTTTCGTCGAAGGTGACCACCGAGTTGCGCACATAGTGGCGGTAGAGCGCGAGCACGGCGGGCAAGTCATCGGCCGTCGCCGGGCGGATTGAATAGTCGAAGCTCGGCAGCGGGACTGCTTCAGGTCCCAAGTGGCGAGGCTTTTTGCGCCGCTGGTGATACTCGTGTTCGAGCATGAACCCTCACCTCCCTCTCACAGCGACCAGTCGATCGGTTCTTCACCGAGGTTTTTCAACAGCGTATTCGCTGTACTGAAGGGCCGGGAGCCGAAGAATCCCCGATGGGCGGAAAGGGGTGAGGGGTGTGCGGACTCGATGCGCGGTGCGTCACCCAGCAGGGGAATGACCCCCGCGGCCTGTTTGCCCCAAATAATGGCGACAAAACGCTGTTGATGGCTCGAGAGCGTGGCAATAATCCGGTCGGTGACGGCTTGCCATCCCATGCCGTGGTGCGCGCCTGGCTCACCGGCGGCGGTGGTGAGGTGACGGTTGAGAAGTAACACTCCCTGTTCGACCCATCGGCCAAGCTCGAAGTGTTCGGGCAGGTTCAGCCCGAGATCTGAGTGGAGTTCGGTGCGGATATTGCGTGCGCTCGGCGGAAGGTTCGTGACCGACTTGGGGACGGAAAACGACCACCCCATCGCGTGGTCGGGGTTGGGGTAGGGGTCTTGCCCGACGAGTACAACACGCACGTCCGAGGGGGAAACCTGGAGGGCTCGGAAGACGTGCTCGGGAGCAGGGACGATGCGTTCTGTGCCCACTCGCTCAGAGAGAGAGCGGCCGATCGTCTGGACGGTGTCAATCGTGTCCGAGCCGAGCAGGTTTGCCCAGTCAGCGGGAATCGAAGAGGCGAGGTAGCCACCCCAGTCTGGCGACACTAGCTCGTGGTGTGTGAGCGCATCATGGTGACGAGTGATTCGCACTCCTCGTAGGCGAGTCTGCCTCCGGGGAAGATCAACACTTCGTACCACGCATCGTCATACAGCGCGTTGTAAATAGCGGGAACGGTCTCCTGGTCGCCTTGAATCCAATAGGTAAGGGCTCCGTCTAGGGTTTGCCCGGGGTTGAGTTTCTGGGCGAGGAGGCCGTCAATCACTTCAGCTCGAGTGGCTTCCGTCATTGGCGCAACACTGATTGTGTAGGTGATGGTTTCGTCGGCGTTGCCGAAGAGGCAACTGATTCCGCCGCGCTCTTCCTGTGGTGACTGGCCTTCCAGGTACACGCCTTCAACTGAGCCCGACCCGGGGCCGCGGAGAAGCCCAATCTCACCCGAGGTGAGCTTCTCGAACGCCTCTACCGGAACAATGTCACGGCAGGAGCTCGGGAGGGAGAACACCAGTTCGACCGGAGCTTCGGGCGCCGAGTCGACCTCTTCAGTGGTGTCTTCTTCGACAACAGCATCCGATTCAGAGCCCATTGTGCAGCCCGCGAGAAGCACGATTCCGAGCGAGACAAGGGAGAGTGCCCGCCGGGCTCGGTGATTCGGGCTCATGGGGGATTTTTCCTCTCTTGGGCCGAAAGTATAGGGCTCTACGCTGACGACACGCCGATAGGACAACTAGCCTGGAGGGGTGAAACGCCCGGGCCACGTGCCGATTGTCGAGCTCCAACGAGCCCTCCAGTCAGGCGAGCTCACTGCGCGCGAATTGGTTGAGCGTTCTCTCCAACTGATCTCCTCCACAGACCCCGCTGTGGGGGCGTTGGTGCATGTCGATGAGGACTATGCCCGATCCAGAGCAGACACCATCGACCGTGAAGGGTTTTCTGACCCCTCGGAGACTCTGAGGGGGTTACCCACCGCTGATAAGGACCTCGTCAAACGCGCGGGCATGCCCACGCGTTATGGATCGCGCACGCGGGAACACCGCCCGATTGACACTGAGTCGGACCCAATGGCGAACTGGGTCGATGAGGTCGGAGCCATCAGTGTCGGCAAGACGGCCACCAGCGAGTTTGGAATGGCGGGATACACCGAAACCAGCCTCGAGGGTGTCGTGCGCAACCCTAAGAACCCCGAGCGCCAAGTGGGCGGTTCGAGCGGTGGTGCCGCGGCGGCGGTAGCCGCGGGATTCTTTCCTTTTGCTCCCGGCTCAGACGGCGGTGGGTCAATCCGTATTCCGGCACTCGCCTGCGCAGTAGTCGGCTGGAAGCCTTCACGGGGTCTCATTCCCGCGGGTTCTGGGCTGGAATCACCTGCTGGTCTGGCGGTGCCGGGGCTTCTCACTTCGACGGCGGCCGACCTCGAGGTGATTGCGCCGCAGCTGCGTCGGGGGTCATGGGAGTGGTCGGTCGCGGCCCCGGCTTCGGGAGAGAACTCAATTCGCCGCGTCGGGTTTACGACGCGCTCGCCGTGGCCTCGGGAGTGGGGGATTGGCCCAGACGGGAGCGCAGCCACCGCATTTGAGCATGCAATTCATGCCCTTGAGGGTGCCGGCCTGGAGGTGGTCGCGCTCGACTGGCAGCCCGATGAGACCTACCACGAACATTTCTTAACGGTATGGGCAGTGACCACCGCGGCAATTGATGTTGACGACGAGTCGTTACTGGAGCCGCTCACACGCTATTTGCGCTCACACGCTCAGACCATCTCGTCGGTCGAGTTCTCGCGGGCGCTCGCGAAACTCAAAGAATTTGAGCGCGACACCGTTCGGGCCTTTTCTGCTGTCGATGCGGTGTTGACCCCGGGGCTTGCTTTCGCCCCACCCCCCATCGGCTTCTTTTCTGATGACCCCGAGCTGAATTTTCGACAGCAGGTGGAGTTCACGCCGTGGACGAGTTTTGTGAACGTCTCTGGGCTTCCCGCCGTCGTCCTCCCGACCGCGGTGGAGTCCGACGGAATCCCCCGGGGGGTCCAACTCATTGGGCGACCGGGAGCCGACACGGCCATCATCAGCCTCGCGGCCAGGCTCGAGAGCCTGTTTGCCGAGGGTGCCCGATAGGCGCTTAGTTCAGGGCGCCGAAGAGCGTTGCCGCATCTCGGGTGAGCTCTTCTGAGCTACCGGCAGAATTGGTCGAGCCCACCCACAGCTTGCAGCTCGTCTCCGCGAGGGAACTCGGGCACGGGGTGTCGACGATGTAATGGGATTCATTCGCGATGTACTCACCAGAAATATTGGAGCTGCTCGAGTCAAATTTCCACAGCTGCCCGGAACCCAGCGCAGTTTGCGAGTCAGCGGCACCCGTCAGGATGGACTCCACCTCGGCCATACCTTCAGACGAGAGAATCGCCATCGAGGTGGTCGAACTGAATTCCGGCGGCAAATACCAGGTGCAGGAGACTCTCAGGTCACTTCTCACGTTTGCCAGAATGCCGACCAGGTCTTGGTTGGTGGTGCCGTAGCCGTATCCGTCGGCGGAAATATCTCCCTCAGACACGCGCCCCTCTTCCGAAAAGGCCACGACTTGGGCGTCGGAATACATGGCGTCGCAGCTCGGGACGGGACCCTTCTCGGGCGTGACCTCGGCGGTTTCCGTCTCGGTGGCCTCTTCGATGGTGTCCTTGGCGGTGGTCTCGTTGGTATCTTCGGTGACCTCGGTCGCAGAGTCAGAGGCATTGTCGCCGAGGCCACTGACGAGGCCATCGAGGGCCTGACATCCGCTCACGCCAAGGGCAAGTATCCCGATGAGGATCCCGCGAGAGACGATGGACACTGGCATTCCGCTGACCTTTCTTCGCGCCACACTCGACGCTGTGGCACTTAGCCTACGCGAGAAGACACCGCTTCCCAGTAGCGCTCGACGAGTGCCGCATTCTTTGTCGCAGGGTGGGTTTGGGCGAAGGGATTGAGCCCGTCAAAGTAGTTTCCGTTCTCCACTTCGAGCTCTGGGGTGTCAACCAAGTGCACGAGCGGAGCAGCCCCGGCGGGAACGCTGATTTGGAGGGGTCGGGAGAGCTTGAGCACCCTTCGGGCGAGGGGCGTGTCGGGGCCGAAGTTGCTCGCCACATAACCGGGGTGAACGGGGTAGCTTTCGAGCCCGGTGCGAGCGGCCACATTCTTCGCATACAGCACCACACCAAGCTTCGCTTCGGCGTAGGCGGGCCAACCTTGACGAAACGCGCGACGCTCATAGTCGAGGTCGGTGGTGTCGAGGCGAGCGACCCGGTGCATGAGCGACGCAGTGTGCACGATCCGGCCCGAGCGCTCGACCAGCTCGCCCATCAGCGCTTCTGTGAGCACCACAGAACCCAACACGTTTCGCTGCAGGGTCAGCTCGTGGCCGTCGACGCTGAGCTCGCGTTGGGTCACGATTCCACCGGCGTTGTTGACCAGGACGTCGACCTGTTTCATCCCGTCGAGGATCTCTCGCGCTAACGCGCGCACCTCGTCGAGTCGGTCAAAGTCGGCAACGAACGGGTCACCGCCGATGCGCTGGGCGACCTGGTGGGTTCGCTCGGGGTCACGTCCGGCCACTGCCACCCGCCAGCCTCGGCGGGCAAGCTCGCGCGCGGTTTCCGCCCCGATTCCCGAGCTCGCGCCCGTGACCACTGCAACTCGTCGCACCGCTCCAGTCTGTCTGAATTATGGGTGCCGCGGTAGCGGAAATTAGTGACCGAGGCGGGAGCGCGCCTCGTCGAACTCTCTGGTAATGGCCTCGGGCAGCTTCTTGCCCAAAGCACCCAGGTACTCCTGTGCTTCGTCGAGGTCTTCCGCCACCAGTTCGTCGTTCACGTTGAGGAGCCCGCGGAGACCTTCTTCGTTCAGCTCGAGTTTCTCTGCGTCGATGTCCTCAACCCGTGGGAGGAGGCCCACTGCCGTGTCCCGGGCAGGAACAGCGCCTTCAATGCGCTCCACCATCCACTTCACCACGCGAATGTTGTCACCGAAGCCCGGCCAAATGAACTTTCCGTCTTCGTCTTTTTGGAACCAGTTCACTTGGAAGATGCGGGGGCTGTGGCCGTTGGAGCGAAGTTTCTCGCCGATACCAAGCCAGTGGCCGATGTAGTCGCCGAGGTGGTAGCCGAGGAACGGAAGCATGGCGAAGGGGTCGCGTCGCACGACACCGACTGTTCCTTCGGCGGCAGCGGTCTGCTCGGAGGCGATGGTGGAGCCGATGAAGACGCCGTGAGTCCAGTCGCGAGCTTCGACCACCAAAGGAACTGTGGTTGCGCGGCGTCCGCCGAAAATAATGCCGTCGAGCGCGACGCCCTCTGGAGCGTCCCAGTCCTCCGCGAGAACACCGCACTGGTCGATGGCGACGGTGAAGCGGGCGTTGGGGTGAGCGGCGGGCTCACCAGAGGAGGGGTCGTGACGCTCGCCCTTCCAGTTGGTGAGGTTGATGGGAACCTGCTTCGACATGCCCTCCCACCACACGTCGCCGTCTTCCGTGACGGCCACGTTCGTGAAGATCGTGTTTCCCCACAGGGTGTCCATCGCTACGGGGTTGGTCTTGTGTGAGGTGCCGGGCGCGACGCCGAAGAAGCCGGCTTCGGGGTTGATCGCCCGCAGCCTGCCGTCGGCTCCGATGGCGAGCCAGGCGATGTCGTCACCGAGGGTTTCGACCCGCCAACCATCGAGCGTGGGCTGCATCATGGCGAAGTTGGTCTTGCCGCACGCGCTGGGGAAGGCCGCCGCAAAGTGGTAGCGCTTTCCCTGCGGGCTCGTGACTCGAACGAGCAACATGTGCTCGGCCAGCCAGCCCTCATCCTTCGCCATGGCGGAGGCGATGCGCAGAGCGAAGGCTTTTTTCGGCAACAGCGCGTTACCGCCGTAGGCGGAGCCGAACGACCAGATTTCGCGGGGCTCGGGGAAGTGGGAGATGTATTTGGTGTCGTTGCACGGCCACGCGACGTCCTCTTGTCCGGGCTGAAGAGGTGCTCCCACCGTGTGGGCGCATTTGACCCAGTCGGCACCATCGTCAATCCGCCCGAGCACTTCGGTGCTCACCCTCACCATCAGGTGAAGGCTGGTGACGACGTAGGGGGAGTCGGTGATTTGCACTCCGAAGCGGGCCATCGGCGAGTCAATCGGTCCCATCGAGAACGGCACGACGTAGAGGGTGCGACCCGCCATTGCCCCATCCATCAGCTCGAGCAGGGTGGTGCGCATCTCCACGGGGTCGACCCAATTGTTGGTGGGGCCGGCGTTGACCTTCTTTTCGGAACACACGAAGGTGCGCGATTCGACTCGGGCCACGTCGTCGGGGTTGCTTCGGGCGATGAAACTGTAAGGCCGAAGGTCGGCGTTCAGGGGTTCGATGGTTCCCCGTTCGCGCATGAGTTCAATCAGTTCGTGCCGCTCTCTGGTAGATCCGTCGCACCACACGACCTCGTCGGGTCGCAGCACTTCGGCCCAGGTGTTGACCCAGTGGCTCACACTCTCGGGTCGAAGGTGGTCGGTGTGGGTGGGGGAGTCGACGAGGAGGGTCATCTGGGGCGCCTTTCGAAAAAATGTGGCCGTTACCCCAGTATTTGTCAACCAAAGGGCCCACTTTTGACCAAATAGCGTGTCAAAAAGTAGAAAACTTGCGCTAATGTCATGTTATGCCTTCTTCAGACGTCCTGGGTCAACGCATCCGCCATTTCAGAACCGCCAAGGGTCTCACCCTCGAACAGCTGGGCCAGCGCCTGGGCGTGACCGCCAGCCAGGTGTCTCTGCTGGAGACCGGCAAGCGCGAGGCGAAGCTCTCCGTGGTCTCCACCATCGCACAGGAACTCGGTGTCAATATCGCCGAATTGCTCGATGAGACCCCGCCCAGCAAGAGGGCCGCGTTGGAGCAGCGGTGGAAACGCGTCACCCAACAGTCGCTCTACCACTCTCTAGGTCTTCCCGAACCTCGGCTGTCGAAGTCGATGAGTGACGACCTATTGGAAACCCTGACCGGACTCTATGAGGAAATTTGGCGCCGTGAAGAAATGGCGCTCGCGACACCCGAGGAAGCCCGACGTGCCAACACAGAACTGCGTCACCGGATGCGGGCGAAGAACAACTACATCGGAGAGCTCGAGGAGCTCGCCGAAGACCTCGTCGCGAAGAGCGGTCACGAGAGCGGGGCGATCACCCACCGTGAGGTGGCGCTGATGGCGCAGTCGCTCGGTTTTGAAATCGTCCACGTCGGCGATCTCCCCAAGACCGCCCGCTCAGTGACCGATATGGAAAACGGTCGCATCTACCTCCCCCCGGCGTCGATTCCCGGTGGCCACGGCCTGCGGTCGATGGCCCTCCAAGCCCTCGCCCACCAGATCCTCAAACACCCGGTACCCACCACTTACGAGGACTTCCTGCAGCAGCGGCTTGAAATCAACTATTTCGCTGCCGCCTGCCTCATGCCCCAGTCGAAGGCGGTCTCCTTCCTCCAAGGCGCCAAGAAAGAGCGCAACATCGCGGTGGAAGATTTCCGGGACGCGTTCGGAGTGACCCACGAGGCGGCGTCGCTACGGTTTACGAACCTCGCGACCCAATTTCTCGACATCCGGCTGCACTTCCTGCGCGTGGACGACGACGGAGCCGTACTCAAGGCCTACGAAAACGATGGGCTCGGTCTGCCGACCGACGTCACCGGTGCGACGGAGGGCCAAATCGTCTGCCGCCAGTGGAGTGCTCGGCAAGCCTTCATCCGCACGAACCGAACCACCGAGTACTACCAGTACACCGACACCCCCGAGGGCACCTTCTGGGAGTCCACGCAGATCGGAACGGGTGCGTCTGACGAGTTCTCGATTACGGTCGGTGTCGCCTTCGATGACGCCAAGTGGTTCCGCGGTCGCGACACCGACACCCGGCACCACTCGACGTGCCCGGACAAGGAGTGCTGTCGTAAGCCCTCTGGTGCTTTGAGAGAGAAATGGCAGGGCAAAGCGTGGGCGTCAGCCCGACTCCACGCTCACGCGTTGTCTCCACTTCAGGGGGGCACGTTCCCCGGAGTGGGAGATGTGGAACTGTTTGAATTCCTCGAGCGACACGAACAGCCCGACGCGGAGAGCGACGAAACTTAGCAAAAAGTGCCCCCAGTAGGATTCGAACCTACGGCCTTCTGCTCCGGAGGCAGACGCTCTATCCCCTGAGCTATGGGGGCCCAGGTCCGCATTCAGGGTACACGCTCCACCACGCCTGAAGCGGTGGCCTCGTTAGGATGGTGCGTTGTGGACCCCGCCGCTCTCGCTCAGCACATCGCCGAGCTCACCAACCGCTACATCGGTTCCCTTCCCGACGCCCCGGAACACACGGTCGAGGTCGACGACGTCGCGTTAGAGAGGCCGAAAAAGGCTGAGTTTGGTGACTGGGCAACGTCGATTGCACTGAAGCTTTCAGGACCTTTGAGCATGCCTCCACGTGAGGTGGCTACCGCTCTGCACGACCTTCTTCTCGAGATTGATGGGGTGTCCTCAGTCGACATTGCGGGTCCCGGGTTCCTCAACATCACCCTGGATTCGGGGGCACTCGGTGAGATCGCCCAGACCATCGTTTCCGAGGGTCGCAGTTACGGCCGAAACGACTCTCTCGCCGGAATGACGATCAACCTGGAGTTTGTGTCCGCAAACCCCACCGGACCGCTCCACATCGGCCACACCCGCTGGGCGGCCCTGGGCGATTCGCTCGCGCGGGTGCTGCGCGCGGCGGGAGCGCAGGTCACGAGCGAGTTCTATATCAACGACCAGGGCTCGCAAATGGATGTTTTTGGCGAATCGGTGCTCGCCCGGGCTCTCGGAAAAGACTTGCCCGAGGGGGGCTACCCCGGGAGCTACATCGAAGACTTGGGCGCCGCGGTGTTGGAGGAGTTTCCGAAACTCGCTGAGATGTCCCACGATGAGGCCTGCGTGTGCGCCAGGGAGTGTGCGTATCAGCGTCAGCTCTCGGCGATTCAGGAGTCACTGGAGAAGTTCAACGTGCACTTCGACGTATGGTTCTCCGAGCGTCAACTTCACGTCATGTCGACCCCGGAGGGTCAGAGTCTGATCGACCAGTCGGTCGACCGTCTGCGCAAGCAGGGCCACGTCTACGACGAAGACGGGGCGGTGTGGGTGCGCACCACCGATTTCGGAGACGACAAGGACCGAGTAATCCGCCGAGCCAACGGGGTGTACACCTACTTTGCCGCCGACGCGGCCTACTACCTCTCTAAGAAAGACCGAGGCTTCGGCCTCACCATCTATCTGCTGGGAGCCGACCACCACGGCTACGTGCACCGCCTGAAGGCACTCGCGGGTGCCGCCGGAAACGACCCCAATAAGGACATTGAGATTCTCATCGGCCAGCTGGTCAGCGTGAACGGTGCGCGACTGTCCAAGCGCGCAGGCAACATCATCGAACTCGATGACCTGCGGGAATGGTTGGGAACTGACGCACTGCGCTATTCGTTGGGGCGCTACCCCGCTGATTCGCCGTTGACGATTGAGCCCGACATTCTGCTCAGCCACAGCAACGACAACCCCGTCTTTTATGTCCAATATGCCCATGCCCGCACCCACCAGGTGGCGCGGAACGCCTCTGCTGCGGGTATCACGGGTGAGGGCTTTGATTCGTCGTCCCTGAGCCAGCCGAGCGAGGCGGAACTGTTGACCGCGCTCGCTGATTACCCCCGCGTCGTCACTCAGGCCGCGCAATTGCGAGAACCGCACCGGATCGCGCGCTACCTCGAAGAGGTGTCCGGCAGTTATCACCGCTGGTATGACGCCTGCCGGGTGACACCCAAAGGCGATGACCCTGTGGAACCCGTGCACCACTCGCGGCTGATTCTTAACCAGGCCACAGGGCAGGTCCTCGCCAACGGGCTCGACCTGCTGGGTGTGTCTGCGCCGGAGAGAATGTAACTTTCGGGCAGTATCCGAGCCCGTTATCCTTAGAGGCAGGCTTCAGGGGCCAATCCGGGTCCGCTCGTCGGTTTCTTTCCGCAACGTCCGCAGGTTAAGGGGTATGTGATGTCTCCCTCGAAGCTTGCCCCTGCCTGGCTCGAAGAGCCCACTGACCTCAACGGTCTTGATTCTCGCCTGTGGCCCGAATCCACCTCTCGCTCGCGCGATGGCGCCGTTCATCTTGGGGGTGTGGACTCACGCCAGCTGCTCGAACAGTTCGGCTCACCGCTTTACGTCGTTGACCTCGACACGCTTCGAAGTCGCGCCCGCTCGGTGCAGTCGACCCTGCGAGACGCTATCTCGCGCGAGGCTCGCGCCGTCCACGTGTACTACGCCACCAAAGCGCTCCTCACCTCGGACGTCGTACGCGCGGTCGCGGCCGAAGGACTCGGATTCGACGTCTCCACCAGTGGCGAGTGCGAATGGGTTCTCTCCAGTGGTGTTGATCCCTCACTGATCGAATACCAGGGCAACAACAAGTCACTGCCCGAAATCCGTCGAGCCCTCGAGGTCGGTGTGGGGGCGGTCGTGATTGATAGTGAATGGGAGGCGCGCCGCCTCGCTGAGGTGAGCGCTGAGTTGGGTCGCACCCAGCGCGTGATGATCCGAGTGAACTCGGGTGTGCACGCGGGTACCCACGACTACCTCGCTACCGCCCGGGAAGATCAGAAATTCGGTATCGCGCGGGGAGATATCCCCGCCGTTGCCGAGATTGTTGCTGCGGCGCCGCAGCTTGAGCTGGCGGGGCTTCACTCCCACATTGGCTCTCAAATTGTCTCGCCCGATGGCTTCATCGAAGCGGCTCATCGTCTGCTCGCCGAATACGAGAAACTTCAGGCCGAGCACCCGATGGACACCGTCAACCTCGGCGGTGGCTTTGCGATTCCCTACACCCCCAATGACCCCGACAGTAACCTCGAGGCGATTGCCCAGGCACTGGGAGAGACTCTCGACGAGTGGGCGCTGAAGGGTGTGTCGCCGTCGATTGTGGCGTTTGAACCAGGGCGCATTATTTCCGGGCCCGCCGGAGTGACCCTCTACACCGTGGGTACCACGAAGCAGGTCGTCGTCGGTGACGCTGACGAGTCCGACACCAGGCTGTATGTGAGTGTCGATGGCGGAATGAGCGACAACCTTCGCACGGCCCTCTATGGCGCGAACTACACCGTGCGCCTCGCGAGCCGCTCATCTGACGCTTCGCCCGCGCTGGTTCGCGTGGTGGGGAAGCACTGTGAGAGTGGCGACATTGTGGTCTCTGACGACTATTTGCCCGGTGACGTCACCCCCGGTGACGTGCTGATGGTTGCTCAAACGGGCGCCTACTGTCATTCGCTCTCCAGCAATTACAACGCGGTCGGGCGTCCGGCGCTCGCCGTGCTCGAAGGTGGCGAAGCGCGGGTGTCCTTGAGCGCAGAAACCGTGGAAGACGTGATGTCTCGCGATATTGGATTGGCCCTCGGGTCACAAGCACCGGGGAGGGTGTAGGTGCGCGAAAACTACAGAAACCTGAAGGTTGCCGTCTTGGGCGGTGGAACGGTCGGGTCGCAAGTCGCTCACCGCCTGCTCAAGAACAGGGAAGAACTCGGACGCCGCATCGGAGCCGAGCTTGACCTGGTTGGTGTCGCCGTGCGCGACACCTCGAAGGCGCGCCGCACCTCCATCCCGAAAAAGTTGCTCACCACCGACGCGCGCTCCCTCGTCGTCTCTGCCGACATCGTCGTCGAGCTGATGGGAGGCATTGAGCCGGCACGCGAGCTGATCCTCTTGGCCCTCGAGTCGGGCGCCGACGTGATTACCGCGAATAAGGCCCTGCTCGCCGCCCACGGTCCAGAACTCTTCGACGCCGCGGCGAAAGTCGGCGCACAGCTTTACTACGAGGCTGCCGTCGCCGGAGCCATTCCGATTATTCGTCCCCTGCGTGATTCCCTCGCCGGGGACGAGGTGAACCGAATTCTCGGAATCGTGAACGGAACCACCAACTTCATCCTCGACCTGATGGACACGGCGGGAGAGTCGATGGAGCAGGTGCTCGCCACGGCAACCGAGCTCGGTTACGCCGAGGCCGACCCCACCGCGGACATCGGCGGATACGACGCGCAACAGAAGGCGGCTCTGCTCGCCCAGCTCGCCTTCCACACTGCGATTCCGCTGGAAGAGGTCGGACGCGAGGGCATCACCGAGATCACGCTCGAGCAGGTCAAACAGGCACAACATGCGGGCTACGTCATTAAGTTGCTCGCGATTTGTGAGCGCATCGGCCTGCCCGAAGGCGGCTATGGCGTGTCGGTTCGTGTGCACCCCACCCTGGTTCCCCGCAGTCACCCACTCGCCGCCGTGCACGGAGCCAATAACGCCGTCTTTGTCGAAGCAGAAGCCGCCGGTTCGCTCATGTTCTATGGCGCGGGTGCCGGAGGTCCAGAAACGGCGTCGGCTGTTCTGGGCGATATCGTTTCGGCGGCCCGGCGTCACGTCGTTGGCGGCCCTGGAGTGGGCGAGTCGACCCACGCCGACTTGCCCGTTGTCGACCCAGGGCTCGTACCCACGAGGTACCAGATTTCGTTGACGGTCACCGACCAGCCGGGAGTGCTCGCCACCATCGCGTCGATTTTTTCTGAGGCCGGGGTGAGCGTGGAAACGCTCAGCCAATCGACCCCGCACGACGAAGCGGGGGCAGCGCAGACCGCTACGCTGGTCATCCAGACGCACCAGGCCAGCGAGGCCGACCTGTCACAGACAGTAGAGAAGTTGGCGTCGAGTCCAGTTGTCCACCAGGTCGCTGGCGTGGTGAGAGTCGAAGGGTAGTTTCAGGTGGCACATCAGTGGCGCGGCGTGATTCGCGAATACTTCGACCGACTCGATGTCAGCGAAAAGACGCCGATTATTTCGCTCGGAGAGGGTGGTACACCCCTCGTTCCCGCGCCTGCCCTGTCTCGTCGCACCGGGCTTGATGTCTACGTCAAATTCGAAGGCATGAACCCCACCGGGTCGTTCAAAGACCGCGGTATGACGATGGCGGTGTCCAAAGCGGTCGAACACGGCGCCAAAGCCATCATCGCCGCCTCAACGGGAAATACCTCGGCGTCGGCCGCTGCCTATGCCGCCTGGGCGGGAATCACCTCCGCCGTGCTGGTTCCAGACGGCAAAATCGCGATGGGAAAGCTCAGCCAAGCGGTCGCCCACAACGCCAGAATTATTCAAATCGAAGGAAACTTCGACGACTGTCTCGACATTGCTCGTGACCTTGCCGACAACTATCCCGTGCACCTGGTGAACTCGGTGAACAACGACCGCATCGAGGGCCAGAAGACGGCGTCGTATGAAGTGGTCGAGGTCCTCGGCCGCGCCCCCGATTTCCATTTCTTGCCCGTCGGTAATGCGGGAAACTACACCGCCTACCACCGCGGCTATCGCGAAGAGGCCGACCGCGGGGTGATCGACCGGTTACCCCGGATGTTCGGTTTTCAAGCGGCCGGCTCGGCCCCGATCGTCTTCGGTGAGCGAGTGAAGAGCCCTGAAACGATTGCGAGTGCGATTCGCATCGGTAATCCTGCGTCGTGGGATCTCGCTCTCGCCGCCCAGAAAGACTCTGATGGCTACTTTGGCGCCATCACCGATGAGGGCATCCTCGCCGCTCACCGTCTGCTCTCCAATGAAGTGGGAATCTTCGTCGAGCCGGCCTCGGCGATTAGCGTGGCGGGCCTGATGGAGCGCGCAGAAGCAGGGGCGCTCCCGAAGGGCGCGACCGCGGTGCTGACGGTCACTGGGCACGGCTTGAAAGACCCGCAGTGGGCTCTCAAGAATGAGGACGGTTCTGAGGTATCCCCGGTGAAGGTTCCGGTTGACGTGAAAAAAGTGGCCGAGGTTCTCGGCATGGCGGGAGAGACCAAATGAGCGCCAGTCTCGTTGGCAGGCGGGTGAAGGTCACCGTTCCCGCGACCACCGCCAACCTCGGTCCCGGTTTTGACACCCTCGGAATGGCGTTGACCATCTATGACGAGCTCGAGGTCGAGGTGGTCTCTGGTTCTGCTGTCACGGTCGAGGTGCACGGTGTGGGTGAAGGCGAAGTTCCCACCGACGAAACCAACCTTGTGGCGCACTCTCTGATTTACGCGCTCGAGCAGCTCGGTCAGCCCGTCCCCGGGCTGAAACTCGTCGCCCACAACACCATTCCTCACGGCCGAGGCGTCGGTTCGTCGGGAGCCGCCATCGTCGCCGGAGTGATGGCCGCTAAGGGCCTGCTCGACGGAGAGGTCGAGGTCAGCGAAGAAGAGTTGCTTCGTATTGCGACCGACCTCGAAGGTCACCCTGACAACATTGCCCCCTCGCTCTTTGGTGGACTCACCATCGCCTGGATGGCTGACGGGGTTCCGCGGTCGAAGAAACTCGCGGTGCACCGCGGTGTTTCTCTGATGGTGGCGATTCCGCACGAGTCGACCATGTCGACTCAGCTTGCTCGGTCTTTGCAGCCTGACACCGTGCCGCACCAAGACGCCATCTTCAACCTCTCTCGTGCCGCACTGTTGATCGCCGCTCTACTCGATAGCCCAGAACTCTTGTTTGAAGCGACCGAAGACAAGCTGCACCAGAACTATCGCGCCAGTGCGATGCAAGACACCGACACGCTGATCAAGGCGCTTCGCAAAAAAGGCCTGCCCGCAGTGGTTAGTGGCGCTGGCCCTTCGGTCCTGGTGCTGTGCTCTGACCCCGCCCAGCGGCTTCAGGCGCAAGAGATTGTCGAAGCGACCCAGAAGGGTCAGTGGGACTGCCGGATGCTCACCGTCGATGAGCGTGGTGCTACAGTAGAGGTACTTCCGGCGCTCGCCGACTAAACCCAGTTAGCACTCCGGAATTCTCACCGGCCCACCGGGAAACGGCACGATCGCGTGCGACACATGCCCCACTCGGAATCGTCAGTCGACAGCACCATGTAGTCGAGGACACAGGGCAGGACCTGAGAAGAAAAAAGACTCATGACCCACGTGAAGGAGAAAAACACAGTGGAGAACGACACTAACCAGCCCGAAACACCTGAGGCAGAAGAGACGACAACCCGTCGCCCCTCGCGCCGGGCAAAGACCGACGCAGTAGTGAACCCCGAAGCGGCCCCCGCTTCGGACAAGGCCGACACGGCTGACGAAAAACCCCAGCGACCCACTCGCGGGCGTCGCAAGGCTGACTCTGACGACACCGCAGGCGCCGAGAAGAGTGAGAAGGTCGAAACGACTGACGCAGACTCATCCTCTGACGACACGGCCAGCGACGACCAGGGCGACTCCGAGGGCAACGGCCGCGGACGTGGCCGAGGTCGCGGACGCGACCGTCGCCGTGGACGTCAGTCTGGAGACGACGTCGACCCCGAAATCAGCGACGACGACGTTCTGATTCCGATTGGTGGAATCCTCGACGTGCTCGACAACTACGCCTTCGTGCGCACCACCGGCTACCTGCCCGGCCCGACTGACATTTACGTGTCACTCGGCCAGGTCAAGAAATACAACCTGCGTAAGGGTGACGCCGTCATCGGTTCGATCCGTCAGCCGCGTGAGGGCGAGCTTCAGGGCCGCCAGAAATACAACGCGCTCGTATCGGTCGACACCATCAACGCTCAGACCATCGACGACGCCCAGAAGCGTCCCGAGTTTGCCCAAATGACGGCCGTTCACCCCACCAAACGCCTCCCCGTTGCGGGTGGCTCCGGTGTGAAAGCACTGGGACTGGTCGACCTGTTCTCCCCGTTGGCAATGGGCCAGCGCGGAATCATCGTGGCTCCACCCAAGTCGGGTAAGTCGACGATGGTGCAGCGCCTGGCCGAGGCCGTGGCGGAAAACCACCCCGACGTTCACCTCATGGTGGTTCTTGTTGACGAAAACCCGGAAACCGTGACGGAACTGCAGCGCAGCGTCAAGGGTGAAGTCATCGCGTCGACGTTTGACCGTCCAGCTGATGACCACACGACCATTGCCGAGCTCGCAATCGAGCGCGCGAAGCGCCTGGTCGAGCTCGGACACGACGTGGTCGTCATCTTCGACTCCATCACCCGTCTCGCCCGCGCCTACCAGCTCACCGGCACCCACTCGCGGGGCAGCGGTCAGGCCGACGCGGCGTGGCTCTACCCGACGAAGCGCCTTGTCGGTTCGGGTCGCCAGGTGGAAGGCGGTGGCTCGCTCACCGTTCTCGGCACCCTCCTCGCTGACACCGGCCAGGCTATTGACGATTCGGTCGCTCACGAAGTATCACAGCTCGCCACCGTCGAGCTGCACTTGAGCGAAGAGGCTTCGCGAGGCCGCCTGTTCCCCGCCATCGACGTGGTGCGCTCGGGAACCAGCCGTGACGAAGCCCTGTTGGGGGCGAAGAGTGCCACCGTGTTGGACGAGTTCCGCCGTCAGGCCCTGGGAGCGAGCGAAGTCGAGGTGTTGAACTACCTCATCGAAATCGCGAACAAGGCATCAGACACCGACGCCATGGTGGACGCCATCAAGCAGGGAAACCCGGCGTTTAGCCGCCGCGGATAATCGCATGCTGGATTCGATCGATCAGTTGGTCGCCGAGCACGGCCAGTTGCAAGAGCAACTGGCCGACCCAGCGGTCCACCAAAACCCGGGGTTAGCGAAGAAACTCAATCGTCGCTACCTCGAGCTCGATCGAATCGTCAATGCGCACCAGGCTCTGCAGTCCCTTACGGACGACTTGGAGGCGACGAAAGAGCTGGCTTCTGAGGATGCCTCGCTGGCCGATGAAATCCCCGCGCTCGAAGCGAGTATCGAGGAAGCCCAGGCCACACTGCGTGCCCTGCTGATTCCTCGCGACCCTGACGATGGCCGTGACGTCATCATGGAAATTAAAGGCGGTGAAGGGGGCGAGGAATCTGCCCTCTTCGCGGCCGATTTGCTGCGGATGTATATCCACTACGCCGAGTCGCGCGGGTGGAAGACCGAAATCCTCGACTCCACCGAAAGCGACCTCGGCGGCTACAAAAACGTGCAGGTCGCCATCAAGTCGTCCTCCTCTGATCCCGACGAGGGTGTGTGGGCGCGGATGAAATATGAGGGCGGCGTGCACCGCGTTCAGCGTGTTCCCGCCACCGAGTCGCAGGGGCGTATTCACACCTCGACGACGGGCGTGCTCGTGTTTCCCGAAGTGGACGAACCCGAAGAAATCGACATCAACCAAAACGATTTGAAAATCGACGTCTATCGTTCGAGTGGCCCCGGGGGCCAGTCGGTCAACACGACTGATTCGGCCGTACGCATCACCCACCTTCCCTCGGGAATTGTGGTGTCCATGCAGAATGAAAAGTCCCAGCTTCAAAACCGTGAAGCAGCGATGCGCGTGCTCCGTGCGCGTCTTCTCGCGAAACAGCAGGAAGAGCTCCAGGCACAGGCGCAAGACGCGCGGAAGAGCCAAATCCGTGGAATGGACCGCTCAGAGCGAATCCGCACCTATAATTTCCCCGAAAACCGCATCGCCGACCACCGCACCGGCTTCAAGGCTTACAACCTCGACCAGGTCATGAACGGTGCGCTCGACCCCATCATCGACTCCTGTGTCCAAGCGGATGAGGAAGCTCGACTGCAGGAGTTAGGCGAATAACGTGCCGCAGGGATTGAGCGCCCTGCTCACACTCGCCACCGAGCGGCTCACCCAGGCGGGTGTGGCATCCCCCCACGCTGACGCCTGGTCACTCGCCTCAGCGATTCTCGGACGCGGCCGCGGTGACCTTCAAGCGGCCATGGTGATTCGTGACGTTGAGGTCGCTGATGAGTTGACCGAACGGTTTCAGCGGATGCTCGAGCGCCGGGTGAACCGGGAGCCGCTGTGGCACATCACAGGGTTCGCTCCGTTTCTCGACATGGACCTCGAAGTGGGGCCCGGGGTGTTTGTTCCCCGGCCGGAAACTGAACTCGTCGCCCACAGCGCCATCGCCGAGGCGCAGCTCATTCACCCTGCAGGAGAGACCATGCGAGTGATCGACCTGTGTTCGGGCTCTGGCGCGTTGGCGCTGGCACTCGCGCGCGGGCTACCCCACGCCGACGTCCTTGCTGTCGAAATCTCCGACGAGGCTCTGCCCTACCTCGAGCGCAATACTCGTCGTCTCGCCTCGGGCCAGGTCACTGTCCTCCACGCTGACATCGAATACGTGCTCAGCCACCCCTGGCGGGGGACGGTGGACCTTGTCGTGTCGAACCCGCCCTATCTGCGTCCCGGTGAGCAGTTGGATGTAGAAACCGAAGGGTATGACCCTGCCCTCGCCCTGTTCGGTGGTGAGGACGGTCTCGACGTGATTCGACGAGTGGTGCCCATCGCGGCAGAGGTGCTCCATCGGGGCGGAGTGCTCGTGATGGAACACGGTGTCGCCCAGGGTGAAGCCATCCGTAGTCTCCTGGAGGCGCACGGTTTCACCTCGACCACGACTGAGCGGGATCTCGTCGGGCGTGACCGCTTTAGCCGCGGCACCAAACGCTAAACCGCGCGGTTTGCGAAGCGCTCAATCGATTCGAGTAGTTGAGCTGCAGGGTAGTTCGGGGAGAACCACTCGGCGGTGATGCCCAGTGATTCCGCGCCGCGAACATTCTCTGGCATGTCGTCAACAAAGAAGGTGTCCTCTGCCCGGTGGCCGAGCCCATCGAGCGCGTGACGAAACACTTCGGGTTCGGGTTTGCGCGCGCGGAAATGCGCGGTGGCAAAAAGATTGTCACCAAAAATGGGTACGAGCTCGGGGGCAATCGTGGTGAGGTGTTCACCGATGAGCGCCCCGTTATTGGTCAATACCGCCACGTCGCCCAATTCGGAGGCCCGCGCTGCGACGTCGATGATGTCGGGTCGCGGCACCATCGCCTCCCTGCGGTGGTGAAGCCACAGGTCGACGGAAAAGTCTGATTCCAGGGCCGCGTTGACTCGGGTCAGGTACTCTTCGCCGGTCGGCGGGTCGCCGCGTTCGGCCTTCCACTCTCCCTCGTCGTGCCACCAGCGTCGCCTGAGCTCGTGAAAATCCCAGCCGGTGACGTCAGTGAGCCCGTGCATGCGCACGCGCCAGTGGTAGTCATAGAGCACATTGTCCATGTCGAAGAGGAAAAGCATCTGCTCCAGCCTAGAGCCCGCTTACTACACTGAAAGCGATGGCGACTCTCTTCGACGTCCGGGACGAGCACTATGCGCTCAACGGACTCCACCAAGCTCACGCGGCCGTGTCCCGCGGCGAGGTCATCGTGGTTCCTACGGACACTGTCTATGGCGTTGCGGTCTGCCCGAAAGTCGAGGGCTCGGTCGATCGCGTCGTCGCTCTAAAAGGCCGTGGCCGTGACATGGCGCCACCCATCTTGGTTTCCTCGGTCGACCAGGCCGCGGGTCTCGTCGCCGAAGGCGCGCTCAATGATGAGGTCATTTCACTCATCCACCAGTTCTGGCCGGGGGCCCTCACCGTTGTCCTGCCGGTCAATTCCGAGCTTGGCTTCGATATCGGCCACACCCCAGGAACCGTCGCGCTGCGCAGCCCCGACCATCCCGCCCTGTTGGAGCTCTTGCGTATTCACGGGCCGCTCGCGGTGACGAGCGC